>BA000048.1:336187-672375 GCA_000270325.1 Candidatus Caldarchaeum subterraneum | reverse complement strand
CTTCAAACCTTGGTTACCCAGCATCCCGAAATACTAAACAGAGAAACGAGCATTCTAGCCAATTTATCCGAACCAGCAGAATACTTGACAAAAGAATACTTGACAAAATACTATTTTTATCCTTACTTGATTTACAATATCCCCGAACTACAGAAATATCCGTTTTTTGCTAATAGTGCGGCATTGCAAGCAGCTAGAATAATAAACAATTATCTATCCTTATATTTGAATTATTCGAGTGATAGAGTAAGAGCATTTTGGGTATTGGATGAAGTTATTATTCCTAGAGTTAGGGCAAGAATAAATTGGTTTGAAAAAGGCGAAACAGTTTTGCCTATAACGGGGAAGGAAATTGTGGATTTAATGGGAAGAGAAGATGTTGCATTGATAAAATTGGCTGATAGCATTGTTAGCCATGCAGATTTTCAGTTTTACCTTTTTAGGGATATAAATGTAAATGACACCCTATACTTATGGCCGATTAGACCATCTATTACTGGGATTAAGAATGAATTTATACAAAATGCAATTTACAATACTAAGATAATGATAAATGAAAATAGTAGCATAAACCATGATTATGTATGGGAAGATATTAACAATCCTGAAAGAAAAAAGATTTACATTGAAGGGAATACTTATATACCTGAGCCAGATCATCCCCGTTATGAACTCTATAAATATTGGTCCGAGATTTATGTTCCGGATATTTTAAAATATGGAAGTAATTATGATAAAATTGCTATGCTATGGTTTAGGTTTGGCGTTTTAAATAAACCTAAACGTCCCAATGGTGAATATATACATGAAGAAAATAGAAAGTTAATCTCACAGCTTGCTGCAGAAAGCTTGGGGGAAAGTGTTTATAACGTGTTTATGAATAGTAGATGGCATCCGGATTGGGCACATGGCGATATAATGATTTCTTTGTCTAATAATATGTGGCAAATTATTCTTTCTAATAAAGAGAGATATAAAACTCCTATACAAGTAAAAGAGGTTAATGGTATTCCAAATGTTTATGGAATAAAGGAACTTTACGATTATTCTGTAATGAGGGCGGGTGAAATTTGGGAAAGGGAAGGTAAAGGAAAAAAGGAAGATTTTAAACCTTGGATGGAGTGGTACACTTCTATCGCAAATAGAATAAAAATATTTTAAACAGAACCCATCTCATTATTCCGTTTCCTTATCTCAGGCGGGTTATCATGCATGCCATTTTTACTAGTGCTGCATATGATTCTTCTGACACTTTTATCCATGCCGAGAACCTCCCTACAGAACCCCTCACCCCACTTTACGCATCTATGCTGTAGGGCTTGTGTCCCACGCATCGTATGCTGCGTCGCATAGAGCTCTCTCATCTCCCTATCAAGCCCGCTGACCAGCTCCACAAGCTTAGGCGATGACCATCCGCCGAGCAAAGGATGTGGCGATGGCTATAACGGCCTCGGATAGGGGGTCGGATTTTTATTCCCTTTTATCCTTAGAGCCCTCACCACATCCCTTTGGATGAGGTGACTTATTCCGGCTCTTATGGCTCTGCCTGTTATGGGTCAGGAGGGTCAGTCCTACGTCTATGTGACCGAGTGCAGCTCGGGCCGGCCTATAGTCGGGGCCACCGTAACCGTCCAGTTAAGCGATACAGCCTCTGTCAGCACGGTCACAAACGCAACAGGCTATGCGGCCTTCTCGATAGCTCCGGGAACCTACGGCTACGTAGTGGATATGATGGGTTATTGGATTAGGTATGGCGAGGGTAGGTTCCAGCCCGGCGGTGTTGTGGCAACATGTCTCTTCAGGGCTACGGGGGGTTGCTGGCGTGTGGTGGCGGAGATACTGGAGTGGTGTGGCGACATCCACGCCGGCGGCAGGGGCTGGGCCATGCTGAGGCTTAAGAACCTTGAGGAGGGGGTATTCAACATAACCAGGTTGAAGATGCATGTAGCCGGCTATGATAAGCCGGTAGCGGTATACCAAGGCGTAGTGTTGGAGAAGGTGTTCAACGTAACCGTCGCCCCGCCCCAACACTCTGTTGGAAAGGCTTTTGACGATGACTCCATGGTTGAGGTGAGTCACTGGGGATGGGTTTAGAACCGTGGTCATACATGATTTCTCATCTTTTGAAAACCTTAAGAGATGTTTAGACAGCTATGTCCAAGGCCAAGCGGGTTAAATATCCTCAAGAAGTCTTGAACCTATTTCTTCAGGAGAGTGGTCTGGCGCAGGATGTTGGTGAAAGGGCTGATGCCCGGCCACCCCAATCGATAATTACACACGTTTTCCCAAGAATCTGCCTGATCTTTACGATGATGTGGGGTTGATGTTTTCGCCCTGTCTCAAAGGGAAGACAAGACAATAGGAAAGAGGTTTCTGTTAGCGAGATTGGCTCTCTGTTGAATGGAAAGGATATGGAGATAACACTATACCAAGCACCAAGAATAGAATAAGCCTTGCATCCATTTCCAACCTAAGCCTCCTAACCATGGCCTTTTCCGCTTTTATTCCAAGGTTTAGGCTTAAAATCAGGCATCAGGTTAAACCTCTGCGTGGAAAACCTCGTCAAGGGCCTGCACCACATCACGCTCGTCACCGGAAGCTACCTTGTCAACAACCGTTTCTATACAGAGGTGCTGGGCCTCCGCCGCGTCAAGCTCTCCGTAAACCAGGACGACATATACCATCGCCACCTCTTCTACGCCAATTTGGACAAGCCCACGGGAAGCGCCATCACATTCTTCGAATGGCCTGAGCTGCCGCGCGGCTATCCCGGATACGGTTCGCCGCATCACCTCGCATACAGGGTTGGCTCCGCAGAGGCCTTGGCCAAGTGGTTCCACTTTCTCAGGGAACGAAACATCGCCGCCAAAGGGCCCTATGTTTACGGCGGGCTCGTATCCATTTATCTTCGCGACCCCGACGGCGTCCTCCTCGAGCTGACAACATCCTATCCCGAAGCAGACCCCGGCTACCTCAAGGAACTCTTCAAAAAGACATCGACGCCCACGGCAATCTCTCAAGACATGAGGCTCACAGCGTTTGACCACGCGTCACCCATCATATCCGACCCAGGGTTGACCAGCAGGTTTCTGGAGAAGTTTCTCGACATAGTTGATGTGGAGATTTCCAATGGTGTGCTGCGTATTTTAAACATGGATGGCGATGTGTATCTCCGCTGCATAGTCGACCCCCTGAACTTGGATGGATACGTGGCCCGTGGCTCGGTTCACCACATAGCCTTGTGTGTGGAGTCGGAGGAGACGCAGCGGCTTGTGATGCGGAGGCTCAACTCGGTTGGCTGGAGTAACTCAGGAATCGTCGACAGGTTCTGGTTCAAGTCGCTCTACTTCAGAGACCCCGATGGAAACCTACTCGAGCTGGCGACACAGGGCCCCGGCTATGATGTAGACGAGCCGCGTGAAACACTTGGCTCCCGTCTTGTTCTACCCCCATGGCTTGAGCCGCTTCGTCAACAGATAGAGAAAAAGCTGGCTGAGAGAGATGCAGGCAACGCCGTGGAGTGGCCCACGGTCTTCGAGGAGCCGCCTGAGCCTCCTGAGCCACTTGCACAATAGTCAAGGCCTTCGCTTGGGAAGAATCATCACACCCTCATCGGGCACACCAACCTCCTCACACAACCCTCTCCACCAGAGGTAGACCGCGTAGGCGCATGTGACAGCATCTGCTTCGTCGGCCGAGATTTTCGGGGGCAGGTTTTTTACGCCGAGTTTTCGGAGTCCTTTGACGAGGCCTTTGAGGCTGTGGTGTTTGCGTGGGAGGCCGAGAAGGTCCTGCACACCCCCGGGAAAGGTCTCATAGACGGGGATGTTTCTGCGGCGGATTTCCTCGGCGAGCCTTATTCCACGGGCTGTCAGTTTACGCATCGCCCCTATCGTGATGGGGAAAAACCTTATGCCACGTCGCCGCAGCTCGTTATCACATATCCTGAAATGTGGAGGCCCCCGTGTCTCGAGGCTGGCCCTTCCACGTGGAAGTCCAAGAGGAGCATCAATTCCCACCGCGACAGGCCTCAGCTCATCAACGTCGGCGAGAATCTCCGCATCGAGAAAACGCACCCAAGTCCGCACACGAAGCTCCTCATCGAGAACAGCCATCCCAGAAGGCCTCGTCTCAACACCCGCCAAATCAACCCCTAGAAAAAACAACATTACTCCACCAAAACACTAATCCAACAGCCAGCCCTTAACCCGTTCCATCTTTTCCTCACAGTATTTGAGAAGAATTTTCTCACCATCTTTCCTAACAATTGTCATGTCTCGCAGAAATCCACTATGGGCGAAAAAGTTCCTCTTCTCGTTGCTCGAGCCCCCCACTCTATGCCCATTAATTGAAGAACCATAAACATCTCCCCCTCCTTCCCTGATCTTATAAAGCTCCGACTCGAGAAGAAACTTGTTTAGTTTAAACTCGCGTTTGTCGTCGTAAATTTTGTCGATGAACATTTTTTCTATGGCTTCAAGCGGCACCCAGCCATCATCATCAACTTCACGCCGAGCCTCATCAACAAGCCTCATCAACACCCTTGTCAAAGCAAGACTCATCATGGCTCTCCTGATAAGAGAAAGACCTAACTCTGATGGCCGTTTAATCAAGATTTCATTATTTACTACATGTATCTCAGGTTTGTATCGGTTTTTAAGGTCCTCTGCGACCTTTTCCTCGAGAAATGAAATTTCCCGCGGATCTATCTTGTTTATTATCTTTTCATAATAGAGCGGCAGAGGTGTGTTACGGGTTATGCAGTTAAATGCCCTCATTCCATTTGACAAATGCCATCTGAGGTTGCTTCGCATCTCGTGTTGGTAGAGTTTGCAGATTTCTTTGTCGATTTCGTCAATTGTCAGGGGGAAGATGTTGAACACCCGTGTTTCTATGGTGTGTGTTTCGATTTGTATTTCTTCTTTTTCTTGTGTCGGTATGGTGTGGAATGCTAGTTTGTGTTGTGGTGTTTGGTTTGTGTCCAGTGGATAGTTGGAGAGGAGCTGATATGTGAGGATATGGTTGAGGGTTCTCAGAGCTAGCGCGGGGTAGATGTTGAGGCCGCTCGTTACAACCATGGTGATGTTCTTGCCTTCGTTGACGAGTTTTCTCATGATGAGAAATAACGCGGCCTCTATGACGGCGAAGCTTCCCTGCGCATTTATTCTCCAACCTTTTTCATGTTGACTGAAGCTTCCTATGCTGGGTAAAATTTTCACCATAGGTTTTGGATGGTTTTCACCCATCCTCTCCAGTTGTTCAAGCACCTTCTGCTCAAGCATCTCAGGTTTTTCGAGGAGTTTGCGTGCCTCATCTCTGTCTGATTCGAGAGATGTTACGAGGCTTTCGGGCGCCAGCAGGATTGCTTCGCCGCCTGTGATGTCAGCTACCGCGGTCGCGGCGAGCAGGGCCTCACGTGCTTGATTTTCATAAACGTAGCGTGCTTTTTTATAATTTTTCGGCTCTCCGATAACCTGCAATACTGCGGATGAGGCCACGGTGCTGTGGATGCATGGATTGTTAATATCTTTTTATGTGGATTTGCTGGATGTGGCTGCTGTTTTTACGACAGTTTGTTGTGGGGGTAAGTTTATAGTGTGAGGTGGTGTTCAGCGGGTTGTGAAGTGGGTTTTTCGTTTTGAGTATGTTGTGCCGAGGCCGGTTGAGGAGGTTTACGAGTTTTTCCGTAACGTCGAGAACATGGGGAAGGTTTGGCCCACGGAGCTTGGGATGAAGCTTGTTTCACAGGACAAGGATGTTTACACGGTCTCGTTCCGTTTACTCGGCCAACTTTACCAGACACGTTTCCGCATCATCGAACGCTCCAGCACAGAGCAATACCACGAGACACTTGACTTCCCCTTCGGAAAACTCTATCACACCATCACCACCACACCGGCGGACGGCGGCACAAAAATAGTCGAGGACATGGTTCTCGAGTCAAGCAACCCCTTCGCAGGACGTTTCTTCAAAAAAATCCTCACCTACCGACACGAAGCCATCAAACACAGCCTCGGAGCAGGTGAAAAACCAACTTATAAAGACCCCTTCAAAATCAGCCTCACAGCAGGAAACCTGATATCAATCCTCGGAATAGCAGCAGCCTATGTGCTGCTCTGGCTCCAGCCCCTCCAAATACCCGGAGGCAGGCTAATCACAGGTCTCATCTCATTTCTTCTCCTCTGGTTCTTCACACACGACCTGGCCCATTACGTTGTCGGAAGACTAGTGGGCATAAGGTTCAGCAACTACTACGTCGGCCTCAGCAACATCGTCCGCCTCAACATCCTGCCAAAACCATTCAAAACACTGCCAGTAGCTCTCGGCATCAAAATAGACCGCGCAAACACCCAAGCATCGCCACGCGGCTACGCAGCCACGTATGCCGCAGGCCCAATCGCATCCATGCTCTTCCCCCTCACCGTCCCAGTCATAATGCTTGCCAACAACTTCACAAGCCTCGCAGGACAAATCCTCCTACTCATAGCAGTCGCCAACATCATTTTCACATCCATTTTCAGCCCAAAAGAAGGATGCATAGCAAAAGCCCGAAAAGCCCTCCGAAAATAATGTTCTAAAAATTAGAAATAAAGCATCGGGGAAAAGATAAGCGTCATGAAGACGGCGTTGATTATATCGGCCGCGGCTACAGCTTTTGCGCTTGCTGCTCTGGTGATACTGGCCATGAGCACATCGTCCCAGCCCTTTGGCACCGCTCCCCCTGCCAAGGAAATTTTTCTTGTCTTGGATAAAACAGAGCTTTACAAAGGTCAACGAACCCTGACATACACAATTATCAACAATACACCGGAGACCATCGGCTTCGGCGAACCCTACGACATCCAGAAAAAACAAGACGGCGAATGGGTGTCGGTTGAGTGGATGAAAGACCGCGCATGGATACTCATTTACTATAATCTGGAGCCGGGGAAATCGCTCAGCAAACGGGTGGAGCTGCCCGTGGACATCGAGCCCGGTGACTACAGGCTTGTGAAAGAAGTGGATGTTGGCGGCGAGAAGCGTGTGCTGACCGCCACGTTCACGGTTTTGGAGTAGCTAGATGAAGAGAGCAAGCGTTTTCGGGTCCGAGGCTATTTCGAGGAAGGTTGACGCGCCTATGATGTCGTCGACCACATCAACCAAGTCCTCTTTCCTGAGTCCGAAGAGGTTCATGGTTGGCGAGCATGCGTAAATCTTTACACCACTCTGCTTCGCCATCTTCAGCATGTCTACGAGGCTGGGCATCCCACCTTTCGCGAGAAGCTGCTCCAGCTGCTCTTTGCTGACGCCCAGGTCGAGCGATGGCTTGATCGTCTCAGCCATCTGTTTGGTCAAAAGCTTCATACCGCCGAACGTGAAGTAAACCGCGGCCTCCTTACCCTGTGCGACAGCGGTTGTCGCAAGTATCAACGCGGGATACAACCCGTCAGCGGTTCCCCGGCTCGCCACAATAACCAGCCGCGTCTTCTCCTCACTCATCTACTTCACCCTCTCAATCAAAAACCTGTAGACAACAGGGTCTGAGCCGCTTTCCTCCACTGACAGGATACGGTTCCCTGTTTTACGGGCCCATGCCTCGAGGTCGGGCTTCGAAGCAGGGTCTGTTGCGAGAACCTCGATAACCTCGCCCACGTTTATCCGTTGAACCGCTTCACGGGTCTTGAGCACAGGCCACGGACACATCGCCCCCCTCACATCAACCGTCAACACAGGCTTCGCGAAGACCATCAAACCACCACAGTCAACACATATATGCACCATATAAGCCTTAACTAATCATAGAAAAAGATTACGGCACACCGAGCATGCTGGAAAAGGAGACGAGAGACCTCGGCTCACAGAGTGTTGGACATAATGTGTTCGCGAAAGAGTTGACCGGTTGTTCGCCCGAAAAACCCTCCACTAATCACGATTAGTAAATTCATAAACAGGCAAGCTGAGCTGAACCTACTCCAAAAAGTCCCTTCCCCGTTGAACTGCATGGACGGAGAAGGATAGGTAAGAGTAGGCTAATCGAGGAAATACTCGCAAAGCATCTCGAGTGAAAGGACAGAACTAGCCGAGAAAGGTCGCCTTGTTTTTGACCTCAAAGACTTGTCTCGCCCGCAAAAATATTCCGACTCCATCTAAAACCCAGACGCGAACAAGACCGCGAAAAAGCCTAAATCAAGCAACACCGCAAACAAATCTGAGCGGGGGTAGCCAAGCCTGGTCAAACCCATCCAGCAGAAGCTGGACAGAACCAACGGCGGCAGGCTCAAGACCTGCTCCCGCAGGGGTTCGTGGGTTCGAATCCCACCCCCCGCATGCACAACCAAGACAAAACCGACACAGCGATAACGTCTTTGAACAAATGTTCCCATGAAAAACCGAAGCGATGTTCTACCTTGTCCACGTATGCGGCCGCCGGGATTTGAACCCGGGACCTGCGGGCCGGGGCCCCGCCGTCCTACCTGGCTAGACTACGGCCGCCTGTTTTGTTTCTATGTTTGGCAGGTTTTTTATGTTTTTGGGTCGAAGTGGATGATGGTTACGGGGTCGTCGGGTCCGAGGCTGTTGTAGATTTTTTTGATGCTTTGGTAGAGTTCCTCCGGTGAGCTGTATCCCTCCAGCCGATAGCGTGTGTTTACGGCTTCGCGTAGTGTCATGACCTCGACGGCGAGTAGCTCAGCGGCTATTCTGCGGTTTCCATCTGTTAGAATCAGCTCTTTGGCGTATTCGCCGCCGTCTCCGGGCCTGATGGTTGACGTCTTCAAGCCCTTGAGAATAAGGTCGAGATACTCGGGCTTGAACCGGATAATCCGCCGCATCGTCGGCCCACCGCGCTACAGCCCAGAAAATCCAGCGCCATAAAAAGTTAAGCCTATAACTTGTCCAACCATTTTCCGAGACGGTGACGGCGGCAGGCATCAGAGATTTTTTCACAGCAGACTTCAAGCCCACAGCATCTTATCTGCTGTATGGTGAGGAGAAGTCGGGTAAGACAGCGTTGCTTCTCACTGCGGCGGCGAAAATAGCTGAGAAAGGTGGAAAAGTTGTCTGGATAGATTGTGGAGCACGTCTCCACCCAGCTCGTCTTAGACAGATTTTCCCTGTTGAGAGGCTTAGCCAGCTCTACATCAGCCAGCCCCGAACATTCCGAGAACAATTCGAAACACTGCTCAACGTGCACGATTTCCCGCCCTCGGACGCTTCGCTGATAGTCTGCGACGACTTCACCTACCTGCACAAGCTCGAGCTCAGCGGCAAACCATCAACAGACCTCCCCGTATACAGGGCCCTCTCTCTGCAGGCCGCGTTGCTGAAAAACCTCGCAATCGCTAGGAAAATCTCCGTAGTCCTGGTGGGTCTTGTCCACTCCATTCCAGCCATCGATGCGCAGGAGCCCGTCGCAGCCCGGATAGTTACCTACTGGTCTGACGTGGTTGCCAAGGTTCAGAAAGGACGAGACGCTTCGGTGGTTATGCAGGAGAAGCCTGTGGCACAGAAAATCTACTTCAAGATAGTGGAGAAGGGTGTTGAGGTTCTAAGATTTTGATAAGTATCCGCCGATTAGTCCGAGGGCTGCGAGTGTGATGAGCAGGGTGCTGAAGAGAAGCATGTAGCGGGAGGCCCTTGGGCTGAACCGTTTGCTGAAAGCCACCCCGTAGAGAAGGAGGCCGACGAAACCGAGGATGTAGAAAGTCGCGACAACCATCATCTCAGCAACCGTCTGAACCCGCGTATCAGGATAAAACACCCTGACAGAGTCGCCGATAAAAGCCACACCAATCACCACTCGGGAAGCAACGTTATACACAACACCCGCCAACACAACACTCGAGACAACCACCGCAACCCAAGCCACCAACTCCTGAAACCCAGGCCGTGACACCAATTCAACAACAGCATCCATCAGCCGACGAACCCTATCACTCATCCCAGTCTCCCGTGTCCATCAGCCATTTAAAAAACGTTGAGAACCACGGCATCTCTGCTGACATGGTTCAAGCATATCAGCTCTAAGGATTCCATTCGAAGCCGCCAAGGTGGCGATCAGACGAAGCTTGAGTTGCTACAAAATGAGTGCACGCGTGATGGTTTCAGAAAAACTCCACAACTTTTCCGATGTTTTTCTTCTTTGCAAGCTGGTAAGCTACGAGACCTGCTGCAGCGTCTTGTATTCCCAACCCAGATGAATCCATCACCGTTATTTCCTCTGGGCTTGTTCTCCCCACCTTGACTCCTGCAACTATTTCGCCCAGCTCGGCATAGATCTGATGCGGTTTTAGATAATCTTTCTCGAGAGCCACTTCACGTTTGTCAACCACAACCTTAGCTACATCATATATCTTGTTCTCCAGCTCCTGCTTCCCTTTATGGTCGCTGCCTACAGTGGTGATGTGTGTTCCTTTTGACACCCATTCAAGGTTTATGTAAGGTGTTTTGCTGGGGGTAGCAGTAGATACAACATCAACTTCTTTCAGGGCGTCTTCAACCGACGAGGCTTTCCTTATATCAAGCCCTGTTTTCTCTTTCATTTCTTTCACAAACTTTTCTGCATATGCTGGAGCAACGTCATAGACCTTCACCTCACTAAGTTTAAGCACCTCAGCTATAGCTAATAATTGTGTCCTACCCTGAACACCTGCTCCAAAAATAGCTGCGATCTCGGAATCTTTCCTAGCTAGATATTTGGCTGCCACCCCAGCCACCGCCCCAGTTCTATAGGCTGTTATAATCGAGGCGTCCATTACAGCAAGAGGTACACCATACCTGGCGTCCGCCACAACAACTACACCAGTTATGCTGGGTAGATTGTATTTTGCCGGGTTGTCGAAGTAACCACTGCTGAGCTTAACTGCGACCACATCTTGTGTGTTTATCAGTGCTGACTTGACTCCCCAGACACCATTGTGTTTATGCACCTCGATAATGTATGGCATGGGCATGACCACCTCCCCTAAAGCAAGACCCTTGAACGCCTTCTCCACAGCATCAATAGTCTCCTTCATGGACATTACCTTCTCCAAATCCGTTTTTGACAAAACGAGTAACTCGGTCACAAGAGACAAGATCACACCGGCTTCTTTAAATGTATTATCTCCAAGGTTAGTACGCTATGCGTCCGCTGGTAACTGTGAATCGTGTAAGGTTTTAGATTTATATGGTTTCATGTGGGTGATAATGGCTATGAGTAGATTAAGCGAGCGTCTCTTTTCTCTGTATGTTCCGGCTGTCGCTGATGTTTTAGATGACATGGGGTATACTAATCAGGTTCTTAATTGCATGCCTAGACCTCTTTACCCAGACGTGAAGCTTGCAGGCCCTGCTGTCACGGTTTCCACTTATTGGTATTCTTCCTACAAGTCTGGGGAACGTGATGTTGAGTCGCTGGCTTCTATCTTCGACGTTTGCTATGATGGATGTGTTGTGGTGGTTGCTACTGGTGGAAGGAAAGATGCCGCATGTTGGGGGGAACTGATGTCTAATGCAGCACGTGCGAAAGGTGCCGTGGGAGCCGTGTTGGACGGCGCTATTAGAGATGTGCCAAAAATCTATGAAATAGCTCCTCCATTTCAAGTGTTTTCTACTGGGTTTACTCCTGCTGATTCAAAAGGTCGAGTCGAATTCGGTGAGAAGCAGATTGAGATAGTTGTCGGCGGTGTTAGAGTGAGGCCAGGAGACATTGTCTTCGGCGACTTTGACGGTGTAGTGATTATACCTCAGGAGATTGCGGAGGAGGTTGTTGCTGCTGCGGAGGATAAGGTCAGGAGGGAGAGTGGGTTCAGAGAGGCGATTAGACGTGGTGAGGACTTTAGGAAATCGGTTGAGAGATACAAGGTCATTTAGGCTTTACAGCTCTTCCTGTCCTGCTTGATTCGTAGCTCGCTAAAGTAACAGCAACACCCTGTCTTCCATCATAAACATCTGCAAGCGGCTGAGTGTCTTCTACGATGCATCTTATAAAGTCTTTAACCAGAGAAAGGTCGGCGTTGCATCCATAGTAGTGCCACGACAGCCTATCAGAGGGCTTCTCGTTGCCTATAAAATTGATGTTCTGTCTGAAAGCATCGACGTAAATCACACCATCCGTTCCAAGAAGTTCAAGCGTGACATCTCCCCATGTATAGTGCCCCGATGAGTACGTCCAACTACCGTCAATATGTCCTATGACACGGTTCTGTGTCCTCACCGTAGTTAAAAAGTTGTCCTCCACACTCAAGTTCTCATTAACGTTACGCCCTATTTCTGTGTAAACCTCTTCAATCTCTGAACCGGAGTACCATCTTATCAAATCTGATAGATGAACTGTATGATCCATCACTGCTCCGCCTCCGGATAATCTTTTATCGGTGAACCAGTTCCTTAGAAGAACAAGATAACGGTTTAGCTTGTTGGTTCCGATTATTGAAAGCAGCTTCCCTATCTTTCCTTCGTCAACAAGCCCCTTCGCTAGAGAGGTAACGGTATGATATCTCATTACATAACACATCTGAAATTTGACGCCGTTTTTTTCCACAAGTTTCACAAGTTTGTCTGCCTGCTCAAGATCTATGGTCATTGGCTTCTCGCATAAAACATGCTTTTTGTTCTCAACTGCCTCTGCTGCGTATTCGAAGTGGAAAGCATTCTCTGATGCTACAACCACCGCGTCCACGTCTCTAAGCAACGCCTGCAGTGATTCATGGAGCTGTGTCCCGAATCTATCCGAGAACTGGATAGCCAATTCCCTGTTTCTCTCAAAAGCCCCTACTACTTCCACGTTAGGAATCATCTTGAAACATTGTACGTAGCTGTCAGCGTGAAAATGAGCCACACCCGCAAACCCTACTCTAATTTTTTCAGTCACGCCAAACTCACTGCTGAACCTTTTTTGGATGATTCCACTGCTGCTAAACATGTTGCGAGGCTCATCTTAGACACTTCTCCGTCTGTCAACGGTTTTCGATCATCTCTAACGCATTCTGAGAAGTGTTTGAGTTCTCGGTAGAAAGGGTCGAGTGGAAACGGATGAACTCCCGGTTTCCATGGTAGGGTTTCGGGGCTAAAGCTCTGCATATCTTCATTGGTCCACATCCTCATAGGTATAGGTGATTGGTTGTCCAGCTGAATCACTCCTTTGCTACCATCAATTTCCATTTTCATAGTGAAGGGATATGTCTTGGGCAAAGCCCAGTTAGCTTCGATAATGGCTATGCAGCCAGTTGGAAACCTGAGAGTTATGAGTGCGAAATCCTCAACATTGTACTTGCCGTGCACAAGGTTCTCCACCTTAGCATAAACACGTGACGGGAGACCGCCGTTCACCCAAATCGCATAATCTACATCGTGTATTGCTAAATCAACAGCGATGCCGCCGCTCATCTCTCTATTCATGAACCATGGGCTCCACTCTGGCGCTGGGCCACCCCTCCACATTCTGATAGACGCTATGTCTCCCACCATACCCATGTCAATCAACTCCTTGGCTTTCATATACTCGGGGAAAAACCTGAGAACATGTGCCACCATCAATTTGCCTCCAGTTTTTCTGGATGCTTTAATCATCGCGTCTGCTGCCTCGAGGCTTAGTGCCATGGGTTTTTCAATGATTACGTGTTTTCCAGCCTCCAAAGCCTTAACCGCTAACTCATGATGCGTGTATGTTGGTGTGCATATGTCAACTATGTCTATCCTGTTGTCTCTGAACACATCTTCGAGTTCGTAGATAGGCTTAACTTCGTAGTGCAGAGCAGTCTCATCCAACTTCTTTCTATTCCTTCCCCAAACACCGACGACCTCACAGCCTTCTACCAATTTCCACGCAGACAGATGGGTTGTCCCCATAAAGCCGTATCCTAAAACGGCTACTCCCAGCTTTTTCATATGCGTATAGGACCTTGCTGAGGATAAATAAGCGTTACTTCTTTTACGGCAAAATTCTTATTTAACAGCAAGAAACTGTTAACAGCGTGACAAAGAAGCTCGGTGTTCTGGTTCACGGTGCAGGCTGGGTTTCAACACAGCATATCAAAGCATTTCAAAACAATCCCCACACAAAGGTCGTGGCTATATCGAGTAGAAAGATAGAGAGTGCGAGGAAAAGGGCTGAAGAGGCTGGGCTCAAAGATGTTAAATTGTATGATGATTTGCATAAGGCTTTAGAGAACCCTGAAGTGGACATAGTTTCTGTCTGTACACCTCAACATGTTCATGCGGAGAATACGATTGCAGCCGCCAAGGCCGGAAAACACATAGTGATTGAAAAACCAATTGGCAACTCGCTGGAGGAGATAAAGAACATGAGAGATGCTGTTAGGAAAGCGAAGGTGAAGACAGTTGTCAGTTTCGTTCTAAGGTGGAATCCGCTCTTTACAATTCTTAAGAGGATAATTGCTGACGGTATGCTGGGTAACATCTACTATGTTGAGGCTGATTACCAGAGTGCTATTGCAGCTTGGTGGTCTGGGTATGAGGATGCGAGAAAAAAGTCCACAGGGGTTAGCGCGTTTCTGGTCGGCGGATGCCACGCCATAGACGCGGTCCGCTGGTTTGCTGAGAAACAAAACTACAAGGCGGCTGATCCTGTGGAGGTATTCGCCTACTCGGGTGGGCTAAGGAAAGGAAAGATACGCCAATGGAACTATTATACACAACGATGGGAGGACATGCCGCCACTCGAGTACGACGACCTCGAAGTAGCTCTGATAAAGTTTAACAATGGTGTGATTGGGAAGGTTTCGGTCAACTTCGGCGGCGTCCAACCATACACCTTCCCAATGGAAATATTTGGTGACGAGGGAACTGTCAAAGACAATAGAATCTGGTCCACAAAATTCCAGGGACAGAGAGACTGGATCACCATTCCGACGATACTTCCCGATAGCGCTGATGTAACGCATCACCCGTTCCAAGCACAAATGGATCACTTCGTCGAATGCATACTTGAGGACAAGGAATCTCACTGCAACCTCGAAGACGCCATAAAGACACATGAAATAGCTTTCGCGGCACTGGAATGTTATAAAACCGCTAAACCTGTCCGTCTACCTCTACTCACATAAGACATAATATTAGGCATCAGAAAAGTGAGTGAAGGGTGTGTAAATGGGTGAAGTAAAGCTCGTCAACGTTTCCAAGACCTTCGGAAAACAAGAGGCTGTCAAAAACCTGAGCTTTGAAGTCCCGGACGGCTCGTTTGCGTCTTTATTAGGGCCCTCAGGCTGTGGAAAAACAACCACGCTCCGAATGATTGCAGGTCTTGAAAAGCCAGACAAAGGCGATATCTTGATAGATGGGGTGCGTGTAAACGATGTTCCACCTCATAAACGGGACATAGCGATGGTTTTTCAGTTCTACGCAATATATCCAGGGATGACGGTCTTCGACAACATGGCGTTCCCCCTCCGACAGAGGAAAATGTCGAAGCAGGATATTCAGAGACGTGTTAAAGAGATTGCTGAAATTCTCCATATAAGTCATCTCCTAGACAAAGATGCTATGGGCCTCACGGTTGGTGAGAAACAGAGAGTCGCTCTTGGAAGAGCAATGGTCAGAGAGCCCAAAGTCTTCCTCTTCGACGAGCCCCTGACAAATCTAGATGCTAGACTTAGGGCGAAGATGAGGGTAGAGCTTAAGAAACTCCATAACCGAATAAAGATCACTACAATCTATGTGACTCATGACCAACTGGAGGCAGTTACGTTGGCTGACAAGATAGGTGTTATGAATTTAGGTGTGTTGCAGCAGTTTGACACTCCTCAAAACCTTTACAACAAGCCTATCAACACCTTTGTAGCAGGCTTCATTGGAACGCCTACGATGAACCTTATCGATTGCAGAGTTTCAAACAGCGGTCAAAAGGTTTTCCTCCAGTTTGATGGATTCTCTCTCTCCGAGGAATTCCTGGGAAAAAATCTAAGGGCACTGCCTGATGGTATGGAGCTGGTTTTCGGGGTCAGACCCACAGACATAGAGGCAGAATTAGGAGAAAAAGGCGGCGTTCTACGCGGAAAAATCAACGTAATAGAGTCCCTAGGGGACAGATACATTCTGGACCTGTCGGTTGGTAACACCATATTCCGAGTGGTTTCCAGGGAAGCGGCTGCCACAATTGGTGACGAAATGGCTATCTACATCGACCCCGATAAGATTCATCTTTTCGATAAACAAACTGGAAAGAGGTTGAACGTGGTTGGCTAGAGTTTTTCTTGAGAATTTGGTTAAGATTTATGGAAAAACAAGAGTTGTCGACGACATTACCCTCGAGGTGAAGCACGGCGAGTTTGTAGCTCTTTTCGGACCACCCGGGGCAGGTAAAACCACTATTCTCCGTATGATAGCAGGTTTGGAGGAAGTGACTTCTGGAAAGATATGGATTGGCGACAGGGTTGTTAACGATTTAAGCCCAGCTGAAAGAGATGTGGCAATGGTTTTTCAGACTTTCGCACTCTATCCGACTATGACGGTGTACGAGAACCTCGCCTTTCCCCTTCGGAAACGTAGGTTGGCAAATGATGAGATTGATCGGAGAGTGAAAGAAGTTGCGACCATTCTGAACATTAGTCATCTTTTGGAGAAAAAGCCAGGAACCTTGAGTGGGGGGGAAAGACAGAGGGTAGCTCTTGGAAGAGCCATGGTTAGGAATCCTCAGCTTTTCATCTTCGACGAGCCTCTCACCAACCTTGATGCTAAGCTACGCCTCCACATGCGGGTTGAACTTAGGAAGATTCAGAAAGAAATGGGACAAACAGCTATCTTCAGCACTCCCGACGACGCTGAAGCGATGTCCATGGCTGATAAAATTGCTGTCCTGGATAAAGGTAGACTTGTACAATATGATGCTGTGGACTCTGTATACCATAGGCCCAAGTCTCTTTATGTGGCTATGAATCTTGGATCACCTCAGATAAACACAGTTAAGGGCGAGCTCTCAGTGGATGGTGGGAAAACTCTCCTAGACCTCGGTTTCGCCAAGCTAGACCTTAGCTTCTTGTCAGATGTTTTGACAAAATTCAGCGGAAAAAAAGTCGTGTTGGGCTTTAGACCACATTATGTCGAGATTTCTAAGGAAGGGCTGGGTGGATTGTCGATTAAGGGCAGCGTTGAGGCCGTTGAGTACATGGGTTCGGAGAGCTATGCTATTGTTTCGCTTGGCTCAAGCGAGGCCTCCGTATTGTTGCCCCCCAACATGAGGGTTGAGCCCGGTTCTGAAGTATGGCTAAACATCAACACCAGCCGCATGCATCTCTTCGACGCCTCCTCTGGTGAGACAATAGTTTAGACTCTATCTCACGGCGCCTGCCACAAGGCCCTTCAGGAGATAGCGTCTGAATACAGCGATCATGACGAGTGCGGGAAGCATGGCAACCAATCCACCTGCCATCAGAATGCCGACGGGTTTGTAAGGCTGGGCGGCCATGAACCCGACTATCACTGGAAGGGTTCTACTCTGCTGCGTCTGTGTAACCATGAACGCGAAGAAGAACTCCCCCCATGATACCATGAATGATATTATTCCTATGGCCACAATTCCGGGCAGTATGACTGGTAGGACAACCTTGAATAGTGTCTCGAGCCTTCCATATCCATCAACTCTTGCGGCGTCTTCTATATCGGATGGTATAGCTGAAAGATATGTGTTAAGAATCCATATGTTGATTGGCAGTGTGAAGGCGGCGTGTACAAGTATGACCGCAAAGAGTGTGTCCAAGAGGTTGAGTCCGAAGAAGTTCTGTATGATTATGTAATATGGAACAACTATTGCGACTGGAGGTATTAGCCTCCCGGCTACAGACATGTAGAAGAGGAGCCCGCTGCCCTTAAACCTTATTCTGGTGAAGGTGTACGAAGCAAGCGTAGCCGCTATGATGTTAATCACCGTTACCACTAACCCTATTATCACGCTGTTAACCAAGGCGTTTGGGAACCACCGTGCTACAGCGGGAAGGAAGGAAAGTCTTCCACTCTCCTGCAATCTAGCCTCGATGGCACTGCTGGTGTCAAATATGAACCAATAGTTGAATATGTTGGGGTTTTTAGGCCATAGTGTAGGCGGAGCCGAGTGTATCTCCGGCTCGGTCTGGAGACTTAGGCTGAACATCCATAGAATCGGGAAAAGGATCCAAGCTGCTACAACGACTGAGGAAACGACTATGGCTAACTTGTATCCAGTGTCCATTTTAATCACGCTCTGAGTCTTAACCGCCCGATTCTAAGGGCTCTAAAGTATGCGATTATTAGCCCTATGCTCACCAGCACCACGAGTACGGATAGGGCGCTGGCTCTGCCGAAGTTGAGGAATGTGAACATCTCACTCCATGTGTAGTATGATATCACGGCGGTGAAGTTCCCCGGTCCGCCTGCTGTTATTACGTAAACGAGGTCAAACGTCCATATAGCCATGAGGCTGGTGTAGACGGCCACTATGAGCATGAAAGGCCGCAGCCATGTGACCGTAATGGTTTTGAACTTGGCCCAAGCACCGGCACCATCAATGACAGCCGCCTCGTAAAGTTCCTGCGGAATTGACTGCATTCCCGCAAGGAAGAGCAATGTTGGGAGAGGTAGCTGAACCCAGATAAACGCCATAACAAGAACAAGCATAGCCGGCCACCTCAGGTTGAGCCAAGGCACATAGCTGTCAATCAACCCAAGAGCCTTCAGAGCTGCGTTGAAGATACCATAATTGGCGTCGAATATCCATTTCCAGATGGCTCCGCTGTCCACAAGAGGAACAGCCCATGGAACCAGCACAAGCCACTGTAGGAACCCTACACCTCTAAAGTTTTGATTAAGCAGTATAGCGAGACCCAGCGAAAGCAAAACAACAATCGGCACGGCTATAGCCACGAAAATTACTGTAGCTTGCACCGAGTCTGCCATGTAATAGGATGTGAGAACCTCGATGAAGTTATCGAAACCTGCAAACCCTATCTGATCAGGATACTTGAGGTCATAGCGTAGGGTGCTTACGTAAACGGCATAGGCTATGGGATAGAATGTGAATGGAAAAATAAAAGATAGGGCTGGAAGAAGCCCTATTAGGAGGAATTTGACGTCTCCTTTCTGCATGTTCTACTCCTACTTGCCAGTCTTCGACTCTGCTTTCTTCTTACGCCATTCATCGGCTAACCTGTTGAGGACACGTAGAATGTCGTCGTCGGAGGTGCCGACGTTCCCAAGTATAAGGTCATGTATAGCTGGTCTCGCCACACCAGCCTGCCAATAACCCCACCACTCTGACCACCATGTAGTCATCCTTGGGTCGTTGAAGAAGTCATAAGTGTTGAAGAGAACTTGTTTCTTTATTTCAGGGTCAACCCATTTCTTTATAGACTCCCTTATGTCAGCGTATTTTGGATCTTCCCACATCGAGATGTAGATGGGGCCTACTCCTTTCTCGTTGTTCAGCCTTCTACATACATAGTATTCGCCGTTCTCGAAGTCAGGTTTGCCGTTTCTCGTCCTTCCACCCACGAATTGCATAACACGCCAAGCCGCCTCTAGATGTTTCATACCCTTGTCGGCAGTGGCCTTGGAAACGAGATAGGTCCTGTATATGGCTGAGACTTTTCCGGTTCCGGGGTTCATCCCCATACGCAGGTTCCCGGCTTCTTTTGACGGCGGCGTGTTGGCAAACGCGAGGTCGTAGTCAGGCATCCAGAAGAAAGTGTGGGCTCCAGATCCGAAAGCATTAACTGCTTGAGCCTCATCATACAAGACACCCTTGGTGGAAGCCAGTTTCTCCTTGTGAATCATGTCCAGCTGCCACCTAAGAGACCTGAAAAGTGGAGAGTTTTTGTCGTTGAATATTGGATTGAGGTCCTCATCCCACATGTATGGGCCACGGTCATTCTCAGCCATGCCCAGCATAAAGTCGTAGATGCCAACTTCGACAAAACCCCAGCTACCGTACCAAATGCCTATGGGGTCATCGTTTACGCCCCTCTGCTTGATTTTCCGCGCCTGCTCCTCAAGCTCCTCCCAAGTTTTTGGCGGCTCATCTATTCCAGCCTCTTCCAAGTGTCGTTGGTTGTACATGAAGGGCTGGGCGCCTCCATAATATGCGAGCCCGCTCATCAGACCTGTGTCGGGGTTGATGAACCCTGTCCTAAAGCCTGGGAATATGTCGTCTAAGTATCTGCGGATTTCTGGGAAGTATTGCTCCATATCTATGGCCCATCCGTTCTGTTGGTAGATGTAGGTAACATCGGGTGTGCTGTAATGGATTGTCGGAGGGTTGCCCGCTGTATACGCTGCGCTTATTCCCGAGAAGAATGTGTCGAGACCATAGTCAACAACTTTGATGTACACATCGTCGTTCCATTGGTTGAATTTGTTCGCGTTGTCTTGGACGAGCTCTACACCCCAGCTCCATATACCCCATGTTACCTCAATCTTTTCCGCCGCTGTTTGGGTTACGGTTCCAGTCACGGTCTGCGTTACAGTTCTTGTTACCGTCTCGGTTCGCGCTGGACCCGCTTGAGACGAACCTGCTAAAAATCCACCAGCTCCACCTATCACGGCTCCAGCCACAGCACCTATTGCAGCCGCACCCACTTTGCTTATCGCATGCCTCCTTGTCATGTTGGTGTTGAGAATTTGCGGGAATTCGTTACCACGTTTATTTTGGGTAGATTTTTTCTTCACGAAGATTTTACGAATCTCAGGTACAAATAAGCTTTTCCCAAAAATTTTTTAAAGACTGCGTAAATGGTTTTTAAACTTTATCCCTCTGATGCAACTGCTGTCAATAAATGGAAAACGATCAGGACCGCAAGAATATGAATCCAATATGCAACAACCGTTATATACAACATCTCATAAAAAGTTCCATGTTACCTCCCCTTGTAGATCTTCACGAAGACATTTCACTTTATTATGTTCATGCTGGGGCGGGGCTAAAGTTCAAACCCATGGGTTTCGATGTTGACTTGTCCGGTAGACATGGAGATATCCCAAAGTATAGGCGTGCCAACGTAAAGCTTGTCTTCTCCTCTATAGCCCCTCTTACGCCAACTATATCGAGGATGCGTGTTGAACAGCTAGCGAGAGGGTATGGGGGATTTTACGGCGCATATAGAACACGTGCACCTACTCTTACAACTCTCGAACACATAGTAACATACAACAATCTCCTGAGACAGCACAGCAAGGATTTGAGGCCTGTTTTAACCACCTCAGACGTCGACGAGCTCGGAAAAGATGGCAGAATAGGTTTCCTGATAGCCATCGAGGGGGCAGAACCTTTGGAGGATGTTGAGGATCTGGAAATCTTCTATAAGCTAGGTGTACGCTCGCTCCAGCTAACATGGAACTTCGACAACAAGTACGGAGCCACATGCATGTCGAAAAAAGACTACGGATTGACCGGAGACGGCGAAGACCTTGTACGTCTATGCAACGAAATGGGAGTAATAGTGGATCTCTCCCACGCTAGCAAGAGAACCACCGTTGAAGCGCTCTCGGCATCTAAACTCCCTGCCATAGTCAGCCACGCCAACGCAAAATCCGTTCGAAATCATGCGAGAAATCTTGACGATGAAGAGCTCGAAGCCCTGAAGAATAACGGTGGAGTAGTTGGAGCTACGTTCATCCCACCCACCATTTCTGACCATGCCTCGCTAAAAGGTCTCGCAGACCACATCATGTATATCTATGAAAAATTCGGCCCCGACATCTTAGCCATCGGCACAGACTTTTTCGGTCTCCTCAATGTCGACGAACCAGATGGGTTGGAGGATATAACTAAAATTGTCAATCTCTGGAATGAACTGCTAAACAGAGGAGTTAAAGAAAGTGATGTGGAGAAAATTGCTTACTTGAACGCGTTAAGGGTAGTTAGAGAGAACGCGAAGAGATGGGTATAGATCTTATTCTGAAGTCACATGTTTGATGGTTTCCACAAGTCCTTCTACTAGTATTTTGAAAAGCTTCTCACCCTTCTCCCTAGATGCTAGTGTTGCGTCTCCACATACACCTGTTTTGAAGTCTCTTCCGAGGAATTTTGAGGTTGTGACAATCCTTATTGCCTCGAGGAAGTTTGGCGTCGTCAGCCCCTTTGGGATAAATGGAGGATGCTCTTTGACGGCCTTGGACATGTCAACTAAGTGAGGATGTAGGTATAACATAATGCTTGTCTCAAGCTCCTCAGCATGTATGAACATGTCCTCCTCCAAAACTGTAGCAAGTCTTTCCACAGGTACTGTGTTATACGGCGAAATATTGTGAACTCTCAGACTTTGAACAGGGTACGATAGATTGAGCCTGTATGTGATATCTGAAATCTGTCCCAGATGACCAGCGTGCCCCGACACGATGACGAGGTGACGTATACCGTATCTTGACAAGCTGTCAGCCACATCACGTATAATGGCTTTGAGCGTCTCGGAGGAGATGCTTATAGTGCCAGGCATGGGAAAGTGGTCGTCGGAGAAACCGTATGGAAGTAGTGGAAGGAGCAGCGCGTCTACATCTTCGACTACTTTCTTGGAAAGCTCCCATGCTATAATGTGGTCTGTGCCTGTTGGGAGATGCGGTCCATGTTGCTCTGTGCTCCCGATCGGAAAAATGGCCACACGTTTTTGACTGCATAGCTCTCCCAGCTCAGGCGAAGATTTTTCAGCCCATAGTATGACCATGCCTCTGTCCGCTACATGGGATATATAAATAATTTGGATGGTTAAATATATCCGGCGCTATGATCGGTCATGAAATGCCGTGCGTCACTTGACTGGACATATAAAGGTATGAGGACTCTCGTGATGGAAAACCCAACACTGAGGATTGTGTCGCTTCTCGATAAAGGTTCTGACATAATGGAGATAAGATTCAAACCTTTAGAACCTCAACCTGATGTGGCAGTCTCCGCTTGGGTGGCGTAACCCACTCGTAGACACAATGCCTAACCCAAACCATGAAGGCGCGTTTTTGGACTATTATGGAGGCGGGTGGCAAGATATTGTCCCAAGCGCAGGAGGTCATCCGACAACACATAGAGGAGCAAGCATGGGAGTTCATGGCGAATCATCCATGCTCCCGTGGACCTGTATATTGGAGGAAGAAAGCGATGACAAGGTGACCGCTTACATGAGGACTGACGGAGTAAGATATCCTTTCAAGTTAGAGAAACGCATCACCATAACAAAGACAGAAAATATGATATACTTTTGGGAAAAGCTGACCAACACAGCCAACCAGCCGCTCGAATATTCATGGCTCCAACATCCAGCTTTCGGAGAACCGTTTATAGAACCCGGTGTCAAAATTGAACTATCCGGAGGATGCAAAGTGATAGTACCAGAAGAACACCACAATCCGCTTGGCAGGCTTCGGACTGGTGAATATGAGTGGCCCCATGTACTGGACAGAAATGGTGTAGAAGTAGACCTTAGTATTATCCCCTCTAGACAAATAGTAGCCGAGGAAACATCTTTCATTCATGGTCTCTCGACGGGAAGATACCTAATTTGGAATAGGAGGCTGGGCTTGGGCTTCGAGATGATATGGGATGTGTCGATTTTCAGGTATCTTTGGTTTTGGCAGAATTATAACACGCCAGACTATCCATGGTATGGCAGGGCTTGGAACATAGCGCTTGAGCCATGCACCAGCTACCCCGCAGGGTTACCGGAGCAGGTTAAGCATGGGACGCATGTAACGCTGGATGGTGGGGCCTCCTTAGAGACAAAATACAGCGTCGGGATAATCTGGAGAAAGCCGTAGAAAATCTGAAACTTCTTAATGCCCCGGACGCTCCATTCCCATTTATCGACAACTAATAGACAGACAAGCATGAATGTATGATGGGCAAACTTAATTTGACAGAACAAAAAGGATAGATGGCGGCAAGTCTTGCGCGTGTTAAGGGCAGGTGTCATAGGTGTCGGCTCCTTCGGCGTGTTGCATGCTGAGGCGTATCGTGATAATCCGTTGACGGAGCTTGTGGCTGTAGCCGACATCGACATTGGACGTGTTTCGGAAGTTGCCTCCAAGCTGGGAGTGAGGTCTTACTCGGATTTTCATGATATGCTGAGACGTGAGAAGCTGGATGTGGTCTCTGTTGCGACCCCTGATGACAAACACACTGAGCCTGCCGTGGCCGCCACGGAGGCAGGAGTTAATATCCTGTTGGAAAAGCCTATAGCCACCGACCTCCAAGAGGCCAAGAAAATTATTGCAGCGGTTGAAAAAAATAATGTTAAACTCATGGTCAACTTCATACTGAGATTCGACCCTAGATACCGCAGAGCATATGAACTTGTCTCGGAAAGAGAGATTGGCGAGATAGTTACAATATGGGCCCGGCGGTCCACATTGCTCGAAACAGCGAAAAAATATGGCAAGTTCTCCAACCTCCTCTACGACGTGATAATACATGACATAGATATGTGCAACCTCTTTACCATGTCCGAGCCCAAAAAAGTCTACTGCGTTGGTGTCAAGAAGGTCTTGGAGAAAACTGGCTTAGAGGATGCGTATCTTGCCATAATACAATACAGCGGTGGCTCGGCCGCTGCTCTGGAGACGAGTTGGGTTTTACCCAGCACAAGCCCACACTGGCTAGATTCGAGGTTTCATGTCATAGGGACTGAGGGGGCTGTCTATGTGGATCTTCAGTCACACGGTCTTGAGATAGTGAGCAGCAAAGGTGTTTTCAGGCCGGATCTTTCAAACTGGCCCAAGGTCGGCGGGAGATTGGTCGGCAATCTCCGTGAAGCCGTAAACTACTTTGCAGAATGTGTCATTAAAGATGTTTCCCCATCCCCCTCGGCTACGGATGGCTTGAAAGCTCTTGAAGTGGCGTCAGCTCTGTTCAGATCCGCTTCCATAGGACAACCCATCGAACTTGGTTAAGTGATTAGCTTTGGCTATTTCGGAGATTCGTGAGCTTGTGATGCGCTGGGGCTTGACAGGCGGTGAGGAGCCCGAGTTAAAGCCCCTCGGCGGCGGCGTCTCATGCCACGTAGTGCTTGTTACATCTTCAAAAGGCAAATGGGTTGTAAAAAAAGCTCTTCCACGGCTGATGGTCAAAGATGAGTGGCTCGCTGATAGATGGCGTATCTTCAGAGAGACAGGCTGCCTTAAAGTGATAAGAGAGCTTGTGGACAAGAATGCTGCTCCACGGGTTCTGCTGGAAGACAGAGAGAGTTACTCATGTGTGCTCGAGTATGGCGAGGGAGGTGTCACGTGGAAGAAGCTGCTTATGGACGGTGTTGTCGACAACGAGGTGACGATTAGGGTAGCCTCGATTCTGGCCAAAATCCACACCAAAACCAGCAACAGATCTGAGATAGTGTCCGACTTCTGGGACGACACCAACTTCATACAGCTTAGGATAGACCCTTACATAAACCACCTAGCCAAGAAACACTTAGACATAGCTCCCCACCTATACAAGATATCCCAAATCCTGACAAGCCGCAAGCTATCTCTTGTTCACGGAGACTACAGCCCCAAAAACATACTCATTCTCCCCGACTCCAGAATATGGGTTCTAGACTGTGAGCCAGCACACTACGGCAACCCGGTCTTTGACATAGCCTTCTGCACTAATCATCTTGTTCTAAAGGCCATTCACCTCAACTCTGAAGCGCATCTAAATGCGGCAAAGCTTCTGTGGAAAGTATATTGGTCAACGGCGCGGTGGGAAAATTTCCATACCTTAGAAGAAGAGGCAACACTCACCCTCACAGCACATATGCTGGCTAGGATTGATGGCAAATCTCCCGTAGAATATCTCAACGAAGAGAAGAGAGCTAAGGTTAGAATCCTATCTAAAAACATGATAATTAAAGCTGTGAATGAGTTTGAGAAACTGTGCGAAGAAGTTCGTGGAAGTCTATAAGCGTGACTAAGGAAAGCCATATAATCTAAACTTCATATGTGAAGATACTTTGAAGCGTATAACACGTGTGGATACGTATGAGGTTTTAGATTCGCGGGGATTGCCAACGTTAAAGACACGGGTCTGGGTTGACCATGAGTTTATGGGTGAGGCAATGGTCCCTGCCGGGGCTTCCCGTGGAAGACACGAGGCTGTCGAATTGAGGGACGGCGGAGCTAGATGGATGGGCAAAGGTGTTTCGAGAGCGGTGGAGAACGTGAAATCGGTCATCGCGCCAGCTCTCATAAATGTTGAGGCCGATGTGGCAAAAGTTGACAACATACTGTTGGACCTCGATGGTACAGAAAATAAATCAAAACTCGGTGCCAACGCAATTCTGTCAGTCTCTTTAGCTACGGCGCGTGCTATAGCCGCATACGAAAAGATACCTCTTTATTATCTGATCGGGAGGTTGGCGGGCGTAGAAAAAGATATAATACCAACACCGATGGTTAATATAATAAGCGGCGGCCATCACGCTGCTTGGAACCTGGATATCCAAGACCTCCTCATAATACCCATCGGCGCCAAAAACTTTGTAGAAGCATTAGAGAATGTTGGAGCTGTTTACCATAATCTCAAACAGCTTCTCATGAAAAAAGGCCTCACAACTCTGTTAGCAGATGAAGGGGGCTTCAGCCCAGACTGTAGAAACCATAGAGAAGCCATTGAACTCATATTAGCTGCTGTTGAGGAGACTGGGTTGACTCCTAAGACAGATATCGCACTTGCTTTGGATGTGGCCGCAAGTCATCTTTTCAAAGACGGTAGCTACATGCTTTCTAGAGAAGGGCTTACATTATCTAGTCATGAACTTGTTGATTTCTTAGTAGACTTGTGCGAGACGTATCCGATAGTTTCCGTTGAAGATGGATGTGGAGAAGATGACCTAGATGGATGGCAGTATCTCTTTCAGAAGCTATCTGGAAAAGTTCAGATAGTCGGCGACGATTTGTTCGCCACCAACGTTAAAAGAATTAGGATGTGTTCCTCTCTATCTCTGGCAACAGCGTCACTCATCAAACCTAATCAAGTTGGCACATTAACCGAAACACTTGAAGCGATAAGGCTCTGCAAACAACTCGGAATCAAACCAATTGTTTCAGCCCGTTCAGGTGATACAGAGGACAGTTTCATCGCAGACTTGGCGGTGGGAGCCGCTTGCCCACAAATAAAAATCGGCTCAATAGCACGTTCCGAGAGGACAGTAAAGTATAACAGACTGCTGGAAATTGAGCGAGAACAGATGGGAAAAGCTGTCTATATGGGTGAAAAAGCTCTAAACTTATGCAACAACAGATGCGAGTAAAATAATTTCACAGCTGAATAACATGTCGCGTGAACCCCTCATATACCTAACTACACTTAGTGGGGCGAGACTTTTGACTACTCTTCCCTCGTAAACCAGAATCAACTAGTAACCGATAAAATTTTAAATAAAAGGAGAAAAAATTAAACAGTGTCTTTTCGTAGATGAGGATTACCACTGGATACGAGGTACTGAAAGAAAATATTACGGCTGCCAAGCTTGTGGCGGATCTGTTCTCCTCATCATTCGGACCAGCCGGTATGGCTAAGCTTTTGCTTATGGATAACGGAGACTTTAAGGTAACGCGGGATGCTGAAATTATATCCTCGGAGGTTGCTTTCGTCCATCCCGTGGCTAAGCTGCTTATGGAGGCTGGTACAACCTGTAGAAAAGAAGGGGGCGATGGTTTCATCACCACGGTTGTCTTGGCCGCCTTACTTGTGGAAAGAGGTTGGCGGTTAGCGAATAATGGTATCCATCCAGCGTTGACCGCTACTGGATACCAGCTTGCTCTAAAAGAGGCTCTCAAAATAATCGATATAGAATCTTCCCACATCGATTTCCATGACTATAGCACTTTGAAAAAAATTGCAAAAAATCATCTGGCAACAAAACTACCACTATCATGGGCAGAGCATCTGGCACCGATAGTTGTTAGTGCCTTGATAGGAGTTTCGGAATCTGTCAACGGTTATACAAAATTCGATTTGGACATGATAAAGGTTGATGGAAGAAGAGGCGCATCTGTAGAAGATTCTGAACTTGTTGATGGTGTGATACTTCATAAGAAAGGAGTGGACCGTTTGATGCCTAAAACCATAACAGATGCAAAGATTGCCTTCATCCAGGAGAAACTGGGAATCAAAAGACCTGACATGTTTACGAAAGTTGTCCTCTCAACTCCGAATAAAATAAAAGACTTTTACAGCGAGCGGTTGTCATACCTACGTGATTTTCTTGACCCACTTCTTAGGATCGGTGTAAACGTTGTTTTATGTGGCGGCGACATAGCGGAGGAGCTTAGACGACCTCTTGCAAATTGCGGAATTCTCGCTGTGCGAAACGTAGCGCTTGAGGACATGAAACGGTTGAGAATGGCAGTCGGAGGGGAACTCGTAATGAGGCCTTGGGACTTGAATAGCCAATCCCTCGGCTATTGTGGCCGCATTGACCAGAGGATAGTGGCAGCCCATGATGAATGGCTTTTCTTCAAAAACTGCCGCAACCCTCACTTTAAAAGCATACTAGTCAGAGGAACTGGGGACTTCGTCGTCGACGAAGTGAAAAGAGCGATCATCAATTGTTTAAAGCTTCTCCAGTCTCTGTTAAAAAATGGCGCTGTTGTGGCTGGTGGAGGCTTTATAGAATACAAAATAGCCCATATGTTGAGGAAACTGGCGCTGAGCTATCCTTCAAAGATTCAGCAAACTGTCCAAGTCTTTGCAGACGCCCTTGAGGAGCTGCCACTATGGCTGGTGAGAAACACTGGGGGAGACCCTGCTAACGTAAAAGGTAAACTAAGAAGCGGCATTGCCGCAAACATGCTATGTAGTATAGATGGCTATACAGGAGAGGTTATCAAATCGAGTATTACCGAACCAGCAATAGTTAAGATTCAATGCCTGAAATCCGCTACCGAGACAGCTGTTACAATCCTCAGAATCGACCATGTTTTCCAACAGCCACCAAAGCCTCAAGAAAAGAAATCACCCATACCACTACCTGTCAGGATGGTGAGAGGTTGGAAATGACAAGGTTAACGGGTGTGAGTTATTATGAATAGATTACGTGAATTTGGATGTCATATCATAACTTCTCAACATACAATAGACGAAATATTGCGACTGGCTATTCTCGCCGATAAGCTTTCATACGATCATGTGAGGATAGGTGACCACGTAATAGTCCCAAACGCTGAGGTCAGTTATCCCAACGCCCAAACGCTTCTAGCAGCCTTTGGTGTTCTCACGAAGCATGTGAGAATCTCGACGGCCGTCACCGATTGTTATAGAAGGCATCCGGTTGAGATAGCTCAAGCTATAGCCACATTGGATGTTTTAACTCATGGTAGAGCAGTTCTAGGGATCGGCGCCGGCGAGATGATGAACCTAAGTCCATTTGGAATAGAGTGGACAAAACCCGTCAAAAGACTCCGCGAAGCCGTCGAGGTCATCAACCTTCTACTAGCTTCTACTCCAAAATCTCCCGCTACTTACGAGGGTGAAATCTTTTCCCTAAAGAAAGCATATCTTCAGATTAAGCCTGTTCAAAAACCTAGGCCACCGATATACATAGGAGCCGCCGGATGTAAGACACGAGAACTAGTCGGTATGGTTGGTGATGGATGGCTACCTGTCGGCGTAGAGAGTCCTCAAACATTGAAGAAACATCTCTTGGATGTTAAAAACGGTGCAGAAAGGACGAGTAGACAGATTTCCAACATAGATATCGATGTGACAGTCTACACGGCTGTCGATGAAGATATTGAGAACGCATATAGGGTTGTAAGCCCAGCTGTAAAAAGTATGCTTGTCCAACAGAGGGAAGTTCTGAGAGAGCTTACGGGATTGGAAGTCCCGGAAAACTTGTCTTTGCAGAGGATAGATCCCACCGATAAGGAGAGGCTTATGTCTTTTGAAGAGATGGTTAAACAGGTTCCGAGGAGTGCTGTTGAGGATGTGGCCGCCTTTGGGCCCATAGACTCGGTTATCGGGAAGCTGGAGGAATTCTTGGGGGCAGGTGCCACAAGCCTTACCATTTGCATTATAGGGTTAGATCATGAAAAAACCCTCCGCACTTATGCGGAGAAAATTATTCCCTACCTCAAAGAGACATACGGGTCACATTAAGAACAGCCTTTCAACCGACTACATCCTTCCTAACCACAGCCATCTGAGTCAGCCTAATTCCCATCAAGGTTGCCACCATCCCCAAGACCATCAATACTGTGAGAGGCTCGCCAAGGAAGATAACTGAGAGAGTAGCCGCTGCCATGGGGCTTACGAAAAAGAACGAGCCAGCTCTTGCTGCATCCAGCTTTTTGAGAGCTAGGTAGAAAAGAAGGTTGCCAGTTGTCACCGCTATACCCCAATATGTAACCAGTAGCAGGTCCATGACGTCTGAATTTAGGAGGCCGCCGAGCCCCGACTGGCTATATGTCACGGATGTGAGGACCAGTAACCCTACAGATGTTCCGAACTGTGAAACAGCGAAGGCATCGTGGCTTCTCATCAAGTATCTCCCAGCCACAGCATAGATTGATGCAACCAAAGCACCCGCTGAAGACAGCACCAGTCCGAGAAAGGATATCGAGCCCGCTCCGTAGCCTCCAACAAGGATAAAGAGACTCGCGAACGCCAGCAAAATTCCACCGTAGCCAACCATCTTGAGCTGTTCTCGCAATACAGCTCTTGATAGAAGAGCAATCAACATTGGTGATGAACCTACTATGATTGCGTTGAGTGAAGCCGGAATGTATGATAGGGCTGTGTAGGACAATATCGGATATAGGCCATACTGTAGACAGCCAACGGCCCCAGCAATGGCTAGACCACGTCTCCCAAGCATCTTCAACCTTTTCAGTCCATGCCGTGACGCTAAGACCACAGACAAAATGACCATGCCAACCACTGTGCTTAGAAACGCTACATGGAGAGAGTTCATCTGACTGTTAACATCAGCTAAAATATACCGGATTACAGGATGTCCTGAGCCCCACAGAATACTGGCTATCGCCAGATATAGATACTCGATGCGAGGCAACGACTCACCTATCCACCTCGGCTATAATATCTGTTTCCTCCGAACTAATTCCCACCCATTAGCCACCCTTGAAGTATGGTATTATCTTCCTCCTGAAAATCTCAATAGTTTTCTCTGGTCTTGGACTAAAATCCGTGAAAATCAGATGGTTAGCCCCTATTTTCCTGAATTGATCAAGGTGATCTATCAAGTCGTCCACATCTTCATAGAGTAGGTAATAGTTTCGGATAGCTTCATCAGATAATCTTAGCCCAGACTCCTCTATCTTCCTCGGATCCTCCTCGTTAAAGTTCTCCATTATCGTTGCTCCGGCATGTATACGCTTAATTCTTTTTATGGTTTTATCGATGTCGACGACCGCTCCCTCGAGGAGAACTGCTTTCTCGATTCGGCGCGGATTTCTCCCCGCTTCTGCCGCGGCTTTTTCAAAGGCTGGGAAAATCTTGTCTCTACAGTTCTCCAGAGTGTTCGCAGTTATCAGCCTATCGCCATATTTCCCTGCATATGTTGCAGCCTTCTCTCCTATAGCACTGAAGTAAATGGGGATGGATTTCTTTGGCTTGAGGTGGAGATAAACCTTAGACATGCTGAAGTACTTTCCGTCAAAGTCGAAGTAGTCCCTGCTACTCCACAGCTTTTTGATTAGGTCGAGCGCTTCCACAAGTCTTTCCATCCTCTCCCTCCAAGGAGGCCATCTACCCATGAACCTTTTCTCGCTCATAGCTTCGCCGGTTCCGACGCCGAGCAGAAAACGGCTTGGATACATGTTGTCAAGAGTACCCATAGCTTGAGCTATAATAGCAGGGTGATATCTTCCGCCGATAGGAACTGTTACATCAACTCCGAGAAGTATTTTCTTTGTGCGCTCTGCTGCGGCGGCTAAAACCGGCCAAACGAAGAAGTTGTGTTTGAAAGAATGGTGCCACGGAAGGAAATGGTCTCCGAACCAGAGTGAATCAAAGCCCGCCTTTTCACATAAACCGAGAAACCTCATCTCATATTTGTCATCCATCCAAAAAGTTGCATCCACACCTAGCTTAACCATGGTCTTCTTCACCCATAGAAAACCAGCATGGGTTACTGTAAAGCTTTATTTAAAATTTTGAGTAACATTGTTTGGGCTACTTCTAATGATTTTAAGCTGTGCTTTGCGGAGGTGAGTGTTTTATTGATGGTCTGAAGTATCAGCTATGGTTGGATAAAAGGCGTACGCTAACCATTTGGCAATTACCAACATATCTCAAAAGCTGAGCCCCTGTGTGTTAGCTAAAGGTCGGGTATGGGTTGTAGAAATTTTACCCAAGCGGCTTTCAGGTTACTTTGCCCCGTGCCTTAATTTCCCATATCTTTGTCACCGAGTCACCTTCTAGTCCATACATAATATCGAACTGGTTGACGCATGGACAGACATGGTAAGGAATGAACTCGAGCCTATCCCCCAGCTTAACTTTGTCAACTGCTTTCCCTGATAGCTTAACCCAGCCATGTTCCTCTGAGAGCTTGTATATCTCTACCCCCTCCACACCCACACACACCGGATATCTGCCCATGTCTAGGTGAAATGCTTTTGACCCCGCGTCTACTACGCATCTTTCCGGAGAAGTTTTACTCATGACAGTTGTGAGAACATGCAGGGCGCATGTCTCCTGTGTCGCAGCCTCCCTTTCCACGAGATACCAGTCGTTGAAAACATACATGCCCGGCTGTAGCTCTGTAACACCTTCATATCGGCCGCTAACCCTAACGGTGGCAGATGAGCCCATGCTCACCTCACCCGGTTCTATCCCGTTGTTCTTCATAAGTTTCGCTGCATGTAGTGTGGCTTTGACTGCTTCTTCTATCAGCTTATGCCTTTCTTCCCTCGATGTCGGTGAACCTGCGTGTCCTTCATAGCCCATCAAGCCAACCAGGTAAACACCTTCAGTCCTCGTTACCTTTTCAGCTAGTAGCCAAGCCTTTTCAGGCGGCACACCTGTTCTATGCATCCCACAATCCACGTCAACATACACACCCACCTCAACTCCATTCTCTCTGCAAAACCTGCCGAGTTCTGAAACATTTTCCACGTCATCGACAGCTACCGAGAGCTTTACCTTCTCGGCCAGTTTTACCAGCCTGTGCATTTTTTGAACACCTACCACCTCGTTGCTCACGAGGATATCATCCAAACCAGCCTCAGCCATGACCTCTGCTTCCCCAAGCTTCTGGACACATATACCATCGGCTCCAGCCTCCATCTGCATCCATGCGATCTCAGGAGTTTTATGGGTCTTTACATGTGGCCTAAGCTTCTTACCCAAGCTCCTAGCGAAATCAGCCATCTCCGTAATATTCCTCTTCAAAACTTTAACATCAACAATAAGCGCAGGTGTATCGATATCACCTCTCCTCATACTTGAAAACATCAACACTACCTAGGTTAAATTATTTAAAAATTTGTTCTTTGTATAAGTTTTCTTCTCCTCCCCTTTAGTGATGATCGACTTAGATTATAGAAAAACTTTATAAACCCCAAATAAAGGGAAATTTGCGTGAAAGACGAGATTGACCAAAATGTTCTGAACAAGAAGATAACTAGAAGAAAAGCGGTTAGCAATGCAGCTGCTGCGGGATTGGCGGTTGGCGTTGGTTTAGTAGCCGGTCTCGGCGGCTATTTTGCAGGCTTTAGTTCTGCTGGAGTTAATACTGTAACCCAAACCGTGACTGTTGGGGGGCAGACTGTCACGGTAACAGGGGGAGGACAAACGGTGACCAGAACAGTAACACAGACTGTAACTGGAACACCAACCGTATCCGGGCCTCCTCTTCAATTCGTGCATTGGCACTACCGTGATGATATCGTTACATCCTATGTAAAGAAGTTTGAGGAATATTTCGGCGAAAAAGTGACAGAGATACATCTAGCTAACGAAAACTATAACCCGTTGCTCGAGGCAAAATTCCAAGCAGGCGATATTATAGACATGTGTTACGCAAACTTTTTTGAGGCGGCCAGACTCATTCAGCTAGGATTCACGCGAGATGTTGAATCATTCCCCGAAATAAAACAGATAAAATCTGAAATGTACCCCAGCATTGTTGAGGCATACAGTACTGTGGACGGCAAGCTCGCGGGCTTACCTTATTTCTGGTCAGCTAGGTCTGCGCCGGTTGTGAACGACAGTATATTGGAAAAAGCGGGGATGGCGGGTGAGAGGCCTGGGACATGGGACGAACTCTGGGATATGGCTAGAGATATCAAGGCAGCGGGAGCAGCTGACACACCTGTCATGCCCCACTGGTTTAACGCGAACTATGGTATAACATGGGACTTCTTGGCTGAAATGTCTAACGTATACAACGACCCTGACCTCACACAGACCTTGTTCAATAAAAAATTCGAGCCGGTGTTTGATGCAAATACCGAAGTGGGTGAACTGTTGAGAACATGGCAGCAGGTTTTCAAGGAGGGGCTTGTCGATCCCACGGTCTTAGCTCAAGCTGGTGACAGTGACCATGTGTCAGCAATAGTCACAGGGAAATATGCATTCACGCCCACGGCTTTATACTACTTTAAAGTTCTCAATGACCCGTCGCAGTCCAGAATTCCTGTAGGAAAGGCTAACCTAGTCCCCGTCACCAAAAGCGGATGGGGGGTGATAGATACCGGTCTCTACTGCTGGCCGAATAAGACCACTGATGATTTCAGGTCACAACGGTTGATAAAATTCCTTGGTTGGCGTACGCCTGATGGTGAGCGTCTTACAGCAACTGCATGGGCTATAACAGACGCGTTGGGGTCAGGTTACACAGACACATTAAGACACCCCGATGTCCAGGAGGGCTTCAGGCAATGGTTGGGAGACCGGGCTCCAGAAACTCTGAAGATTTTCGACGACATAGCGAACACAATGGGAAGACCCTTCGTGTTCAAGTCACCGCTCTATACCGAGTGGGCCGATATCTCTTTCCCAATATTCTCAGCAATAGTAGCGGGAACAACCTCTGTGGAGGATGGTGTAACAAGGCTTAGGAACGAGTCCGACAGGCTGTATAGAAAATTCCACGGCGGTTAGCTGAAGACTAGCAATGAGACTCAGCGATACAGGAGTAGCGCTCTTGCTGGTCGTCCCACTAATAATACTCGTGTTTTCAATCAACATATATCCAATTGCTTATTCTTTTTGGTTAAGTCTAAATGATGTTAGTCTATTTAAGCAAACTGTTACATTTGTTGGGCTACAGCAATATGCTAAAGCTTTTGCCGACCAGCTTTTCGCAAACTCTGTTCTAGTATCAGTCAGATTCGTCATAGAGTCCGTACTGCTCATCATGCTATCAAGTATAGGGATTGCGCTCGTACTAAATGAAAAAACAGCGTTAACACCGGTCCTCAAAGTTCTAGTAATACTTCCATGGGCATTATCGGAGTTTGCCGTAGCGATTGCGGGTCGGTTCTTTCTAGATAGAAACTATGGCTTCCTAAACGCACTTTTGCTACACCTCGGACTGGTCGATAAACCCATCTACTTCCTTAATCCTGTGAATGCCGTCGACTGGTTGGCTATTTTCTATGCTTGGAACATAACTCCAATTGGCGCCTATTTCATACTATCAGCTCTTCAGACAATACCTGAAGACTTGTACAGGCAGGCTCAAGTTGACGGCGCTTCTGCATTTTGGAGATTTAGAATCATCACCTTTCCATTTATAAGATATGCGGTTCTCATAACAACTGTGCTTGCAACCATTCTATCTGCGTCGTCGCTAGTACTAGCTTTCGCGTTGACTGGTGGTGGGCCGGGGTTCGCTTCAACACCTGCAACACTTTACAGTTTCCGCGTATTCTTCAACGCCCAAGACTTTGGATATGGCGCCGCCATGTCGTGGCTGTTGTTGATTTTCGTAATGATTGGCAGCATTTTTTACTTCAAACTGCTTACATTTAGGAGATGAGTATGAGGCTTAAAACCGCCTTGGTGTATCTAGCAGGGGTTGTGATAGCTGCATACAGTATCGCGCCTATTTACAGTTTAGCAATTATTTCGTTTATGGACGTGAGAGATGTTGTGGCGGGCAACATCTACCCCGTAAACCCCAATATCAACGCGTATCTGAGGATACTTGGGTACGATGTCCAAGGCCCCTATGGCTTACTGAGAGCCTATGGGGGATATGAAGGATTGCTAAGAGGCCTAGTTAACATCATGATAATTGCACCGATTGTGATGGTCATCACTATTACAACAGCTGTTCCTGCAGGCTATGCGCTTGGAAGACTTAAGGTGAAGGCCCGCAGCATCCTTATACTATTCCTGCTTGCAAGCAGATCTCTCCCACCAGTGTCCGTGGCCCTACCGTACTTCTTTCTCTTCTCGCAGACAGGGCTGAGGGCAACATTGCTTGGAATGATAATAATACATCTCACCATCACGATTCCGATTGTAACATGGATACTGATGGGGTTCTTCGCTGCGTTACCGCGTGACTTGGAGAAGGCCGCTAGACTAGACGGCTGCTCCCGATTAGGGGCTTTTTATAGGGTTGTTCTCCCAATGGCTGCTCCGGGAATAGCGGCAACAGCGGTCATCGCCTTTCTCTTTTCCTGGAATGACTTTTTCTTCAGCTGGTTGTTGTCTCAGGGCACGCCAGCTGCGACATACAACGCTCAGCTATCAGGATTTTTTAACTTCCAGAACGAACCTGCTATGTTTGCTGCAGCAGTCATGCTCCAAATCTCACTGGCGGCAGTCGTAGCCATTGCATTACAGAAGTATATCGTAAGGCTTAGGATAGTGGACCCCGGGGCCGTTGTAATAGAGCAGTAATAGTCGATACGGTATCAATTACTAATAATTACCGATGCAGCACAATAATGTCTGTGCTGTTCAGGCAGCATCCAGAAAACATGTAACTATGCTTTGGCAAAGGCTTGTTCGATGCTGCTATGTTGATTAGAAAGGGCATGCGAAGAACATCCGCTTGCTGCTGGTTACAAGTCGGTGCTCTTACCGCCTGTTTTGTGATAAAAAGGGTTTGGATTATGGATAGGTGGCAGCAGTTTTGTCTTGGGAGTTTAAAGCAATTTTTACCCCGCTAGCAAGCTTTATATTTTTCGCGAAATGCGACGCTTTTGGAGAAGTGGTTGGTTACAGTTAAACTAGATAATGTCACAAAAAGGTATGGCAACACATTGGCTGTTGACGGAGTTGATCTAGAGATTAAGGATAAGGAGTTCTTCGTTCTCTTAGGTCCTTCAGGATGTGGGAAAAGCACAACTCTCAATATGATAGCCGGACTCGAGACTGTCTCTTCAGGAAACATCTACTTCGATGACCAATTAGTCAACGATGTGCCGCCGGAGAAAAGAGATGTGGCCATGGTCTTCCAAAGTTTCGCACTCTATCCCACTATGACTGTCTTCCAGAACATCGCTTTCCCGCTCCGCATAAGGGGATATGATAAAGTGGAAATCATGAGGCGGGTGCGTGAAACCGCAGAGATGCTTAGAATAGTTCACCTGCTTGAAAAAAAACCACATGAGCTAAGTGGTGGGGAAAAACAGAGAGTCGCCCTCGCCCGCGCAGTCGTCAGGTCGCCTAAACTATTTCTCCTCGACGAACCGTTGTCAAACATAGATGCAAAGTTGAGGGTCTACATGAGAGCCGAACTCATACGTCTTCAGAAAGACCTTAAGACGACCACCATATACGTCACACACGACCAAGTCGAGGCCATGACCATGGGAGACCGGATAGCAGTGATGAACGCTGGGAAAATTATGCAAGTAGGCGAGCCCATGGAGGTCTTTAAAAAACCGGCAAACCTCTTCGTCGCCGGTTTCGTCGGCTCGCCACCAATGAACTTCTTCGAATGTAGTGCTCGGATAGAAGGTACTAACGCTGTCCTCGACTGTGGATTTTTTGAGGTGAGGCTTGATAGCCAGTATGCCGAGGCATTAAGCAGATTAAGCGGTTCGGAACTCGTTTTGGGTATCCGGCCCCATCACATAAAAATTTTCAAGAACAAAGAACCGAACACAACATTCGATGGTGAGGTCTTTGCGGTAGAGCCTCTTGGAACAGAGACAGTCGTAGACATCAGAGTAGGAGACAACATCTACAAAGCAGTTACCGACCCCTATTTCTCAGCGAGGATAGGTGATAGGATATACGTATGGCTAGATATTAATCAGATACATGTGTTTGACAAGGAGTCTGGCATAGCGGTAATCTAATCCATTGATGAGGATGGTAGAAGCATCCTCCGATAGTTCTTAAAAAGTTATCAACAGGCTTAGCTGTCTGTGGATGATGTTTAATGCCTTGGAGCGAAGGGCCCAGGCTTAGATGGAGGAGGCTTCTGCAATGGATGGAGAGGCAGCAGCTTGACATGGTGGTTCTGGGAAGTCAGAAGAACATTTACTACATCACAGGATATATAACGGCGAGAATTTTCATGCCTGCGTTCCTCTTCATTCCTATCGACGGAGAACCATTACTTGTCACTGGAAAATCTGACAGTGAACAGGCAGCCAAAACCTTCGGCGGCGAAATAGTCGAGTACGTAAACTATAACCTTGACAATGTCATGAGACCCTATCCAATACATGGAGTAGAAGCAGCCGTCAAAACCCTGAGGAGTCGTCAGCCAAAGATTAAGAAACTTGGTTATGAGGGGTGGGCTCTGGATGCGGTGATATTGCATGAGATGTTAAAAATGTATCCTACCGCGGAGTTTACAGACGTGTCTGAGAACATTCTATTGATGAGGAAGAGTAAGGACGAAGACGAGCTTCAAAATTTACGCGAAGCGGCCAAGCTGAACGACTACGCCTATCGTGTAGCCAAGGAGAACACGACCGTAGGTAGGAGCGAGGCGGAGCTCTACACAATAATACATTCCGAACTCGTCAAAAAGAAGAGCGGCTTCCAGTTTTTCTCCGGAGACTTTGTATCAGGTGAGAGATGCCTACAGATTGGAGGCCCGCCTACAAACCGTAGACTCCAAATGGGCGAGACCTTGATACTTGACCTCTGGGTAACACATCAGGAGTATTGGTCCGACACCTGCAGAACCTTTGTCGTGGGCTCTGTGCCCTCAGCTCTGCAGAAGAAGGTTTTCGAGGTTTTAAAGGAGGCTCTTAAGGCCGGTGAGGCTGCGCTGAAGCCCGGCGCGACTGGCTCCGATGTTTACAGAGCTGTCTACGGGGCTATAGATAGACATGGCTATGGAAAATACTTCCCGCATCATGCGGGACACGCTCTCGGCCTCGAGGCCTGGGAGCCGCCATACTTCATACCAGGTGACAAAAACATCATAACCGAGAACACGGTCTGCGCGCTGGAACCTGGAATATACTTCGGGGACGTGGGGGGAGTAAGGCTGGAAAACAACTATGTAGTCAAGAGGGGTGGTGTGGAGGTTCTCAACGAGTTCCCGCTTGATCCGTAAAAACCTTTAAAAGCGAAGACTCGATGCATACAATCATGCCTAAAAAAGTTGTGTTTACTAACAAGGCTCCGCGTCCGATGGGACAGTACTCACAAGCTGTTAAGGCAGGTGGCTTCCTCTTCATATCAGGCCAGGTAGCCATCAACCCTGAGACAGGAAAAATAGAGGAGAAAGATGTTAGGGGGCAGACGCGTAGAATTCTTCAAAACGTCAAGGCCATAGTCGAATCTCAGGGTGGAAGCCTCAGCGATGTTGTGAAGGTGACGGTCTATCTCTCAAGACCTGAGGATTTCCAGGACATGAATGAGGTTTACAGCGAGTTTTTCACACAGGATCCTCCCGCTCGAGCCACGGTAGCCGCCACCATACCTGGCGAAGGCGCACTCCTCGAAATAGATGTTATCGCGTATCTCGGCGACAGATAAAATATTTTTCCAGCCAAGAATCACGGCATCTCCACACTGAACAGTTTTTGGCCACTGTTGGCAGGCATTAAGAAAAATATGTGTATGTTTAGAAGGTGGGTTGCTGTGGCTGTGGTTGTCTTCTTCTGCCGACGATTATGGCTGTGGCGATGAGGACGGCTATCAGGATGAGGAGCATGGGCAGTATGTAGGTTGAGACGGGCTCTGGGAAAGCGACGGTTGTTATCTGTGTTAGGGTTTGGGTGGTTGATTGTGTCTGCGTGGTTAGGGCTGTGGACGTGGTTGTAGCTGTTGTCGTGGTTGTCACGGTCTGGGTGTTTGTCGTCGTCTGTGTCTGCGTCTGAGTCGTTGTAACGGGGATGGTTGTTGTGCTGGTCGCGGTTGAAACAAGGATGACTGAGCTGGTCTGCGTTATGGTTGTCGTCGCTATCGCGTAAGCAGTTGTAGTGGTGGTAGCCGTCGCTGTGGCCGTGGTCGTCGTTCCAACGGTCGATGTAACCGTTGTTGTGCTTGTTGAAACAAGGTTGTCGGGACAGAACCTTGAGTAGAATGAGTTGATGGCGCCTGGTGTGTCTATTGAGGGGGTGTATGTTGCAATGCTTGGGGGCGGCGATATGCTCGATGGAGAAAGATTCGCCACTGAGGGGGTTACTGCTTCAACGGTTAATGACACCGATGTGGCCTGTGCGTTTTGGAGGTCGTTTATGACGTAGAAGAGGGGAAGGTTGACATGCTGGCCCGCTAGATACACGCATGCTCCGAGTGATGCTGCGGCATTGGCTTGGTCGTCGCCTGTTGGTCCGCCTGTGATGAAGAACGAGTGTGAGAATGTTCCGTCGGGGGCGAAGGCGGCGAGCAATACGTCTCGTGTTCCGTAGCCTGTTGTATAGCCTGCTAGGTAGATGGTTCCACCTGCAGCCGCTAAGCCATAGGCAATTTCGTTACCTGTTGATGTTCCGAAGGCTCTGACCCATTGTAGCGCTAGGCTCGAGTCCAAACGGGCCAAAACCGCTTCATCCATTCTCCCCGCTATGACTGTTTTGCCTGCGAGGTAGATGTTCCCACCTGAGATTATTATGTCGTGTGCCTCGTCGTTTCCTGCCCCGCCTATCTCCCTCGTCGCAAGATGGTTGCCGTTGATGTCGAATACCGAGACAAACATCTCAAGCGAACTACCATCATTCGATGTGCCAGCCACATAGACACGTCCAGCCGAGAAAACCACCGCATTAGCAACATCATCACCTCCACGCACCCTGAAAGTCTTAGCCCACACCACGTTGAAGCCCGAGTCAAGCTTAGACACATAGGCGCCAGACCCTATCTGATAGCCAACTATATAGAACGCTGGGCCGCCTCCCGGGTCGACGGCTATGTCGGTTACTTCTTCGCCGGGGCCTATGTCGATGAGCTTTAGGCTGTCGAAGTTGCAGTTGGCGTCGAAGAGGGCGACGAAGTGGTTGGGTGGAGTGGGGCCGAAGCTTGTTTCACCAAGCATTATGATTCTGCCTCCGTAGACTGTCAGGGCTCGAGCCTCCTCCGCAGAACCTAGGTCGAGGGCGACGCTGCAGCGGTGGCTGTTGTCGCTGTTGAAGATTGTGAGGAACGCGTTGGGTGTGTTGGGGCCAAATGAGCTTGTGACACCTACTGTGTATATGCCGTTGGAGTCTACGTAGATGTCCATGGTGATGTCGTCAGCGGAGCCACCGTAGGAGCGGCGGAAACTCACAACCTCGGCGGACACGCTCAGCATCCCAACAAGCGTCAAAGCCGTCAGCAGAAATACAGCGAGCGATGTTTTCATTCTCATGTTTGAATCGGTTTAAAGCAGAGGTTTAAATGAGTTGCGTTGCTATGAAAGGCTCGTATTTATTCGAGAGTCTTTTCGTATGTTTGGAAATAGGTTTTTAGTCTGGTGTTTGTAGGGGTTTGGCTGGAACGGGTTTGTCTGTTGGGCGTGTTTTGTCTGGGCTGAGGCGTGTGGACCGTGTGCTTGGTGGTAGGCATCGGTTGGCTGAGCTGGGTATTCTATTGCTGTTGTTGAGCACGGCGTTTGTTCTCCGTGTGCTGCCTCTCCGCTGGGGTGTGGCTCTCTCCGAGTTTGACCCATGGGTTCAGTATAAGGAGGCTTTGTTCGTGATTGAGCGGGGCTGGGGCGGTTTCTCAGAGTTCTTCAACTGGCATGACACGATGTCATGGTATCCATGGGGCCGTGACATGGGGCGCACAGCCTTCCCCGGCATCCCCTTCGCCATGGCCTTCATCTACCTCACCCTCAAATCCCTCGGCATAACAGTCGACACCCTCGAGCTCGCCGCAGTTCTTCCAGTTGTCTATGGTGTGTTGACGGTTGTCGCCATCTATTTTCTGGGTAAACGGGTGGGCGGCACCTCCACAGGCTTGGCCGCCGCGCTGTTCATGGCTATTAGCACGGCGCATATAGGGCGTACTCATCTGGGATGGTTTGACGACGAGAGCCTCAGTCTGCCCTTGATGCTGGGCGGATACATCTTCTATCTTGCTGCGATTTCTGAGAAGAGGAGCTTGCGTGGCACGGTTGTTTTCTCGTTGTTGTCGGGATTGTTTCTCGGGTTCATGGCCGCGAGCTGGGGGGCGCACAAATTCCCCCTCGCGTTCATCCCCTTGTTCAGCGTATTTCTCGCAGTCATCGGCAGATACCGTAGAAGCCTGCTCGTCGCAACGGCTGTGGCCTTCGCCATATACACATCCATCGCGGTCTCCGTCCCCAAGCTCGGCCCCGGCTACATCCGTGAGATAACAATCTTTTCAGGATTTATCGCCCTGTTCATACTCGGCGTGTTTGAGGCGGCTTCGCGGATAAAGCAGCCCGAGACAAGGCGTTTAACAATCTTCACTGTTCTTCTCCTCTCTGCTGTCGGATTCTTCGCTCTGCTGGGCCTCGGTGTCCTCGGTGTGCCTGGTCTCAAGTTCCTCTCCGTGATACTGCCAGGCCTCCGCGACGCTCTGCCCATCGTCGAATCCGTTGCGGAAAACCAGGTCCCGACATGGTCCATCATGTTCTCCGACTTCGGCCTCACTCTCGCCCTCGTGCCCATAGGCGTTTACCAGCTCATCAAGACGAGACGGGACCCCGACCTATTCATAGTACTCTTTCTTCTGTTCTCAGCTTATTTCGCATCATCTATGGTGAGGCTCTCGCTGCTTGCCTCCCCTGCTGTCGCGCTCATAGCGGGACATGGCTACGCGTTTGTCTTCTCTCGGCTCGGTGACTTGATTGCGCAGAGACGTGTTTCGAAGAAAAGGGGTGAAGAAGTAAACATAGGTCTCGCCGCGTTCACTCCTGTGCTGCTTGTTCTTCTGCTTCTCATCTCGATTGTGCCGTCGGTGTATGGAGGGCTCGGCTCACGCGTCACTTTGTCTCCCATCGACCAAGGCTACCAGCCTGCGACAATAGTTACATCAAGCTTCCCGGCTCGCCAGTCAGTGCCCGACTGGGTCAGGGCCCTTGCGTGGATGAGGGACAATCTTCCCAAGGACGCTGTTGTGGCGTCGTGGTGGGACTACGGCTACTGGATAACCATCCTCGGTGAGAGAATCACGCTTATCGACAACGGGACAATCAACTCGACGCAGATAGGTGATGTGGCCCATGCTTTCATGAGTGATGAGCGGACGGCGATGGAGATTTTCCGTCGACACAACGTTACACACGTGGTTATCTATGTGACGCATCAGTTTGTTGTGCAGGGTGGTCAGGCGTATGGCCGCTTATTGGGTTTCGGCGACGAGGGCAAATGGATTTGGATGCTGCGGATAGCCAACCAGACGGGCCACTTCTACCGCGAATCCGACTACGTTGACCAGAACTTCCAACCCACCCAGCGGTTCTGGCAAACACTCCTCGGACAGCTCATCCCCTACAAACCAACACAGACAGCCTTCGGCCCCGGACACCTCTACAACCCCAGCCAACTCAACTACTTCCGCCTCGTATACCAGTCAAGCCCACCCTACCAATCCCTCGCCTATGTATACATCTACGAAGTAATCTACCCGTAAAACCCTGAAAATATGATTCCCATACTCAAAATCAAAAAATAAAACCTGACCGAAAAACCACGTTTTCCACATGGGGAAAAAGGGGTGGGGAGTCTCACTATTACTGATGGTTCTGCTGACTATTTACCCGACCACAGCCGACCCAGCCTACGGCCTGCTTAGAACCTATGTATTCGACAAGACCTTACTTAGTGGGGCCATAGATATCGAGGTTGATGACGGTGGAATATACATAGTAGGATACACCGCATCGGATAGTGGACTTCCATCTTCATCTCTAACTATACTTGAGCCAGATCATAGCCATCGATGCAGCACGATGATAGAGTTTCCTGTGGACCCGTCTTTTGTTTTTGGTGCGGCTACCGCCGTGGAGGCTAACGAGACTCATGTCCTTGTCGCAGGCACCTATTGGACAAGCCGTTTGGGAGATATAGTTGTTTATGTAGCAGCTTTTCTGAAAAGCGATTGCAGGCTTACAGGTGTTTATCGATTTTACGTAACCGGTTATGAGGAAATCGGCCTTTGGCCTTTTCTATATGGTGAGGGAGTTGATCTGGCGGTTGATGAAACGGGAGTATACCTGCTTGTGGGATTGTTCATGCCGGAGAATTGGGGCTTTCTCGTCATGAGACTCGACCAGTATTTGCAGCCAGGTCCATACGATTTCTATTACATCAATAATCCTCGCACTGATTTTGCATTATCTATAGCTCTCGGCGACACAAGCGTATACGTAGCTGGAGTAACAGACTTCAACCAACTAGGTCGAAATGAGGGCTTGAATGTGTTCATCCTTGAACTCGACAAAACCAGCTTGACATCATCCAACGTAACTCTCATCCAACCAGTTGAAGAATATTTCCCTAACCTGGAAATAGTTGTTGACGAAAACAACGACATATACCTTATCCAAACCTCCCAAAAATATAGGGCCAACAACGGTATTGTGGTCGACAAGTTTGACAGACGTATGAACAGCCTATGGAGACAGGCTTATGCGGTTTGGAACGTTTACATGGATTCTACCCGGGAGCATGTACCTGAATGGTTTACATTTGGCGTTGCAGCGGCTGTTTCAAGGAGTCATCTGTTCATAGTTGGCTACATACTTAACGATTACTTGGGCTCCGGTAACGAGGCACCATATCATGGATTATTGCTCGCGGTCAACCGGGTTGATGGCGAAGCCTTGTTCGGCTTCCGTATAAGAGCACGGGAAAGTCCCGGTTTCAACGTTTTGGGAACGGGTGTCGACACCTATGGAGACTGCGTGTATCTAGCGGGCGCTTCGGCCAACTATAGACTCGAGTACGTATTTCTGGATGTTTTCAACGTGACCTTCCCGCTGTTGGCTTCACCGGGGAGTAGTACTTCATTAGGCCTTAAGCCAGATGAGAGGTTTGACAGTTTTGACGAAACTATTTGGGACCCTGTGTTTGACCAAGACCTTGGAGCAACTCGGTATGCTTTTTACGGGGTTTTCTGCCCCGGCTCCTTCATCGTCGCAACCACTACGACCTCAACCTCAACTGTGACCTCTACATCCACCGTCACAAGGACCGCTACCAGCACATCGATTATCCCCTCCACCACGACGTTGACGATGACAAGAATATCCAGATTCACGGAGACAACAACCTCCACAGAAATTGTCCGCCAGACAGCCACGGTCCCCTCAATCGTTTACACAACTCAGACACAGTATTCGACGGAGAGAGTTTCGCAAACCGTGTTCGAGACCGTCCGCACCACTGTTATCGACCGGATGCAGGCACCGCAGATAATCACGGTGTATGATGGCGCAGCTGCTACGACGGCCACAGTTTTCCGCAACACGACGACGACCGCTACTTTGCAGTTGACCACAACCGTAGAGGGTGAGGTGAATTGGCTGGAGCTGCCGCCATGGTTCTACCTGCCGTTTCTCCTCCTACCTATTCCGCTCATAGCCGTCCTTTTCGACAACCGGCGTGTGAAAATCATCATCAACAAGAGCGATGGGCCGCTTACAGTATGGAGCCAGGGCAGCGGACCGCTGGTCGAGGACATCTACATGAAGCCTAGCGTCGCATCTGTGAAGAAAGGCGCCAAAATCACCTTCGTCAACAAAGACAACGTATCCCACGTTATTGAAGCATATGAGGGGCCCGCGGAGTACCTCTTTGTCTCGGAGGAGATCAAGCCAGGTAAGAAATGGCGGTACAAACTAGAAGCCCCAGGCGTGTACCGTGTCAGAAGCATGACTAAACCCTACATGGGCTGCATCATACGTGTAGAGGACTAGAGCAGTGAAAAATCTCTAAAACAGACAAACCGTATCCATGCCGATGTCTCTTCTAACAGCGATAGTGGATATAGTAGTGGCGTTGATTCAGCTGGTTTTCGCCGTGGCCCTCGCCCTTTTTAGCATAACCGTCGCCATCAACATCCTCAACAGAGTCACGAAAGACGTCAACGAGTTCGAGGAAATACGGAAGAAGAACCTAGCCGGCGCGTATATGCTCTTCGGAACATTCGTCGCCATCTCGCTTGTAATCAGCCAAGGCGTATCATTCCTCTCCGAGCCGATAGCCTCGGCCCTAGCATCTCTGCTCAGCTAAAACACCCTTTTTTTATCCGATGTAGAAAGGCTCTTTGGATGGCTTCTCATCCGAGGCTATTTTTCTACCCGTTAGGCCGAGCTGCTCAACCTCCTGCATAGCTTTGGCCTGTTTCTCAATCTCTGTGTCGAGGGCCTTGAAGTCAACCTCTATGCCGAGGTAGCGTGAAACAACCTCGAGCAGCCTGCGTGCGGCGAGATGGTCGGGGATGTATGAGGCTGAGTCGGAGAAGAGCATCGAGACTTTTTTGCCGTCGCGGGCGAAGAAGAGCATGAGAAAGCCTGAAACCCTGTCGACGGGGAGTGTTTCGAGGCTGGGACTCCGCTTGGCTCCTGCGTCGAGAAGAGCCTTGGACTGGTCGAGGCTTGTGGTGGAGACGAAGACGCTGCCGTCCCCCGTCACCCTGCCGCTGGCGAGAACAAGATACTCGTTTACGTTGTGGCGGGAGAGAAACTGGTAGAGCTTGGATGCGAGCTCATAGCTTCCCTCGTTGCTCTCAACGGGGAAAACACGGCTCAGAAGAAGAAGCCTTAACCCTTTGAGGTTCACGAGATAGAGCTCAAGCTTCGGCCGCGAAGCAATACCGTCATCATCAATAATGCTAATCTGGGGAAAATGAGGCGAAACAATCTCACCCACCAGCACCGCGTCAAAAACCTCCCGCAAATAATTAACCGCGAGAATACCCGCCGCACCCGCCGTGGGCGAACCCTCGATAAAAATCGCTCCATCAATCTCCACCCCGTCGACAACATCAATACGAGTCTCCAAAACCATGTCTACACACGTTGCTCAAGGGCCGCTAAAAAGCATATCTCAGCCAACAAGTTCTATGACTTGCCTGCGATCTCGTCGACAGCCTGTTTGAAGCTTTTGTAAATGATGCCTGTATCCACGGAGTAGGCCACATACTTTACACCTTGGGATATTAGTTGTCGAGCCTTCTCAATAGTCGGCGCGAAAGAGCCAGCGGAAACATCCTTCTGCATACATATCTGCACAAGCTTCTTCAAAGCCGCCAAAACCTTCTCATTATCCACGTCTCCTGGGACACCAAGGGCCTGCGAGAGGTCGTAGGGCCCCACAAACAAGACATCCACACCCTTAACCGAAGCTATCGCCTCCATGTTCTCAACACCCTCCACCCCCTCTATCTGCAAAACCACCATCGTCTCCCTGTTTGACGTTGCGAAATGCTCACGCGGAGATACACTGCTGTACCATGCGGCGCGTGTATAGGGGGAGACGCCTCGCATCCCCTCAGGCGCATATTTGACAGCCTTGACAGCTTTCTCCGCCTCAGCAGCAGACCCTATGTGAGGAATCTCTACACCATGGGCCCCTGCTTCGAGAGCCTTTAACACAGCGTCCTCGAAAGACTCAGGCACACGCACCACAGCCGTTAAGCCATGGACATCGGCGGCCCGGACCATGTTCTCCATAGTTTCATAATCAATCACACCATGTTCGAGGTCGATTATCACGAAATCAAAACCCGCGACAGCCGCTAGCTCAACTATTGCCGGGCTCGGAATAGTGGCGAACAAGCCCACACACTGTTTCCCCATCCGCAGCTTCTCCTTCAACACATTCTTCTTCATGACAGGTCATGAAACATACAGCGGTAAATAAACAATAGCCACAAAACCCATTAAAGCAAGCATTCAGACATAAACCCATGACTGTATTAGTCACAGGAGCCACAGGGTTCATAGGGGCTTGGGTGGTCCGCAACCTGCACCAGAAAGGCGTCAAATTCATCCTATCAGACATCCGCTTCGACACCTCGCGGCTCAAATACCTGATAGACAACCCCGAATCTCTACCCTTCACAACACTCGATTTACGCAACGCATCAGACCTCGACAAAGTGTTGAGGAAGCACGATGTCGAGAGGATAATTCACTTGGCCGCTTTACAGATTCCACAGTGTAGAGCTGACCCTGTCAACGGCGGGTTGGTGAACGTGGTTGGTTTCCTGAAAATTTTCGAGGCGGCGAAAAAATATGGTGGTGTAAAAAACATCGTGTACGCGAGCTCGTTTGCTGTTTATGGGCCTCAGGAGCTTTATGGTGAAAAACCGTTGAACGAGGATGCCCCGCTAAAGCCTACAACTCATTACGGCGCCTTTAAGGTTTGTAACGAGTTGTCGGCGTACGCTTACTGGGTTGAGAACGGTATACCGAGCGTGGGGCTGAGACCGCACACCGTCTACGGCTTCGGAAGAGATGTTGGTGTAACCTCCGACGTGACGACAGCGCTTAAAGCAGCCATTCTAAAGAAACCCTTCAAGATAAGGTTCGGTGGAAAAGTCTCCATGCAATACGCGGCCGATGTTGCCGAGTCCTTCGTCGCAGCAGCATTCGCCAACCCCTCCGGAGCAAAAGTCTACAACCTAGGCGGCCCCGTCGTCTCCGTCTCCGAGGTCGTCGACACCATCTGCAAAATAGTTCCCGACGCATGTGACCTTATTTCATACGCCGACAGCCCGCTGCCTGTGGCTTACGCTGTCGATGACACGGCCTTTAGAAGAGACATCAAAGACATGCACTATACATCGGTCAAGGACGGGCTCATGGAAACCTATCAAATCTATCAACGCGTCAAAGCCGCAGGAGAACTTGCTCTTCCACAGCAGTGAATAGTTATGAAAATAGCGAGGATAATGGTTCCGAGGCTTGGGAAACGTCTCGCCATAGTGGATGATGAAGAGGCTCTGGTTTTATCCAACCCACGCTACGGTGGCCCAAGAGGCTTTCTAACGCTGTTCAAGGAGGCGCAGAGCAAAAAAGTCTCCATCGAACAGTATGTCCGTGACGTTGTGAAGAAAGATAGGAGAATTAGGCGGGTGAGGCTTCCGCAGCAGCTTGGTGAGGTGGACAAATCTCCACGTCTACTGATACCGCTTCTTCCACCCGAGGTATGGGGCGCTGGTGTAACATATCTTCGTAGCCGTGAAGCCCGCGAATATGAGACTGTCGCTAAAGGGATTTACGACAGGGTCTATGAAGCGAAAAGGCCCGAGATATTTTTCAAGGCAACTCCTTCACGATGTGTCGGCCCCGGAGAGGACGCGTTCATCCGAAGCGACACCAACTGGTCAGTGCCCGAGCCTGAACTTGCCCTAATCATAGGCCCAAGACACGAGATACTCGGATACACTATAGGCAACGACCTTTCCGCGAGAGATATAGAAGGTGAAAACCCGCTGTATCTTCCGCAGGCAAAAATCTACAGGGGAAGCTGTGCACTGGGCCCAGTCATCTCTACCCAGGAAAGCGTCGGCGACGCGAAAAACCTCACAATCACCATGGCCATCTACCGGGGCGGTGAAAAAGTTTACGAAGGCTCGACTTCGACGGCAAGGCTCAAACGCAGTTTCGAGGAGCTTATTCACTACTGGGTTTTAGACAACGTTATCCCGGCAGGTTCTGTTTTATTGACGGGGACGGGTATAGTGCCTCCTGATGATTTTTCGCTTCAGGACGGTGATGTCGTGGAGATAGAGATTGAGAAAATCGGTGTTCTCCGAAACAGAATTCGGCGTCTCAGTAGCCGAGGTAAACAGTCTTGAGCTTGGAGTAGAAGTCCAGAGCAGTTTCTCCCTGCTCCTTTATGTCGCCATAGCTTGACCTTTTGTATCCTCCGAAAGGCACCTGAAACTCGAGTCCGGTCGTCGGCTTGTTGACCTTCACAACACCTGCTTGTACACGGTGAATGAATTCGAAGGCCCGTGGCAAACTCGTTGTAAACACGGAGGCGGACAATCCATAGTCAATTTTGTTCGCAACCTCCACAGCCTCGTCAAAGTCACTCACATGTATGATGGATAAAACGGGTCCGAATATTTCTTCTTGCGCTATCTTCATGTCGGGTGTGACGTTGGTGAATATTGTCGGCTCGAGGAAGAACCCCTTCGCGTGCTCTGACGAAGTTAGTCTTTTTCCTCCGATGAGGAGTTTGGCCCCCTCTCGAAGACCGATGTCCACGTATGAGAGGATTTTCTTCAGCTCTTTTTCGCCTACCACGGGGCCCATCTCCACACCATCAGCCAACCCGTTACCCACACGTATCTGCTTAACGCGTTCAACCAGCTTCTCCTCAAATTGTTTAGCGATTTTCTCGACAACAATTGCCCTGCTGGTGGCTGTGCATGCTTGGCCAGTCAACCCGAAAGCGGCCCTAGTAACCATCTCCACAGCTTTACCTAGGTCAGCATCCTCGAGAACAACCGAGGGGTTTTTGCCGCCGAGCTCCAGCTGAACACGTATGTTTGACCTGCAGGCGTATTGCTTGATTTCCTCCCCAACCTCGGCCGAGCCTGTGAAAGAGATTGCGTCAACTTTATCGTTTATAATGAGTTCCGCCCCAACCTCGCCACCCGAGCCTGTGACAAAGTTCACCACACCAGGCGGTATGCCCGCGGAGTGAAGAGCCTCGACTATCTTGTAGCCTATCAGCGGAGTGTAGCTTGCCGGCTTGAAAACCACCGTGTTTCCGCAGATAAGTGCTGGCGCAATTTTCCAAGACGGTATGGCTATGGGGAAGTTCCATGGCGTTATTATCGAGACAACACCGAGGGGTTCTCTCAGGGTGAATAGATGTGTCCGTGGGTCGGTGGAGGGAGTGAACTCTCCTCTCAAACGGCTGCCCATCACGCCGTAGAACCTGAAAATATCTATGGCGCGTGCCACCTCAGCCCTGCTCTCGTTAAGGGTTTTACCCTCTTCCCTCGTCAGAATCCTCGCCAGCTCCTCCGCCTCGTTCTCCATGATTTGTGCAGCCTTGACGAGATATTTTCCACGCTGTAGGGGAGAAAGGGCGGCCCATTTCTCAAAAGCCTTCTCCGCCGAGTCTATGGCGTTTTTCGCATCCTCTCTGCTTAGAAGCGGGAAAACAGCAACAACCTCCTCCACATCCGCCGGGTTCCGGTCCTCGAAAACACCTAAACCACCAGCCTGAACCCGCTCACCATTTATGATACACGGATATACGCTTGCCATAAACCCGACTACACAAACCAACATAAAAAACTCTACATAGATTTCAAATTTCACATAATTTCTACGAAGTCCGGAATAAGTTTATATCCAACATATATTGCAAAATTTGTCGATGAATCTGGAAAAATATAACGTCACGCGGAGGAAAGCGCTGAGCACAGGTGCGAAAGTCGCTACCGCGGCTGTCGTGACAGGCGTTGTCGGAGGACTTGCAGGCTATTTAGCCGGGACATCGGGCCAGCAAGCAGCAACCGTCACCAGAACAGTCACGGCTGGCGGAGGAGGTCAAACCGTCACTGTCACAAACACCGTTACAAATACCGCTACAGTCACCTCCACAGTAACCAGGACTGTGACTGGTGAAACAGGGCCCATAACCCCCGAAGTCAGCTTAACTTTTGCTTCACCAGAGTGGTTGCCAGGCAGGCTTACAGGCCTCATAGCACAGGATTTCCCCGCATGGTCTAAGGCCAACATCGGAAAAGCTGTCGAAGTTAAGATGGACCTCATACCTTGGGACGTAATATTTGAGAGGCTTTCCACAACCCTGATTGCGCGGTCCAAGGAGCCCACTCTCCTCATATCGGACAGCCAGTGGCTTGGCCAGTTCTATGTCGGAGGCCACATCAGACGCCTCAACGACTACATAGCGAGAGACCCTGAGCTTCAGCAGCTTCTTAACAGGTTTGACCCAGCTCTCGTGTACTTCTACATGACCTTCCCGCAGGGCAACTACAACAACATAGTAGGGTTTGCCCACGAAGGCGATGTCCTGCTATTTGTCTACAGACACGACCTCTTCACTCATCCAACCGAGCGTGAAAACTTCAAAGCAGAATACGGCTACGACCTGCCGGCCAATTATGAGGACTGGTACCCCAACCAGCTTGACTGGTACCAGATACGTGACATAGCCAAGTTCTTCACAAGAAAGGCAGGCGACGAATTAGCAGGTAAGAGGCTTGAAGAAGATTTCTACGGAATCGCCGTCCACATGTCGAGAGCATACGACGCAATAGCCTGCCCATTCGGCTCAATGCTGTACTGCCATGGTGAATACTGGTGGGACCCAGAAACAGGAGAGGTTGATGGCTACATAAACAGCGAAAGAGCTGTAAAAGCCCTTGAATTCTACGCATCCCTGGTCCAGTATTCGCCGCCTAACGCGTTGGAGATATGGTTCGACGAGAGCAACGCGGTGATGCAGGCCGGTCGTGTGGCCATGATATACAACTGGGCTGGTTTCCTGCCAAGCTTGTTCGACCCAGCTGCCTCAAAGGTCCACAACCTTATTAGAGTGGTTCCCCCGCCGGGGCATCGTGGTGATGACGGCATCTTCAGAAGATACAGCGGAATAGGGGGTCAGCCGATGTGCATAAACGCATACAGCGACCGTGTTGTAGAAGCTCTGGCGTTCATCAAGTATTGGTTCCAGCCGCAGAACCAGCGGAAATGGGCTGAGGGAGGAGGCGGTGTATGCATCAAGGACATCGTCCAAACAGAGTGGTTCAGAAACCTCACACCATACAACAGAGCATACGCGGACTCCATACCCTTCCAAGTAGACTTCTGGAACGTGCCCTTCTTCGCAGAGATGTTGACGGCTGTTCAGGAGGAGATACACTCCGCCCTGGCCGGAGCAGTAAGCCCACGAACAGCTCTCGACAATCTTGCAAGAAGACACAAAGAAATAATCGAGAGAGAAAACTATCCACAGGCGTTCGCCCAATACGGAAAGCCGGCGAAAAACGTTGCGCAGCTCATCAGACAAGGGCTGCCCATTAGCTAAAAATAAATCCCACTCTCTTTTCCCTCTTTTTTGGGATGGGTCGTAGGGATTTGAGACCACTAAGTTACAGAACTTTCCCAGTAATTTTGATTACTCCAGCCGTAGCTCTCGTAATCTTTCTGGTGATATTTCCCCTGATATGGGCCCTCGGGCTTAGCTTCTACTCCTACAACGCTCTCAGAGGAGACCCCCCCGTGTACGTCGGCGTAGACAACTACTCACGGCTTCTGAATAGCGGCGAGGTATGGCGCAGGTTCATCACAACAGGCCAGTTTGTGCTATATGCTGTTGTTCTCGAGTTTTTGGTTGGGTTTGCGCTAGCACATCTCTTCTACACAAAGTTCAAGGGACGGCGTATTGCAATCACCTTGGTGACCACGCCACTTCTCATAGCCCCTGTCGCCGTGGGCATATTCTTCCGCTACATCTACGACGCCACCTTCGGCGTCTTCACCTACTTCGCCGAACTCCTCACAGGCCAGAGAGTCAGAATGCTTTCCCAGCAACCCATGCTGGCGGTAGTTTTCATGGATGTATGGCAGTGGTCGCCATTCATGATGCTCTTCATACTCGCTGGACTGGAGGCTATACCCAAGCACATGCTGGAATCCTCTGAGATAGACAGGCTTTCTTGGATAAACAAGTTCAGATACGTTGTCTGGCCCAAGATAAAGCCCTTGGTTGCGTTGGCTCTCCTGTTCCGAACCATGGACGCCTTCAGAACATTCGACACAATTTTCACCCTCACGGGAGGAGGCCCTGGCACACTCACAGAGGTGCTGTCAATCACCATCTACCGCACAGCTTTCCAGTTCTTCCGGACAGGTGAGGCGACTGCCCTGGCCTTCATATTCCTAATTATAATAATATTGTTGACCAACCTCTATCTGAGGCTGAGCAGGAGGGAGTAGCCATGGCAAACAATAACAGACGGGGTAACCGCAAGGCCCGGAAAATCATCAAGTCAATAGCCACCTACGCTGCAGTGATTGTGACGGTTGGTTTCTTCATCTTTCCGCTTTTCTGGCTTATCGCTACATCTCTCAAGACAAGAGCCCAGGCCTTCAGTACCCCTCCTCTCTTCATATGGGAACCGACTTTTAGAAACTTTATCGACATATTCCTCAAACGCCAGACAGAGATAGAGGCTATTACGGGGCAGGAGCTTGAACTCGCAACAGGCGCGGAAATCTTCTTCTTCAACAGCTTCGTCGTAACATCGTTCAGCATAGCACTCGCAATCGTGATAGGCGTCCTCGCGGCATACAGTTTCTCCCGATACAAGCCACTCGGCACGAACACGCTGATGTTTTTCATCCTCTCCACGAGAATGCTCCCCGGCATAGTGGTCGCCATCCCCATCTACTTCTTCTACCGCTCAATCGGCCTCTACAACACATACCTTGGCCTAATCCTGCTCTACACAATGTTCAACCTCCCCTTCGCCATCTGGATGATGAAAAGCTTCTTCGACGACATACCCAAGGATATTGAGCAGGCGGCTTTTGTAGACGGCTCGCCTCCTCTAAGGGTCTTCAGGAAAATAGCGCTTCCACAGGTTGCTGTAGGCTTGGGCGCCACGATAGGCTTCTTGATAATCAACGTCTGGAACGAGTTTCTCTTCGCACTGTTGTTGACAGAGCGGACAACCAGAACCGTGCCAGTCCTAATAGCCAGCACAAGAGGCGAGGTTGGAATCAACTGGGGCCTGATAGCAGCCATTGAAACACTCTACATACTGCCCGCTCTCGTTCTAATCTTCCTACTGCAGCGTTACCTACTCCGTGGAATGACTTTCGGCACAGTCAGAGGTGGGCAGTAAATGACCCGTGTCGAAGTCAAGTCATTATGGAAATCCTTCGGCAAGGTTCAGGCACTGCGGGGAGTGGATGTCACGGTTGAGTCAGGCGACATCGTTGCGCTGCTCGGGCCTACAGGCGCCGGTAAAACAACTTTGATGAAGTGTATTGCGGGTGTGGAGAGGCCTGATAAAGGTGATATAATGTTCGACGGCGAAAGCGTGGTGGATACGCCGCCGTGGGAGAGAAACGTGGCCATGTTCTTCCAAACATATGCACTTTATCCGCACATGAGTGTTTACGACAACATCGCCTACCCGCTGAGGGAGAGAAAAATGGCTGAGAACGAGATTAAAGACATCGTGCACAGAGTCGCGGAAAAACTGAGGATATCTCATCTACTCAGCCGGAAAGAGCCTGCTACTCTCAGCGGCGGGGAGATGCAGCGCGTGGCTCTAGCCCGCGCACTTGTCAGAGAACCCCGTGTCCTCCTCCTAGACGAGCCCATCTCAAACCTCGACGCAAAACTTAGAGAAGAGATGCGGGCCGAGTTTAAACGATTGCACCGAGAACTTAAACGGACTCTTATCTATGCCACACCAGATTACCTAGAGGCTTTCGCCGTAGCGGAAAAAATTGCGTTAATAAATGAAGGGCAGGTAATCCAATATGATACGCCGATAAACATACTGAGAAACCCCCGCAACAAGTTTGTCGCAACCTTTGTTGGCAGCCCCACAGCAAACATTCTAAGAGGTGTAATAAAACTCGGCAAAGATGCCATATTCCTCGACACTGGGGAGTTTCAGCTAACTCTGAACAAAACTGGACTAAGAAACATCGATGGAAAAGAGGTGGAGGTCGCAATAAGGCCTGCAGATGTGGTGCTCGAGCCTGTTCATGGACAAAACCTGTTAATAGCCAAAGTGGTCTCCTCCGAGAGACTTGGAACACACACCATCGTCACGGTGAAAGTCTCCGGCATAGAGATGAAGACCGTTGTCAAGGGAATGAAAACCTACCAATACGGTGAAGAGGTGAAAATCGGAATAAATGGTAACAAGCCGCTTTTGTTTGATGCAGCGACCGGGGAGGTGCTCGGCTAATTGAACCTGAAAAACATCATCGAGAGAATCGGGTTGGCGCTGTCTTTTGCGGGGCTGGCGCTGTTGTTTCAGCCATTCATGGACAAGCTTCTCCTCTACGGTTTCATCATCATGAGCATAGGTGGATTCATGTATGTTTACACAACATACATCCCGGACGAGGCTAATGGAAAGACTATGGCTAAGTGGCTTGTGGTCCTCGTCGGCACAGTAGTTTTCTTTGTGGCTCTATCAATTTATTTGGTGCCGATTCTGGTGGTGTAGAGAAGTTGGTCAGCGTCGAAGCAAAGGGGGTTTCAAAATTTTTCAAGACGACAAGGGCTCTTGACAACGTGAGCCTACATGTTGACGACGGTAGTTTTTTCTGTCTGCTGGGGCCCAGCGGTTCGGGGAAAACCACGCTCATGCGGATTATAGCGGGGCTTGAGACGCCTAGCAGTGGCAGTGTATATTTTGGAGGAGAAGATGTCACCGAACTTTCTCCCTCAGAGCGTAACATCGCCATGGTTTTCCAGTTCCCATCCATCTACCCAAGCCTCAACATCTATGATAACATAGCGCTGGCGCTGAGGCGGGAGACCACCGACCGTAATGAGATACGTGAAAGAGTTATGCAGGTTGCATCACTTCTCAAAATAGAGGAGCATCTCAACAAGAAAAGCCATCAGATAGACTTCGGAATTTTGCAGAGGGTTTCTATAGCGAAGGCCATAGTGCGGAGAGCAAATGTATACATCTTCGACGAGCCGTTGAGCAACCTTGACACGAAACTGCGAGAAGCTCTTAGGTCGGAGTTTCAGAGGATACATTCCGAGGTCCGTGGCACTTTTCTATATGTCACGCATGACCAGCTTGAGGCTATGGCTATAGCGGATAAAATAGGCATACTGAACAACGGTAAACTGCTGCAAGTGGGCTCGCCCGAGGAGATTTACAGCTATCCCGCGAACAAGTTTGTCGCCTACTTCATCGGCTCACCGACCATAAACCTCATCGAGAGCGAGGTCAAGCTCGTGGAGAACATCGTTTACGCCTCTGTAGGAGATGGCCACATCCACCTCGGCAACAAGGCCTTGGAACTTTTCCAGACATCGCGGGAGCCGAGAAAAATCATCCTCGGCATAAGACCCCATGAAATAACACTAAGCAGAGAACCCGTAGGAAACGCGTTGCCGGCAGAAATCAGCTTCATAGAGTCGCTTGGAACAGCGCAGGTAATAGAGCTTAGAAACGGGTCCACCGTTTTGAGAAGCTATGTTGACAGCCTCTCCGACTTTAGAGAAAAGGAGAAGGTATTCGCCGTTTTCAACACCGAGTCCATACATGGGTTTGATCCTCAGACTGAGGAGAGGGTTTTCTAGGTCAGGATGACTCAGGTTCCTCCTTGGTGGCGTGTCTACCTGGAGCCTAAGCCGGGCTGGGATACTGACGACTATGAAGAAGTTTTGAAGGAGTTGGAGAAGAGGCCTCCAAACAGGCAGCTGCTAAGCCCGATTTTGGCGGGCTTCATAGCAGGGGTGGTGCAGGGGAATGGCTCGCTCGGATACCTCAAGGTGCTTCAAAATCCTGAAACATACACCCCCTTCACAGAAATCAAATGCGATGTGGAGACTTTGGATTTTATCGTGCGACAGATTAATGATGGATGGGGTTTCGCCGATAGAGGAGGTGCTCGACTGGTTGTTCTCGGTCTACGCTGCGTTCTATTGCTGAAGATTATCGGGCCTTATCTACGCGGCTGGAAATACAGGGCCTATGACGCCATAGTTGCCAACGGCTACAAGGTGTCGGGGCAGGTGCTGGAGAAAATTCTTCAGAGCTATGAGCTGGACTATGGGCTGAGAACAGTCTCAATCGAGGGCAAAAAATTTAGGATGTATGTTTTTAGGGAAAAATTATCTAAGCAGGGAGACCTTAAGCCTTAGGCCTTCGGGCCCGCTTTCCCCTCAGCCACTCCGAGAGTCCAGTTGAGAAACCTGTACTCCGGTATCTGTGTGTGGAAAAATATGAACAGCCTCACCGCGAGTCCGCCCTGGGTTGGGACAGCGTAGCCCTGCCTAATCCCCGAAATTATTCCCCTGTCGGTTGTTATTGTTTCTCTGACGTATACGTAGACTACGTCGCCGACCTCTGTTTTGACAATTGTTCCATAGTCTATTCCCTCATAGGTGCCGTTTATCTTGCCTTTGACGACGCCTTTCATGTGGAAGTTGGAGCGGCGGCCGTATGGTGTCTCGCCTATCTCCTCAGTTCTGACAATCTGCGCCTCCAGCTCGTAGAAAGGCTCAAGCTCCATGCTCATCACCTCTCAACAACCCATGAATGCTCCGCGGCATAGCGGAGGCTTTCACCGGGGTTGAGAAACACGAGTTTGGTCGAAGGCGACATCACGGAAACAGCCTGCTTAAGCTTCTCCTTGTCCAGCCGCTGCCTCGGGAAAGTGTCGTAGTGGCAGGGGATGGCCAGCTTGGGCTTAAGGATTTTACATGCGTATGCGAATTCTCTCACCCCCATGTTGTATTGGCCGCCAGCGGTCATGATGCATATCTCCGGGCTGTAGAGCTCTTGTATCATATGCATCTCCATGGAGACGCCTGTGTCTCCCGAGAAGTAGATGACGGGCCCGTCTTCGGGGGAGATGATGTAGCCGACCGGTGCGTCGGGGTATCGTGTCTTGTTTTTGATGTAGTCGTAGTGCATGATGCTGCTTGAGTGGAAAGCGGGAACAGCGGTGTAGGTGACTTTGTTGATGGTGCAGCTTCCGCCCACGTTTATCGGATACATCCAGTATTTTCTTCCAGCCTTTTCATCCGGTTCAGAGTCGTAGGGGATGCCGTAGATGTCCGCATACATCCCCACTTCAGGTGTGCAGACAAGGCATGCACCCGTCTTTTTGACTATCTCGATGGCGTGTCCAAGGTGGTCGATGTGTCCATGTGAGACGAGAACCACGGTGGCATTCTTAACGTCTTCAAGCCCGATTGGGCTGACAGGACTATTCCCCGCACCGCTTTCCAGAGGAGTTTTGAGCCAAGGGTCGATATAGATTACCTCGTTCCTCCACTTTATGGAGAAGGAGGCGTGTCCGATAAAGTTGATAACTATTTCGGACATCGTGTCCTCATCCTGTGCAAGGTATTTTAACTTTTAGCCGCTGCTTCTTTCTGCTTAAGAGCCTTGAGAACTTTCTCAGGCGTTATCGGCAGGTCTGTTATCTGTACACCGATGGCGTCGTACACGGCGTTTACGATAGCGGGTGCGATGCTGTTGACAACCATTTCGCCGACTCCTTTTGCGCCGAATGGGCCCGTCGGCGTCGGTGATTCGACAATCTTGGCGACTATTTCGGGGATGTCGCCGGCGGTGGGCAGGATGTAGTCTCGGAAGCTGGTTGTCTGGAAGTCGAGAGCAGGATAGCGTGGATAAACTGTTTCGGTTAAGGCCGCGCCCATACCCATCACGATGCCGCCTATTATCTGGGACTCGACGAGCTGCGGATTGATGGCCTTGCCCACTTCATACACTGTGTAAACCTTCAAGACCGTGACGAATCCTGTCTCAGTGTCCACTTCAACCTCCGCCACCGTGCATCCATGCGCCATGGTTGAGTGCGGGTCGGATGCACCTGTTTCGGGGTCGACAGAGCTTTTCGGCTTAACGTAGAACCCTTTCCCTACAACAGGGGTGTTGTAGGTGAACTGGGCTTGGCTAATAACTTGTTTAACCTCCACGCTTTTGTCACTAACTCCCTTGACCCAGACTCTTCCCTCACGTATCTCGAGGTCGCGGGGAGAAACCTCAAGCATCTTGGCCGCGGTGTTCAACACGATTTCACGTATCTCCTCAGAGGCCTTCACCACAGCGTTGCCCATTCTATGTGTCGACCTGCTTGCGAAGGTGCCTGTGTCATGGGGCGCGGACTCTGTGTCACCGAACCTCACCTCTATGTCCTCGACCGACACACCTGTTATCTCTGAAGCAATCTGCGCCAGCACAGTCTTTATCCCCTGCCCCAGCTCCACACTCGCAACATTAACAACGAGCCTGCCATCAGGCTGGGCCACGATAACCACTTGGCTCGGGTCTCCGCCGAGATTCATACCAGTCGGATAGTTTATTGCAGCTATTCCTCTTCCCCTAAGCTTGGCCATTTTATTCACCTCTATGAGGAGAGTTGGAGAAGATGGGGTGGGAGCTTGACGCCGGCGAGGGCTGCGGCCTCCTTCATGACCTCGATGAGGTAAGCGTCGTCTACGGGTCTGCCGGTGGCGGTTACTTGGTTGTTGCGATAGGCGTTGATGAACCTGAACTCCCACGAGTCTATGCCGAGTTTGCGGGCGGCCCTCTCCATGTGCAGCTCAACAGCGTATGAGACCTCGAAAACGCCGTAGCCGCGCATCGCGCTTGACGGCTGACGGTTCGTGAACACACAGTATCCTTCGTAGCGGAGGTTCTCGATGTTGTAGGGCCCTGAAAGGTTCACGGTTGATTTTATCACCCCATACGGCGATGTGCGGGCGTATGCTCCCGCGTCGTGGAGTAGTCTGGCTTTTCTGCCAAGTATGCGGCCCTCTCTCGACAACGCGTCCTTAAGCTCTATCTTGACAGCCGGCCTCGTCGTTGATACGGTGAACTCTTCTTCTCTTGTCCACCTCCATTTGACTGGCCTGCCGACAACCATCGCAGCCACAGCAACCTGCATCTCGAACTCCGGGTCAACCTTTCCTCCAAACCCTCCACCCACATGGGGAGAGACAACCCGTATGTTTGAAGCAGGGATGTTCAGTATTGTCGCAACGTTGTCTCTCACGAAGTAGGGTGACTGCGTCGGTGTGTAGATAGTTAATTTTCCCGATGGCTCGGGCTTGACCACGCAGATGTGAGGCTCCAGCGGCGCATGCTCAATCGGTGGAATCATGTAGCTACCTTCCACCACCTCGTATGCATTAGCGAAAGCCTGCTCAACGTTACCCCTCTTCACCAAGAAATACGGCCGCTTAGGTGAACCCGGCGGCGTAGCACCATCCGTCCCGCCTCCGAACATAAACACATTAGACCCCCATTTCTTTATAGCCGGCGCACCTGGCTTAAGCGCCTCCTCCATATCGAGAACAGGCGGCAGCTCCTCTATGTCCACCTCGACAAGGTTCGCCGCCTTTGCAGCTGTCTCCTCATCTCTTGCGACCACGAGACATATGGCTTCTCCCTTGTAGTTCACCTCATCCTCTGGCAAAACAGGTTCATCCGGCGGCCCAACTCCAAGACCCGCCAAGTTAACGTGATAGTTGTTTGGGACATGTTTTGCGGTGATGATTTTAGCGACACCGGGCAATTTCTCGGCTTTCGAGTAGTCGATTTTCTTGATTTTACCGCGTGGAACCGGGCTTCGGACAGCTTTAATCCACAACATTCCTGGGAAAGATATGCTGTCGATGTACTGTGTCGCGCCCGTAACGTGGTTGATAATTGAAGTGTTCTGCACTCTCTTTCCTACAACAGAGTAGGTGGCCATGTTCATCTCCTCGCAGCAGATTTAACAGCTTTCACAATCGGCACGTAGCCCGTGCATCTGCAAAGGTTGCCCGCGAGAGCGTCGAAAATCTCCTCATCACTTGGCGACGGGTTTTTGTCGAGAAGAGCTTTGGCAACCAGAACCATGCCTGGGGTGCAGTAGCCACACTGCGCCGCATTATTCTCCACAAACTTCTTCTGCAGAGGACTTAGCTCATGGTCGGACAGCAGGCCAGCAACTGTGGTGATTTTTTTATCGTTTACCGATGCTGCGAAAGTGAGGCAGGAATACCGCAGTTTGCCGTCAACCATAACCATGCACGCGCCACAGCTGCCCTCGCCGCAGCCATAGTGAACAGATGTTATACCAAGCTTGTCGACTAGAACCTTCAGCAGAGTATCGGTCGGCTTCACATCAACCTCTACAAGCTGACCATCCAGATAGAACCTTATCATCATTTCAGGGTCACCGAGATGATGTGAGGCGGGTTAAAATTCTTTTATACAGCACTCCGGCGAGGTGGCTCAGATACTCTCCTGAGACGAGACCTGTGTCAGATGCTTCTTCGACTATGTTCTGGGCCGTTGTCTCAATCAGTTCTTTGGAGATTTTTTGGCCCATCAACATTTTCTCAACTTTTGATGCTCTGTAGGGATGAGGCGTTAGCCCACCCACCGCCACACCAACTCTCTTAACTTTGTCAACAGAGTCCAGCGCTACAGACACGGATGCCAAAGTCTGTCCTCCATATCTGTAGAATGTTTGTTTCATGAACATGGAGTGTTGGGGTGGGTTTCTTATCCGAATAGCAGTCAACAGCTCGTTGCTGCGAATGTTGTAGGTGAGTGGCCCTTTGTAAAACTTTGCAAGCGGAACAGTTCTCATGCCCTGTGTGCTATTCAGGATGAGCTGTGCGTCGAGGCTTAGCAGGGCCGTGGCCATGTCTCCGCCAGGAGCGGGTGTGAAGATGTTGCCGCCGATGGTTGCGTTCTGCTTCAACGCCAACCCATGTATCCCCTTAGCGGCTTCCAGAAGACATGTCGGAACTTCGCCGCTTTCTATAATCTCAGCCGCTGTCGTGGTGGCGCCTATTTCAATCGTGTTACCTTTCTTCTTAACATAGTTTAGCGGGAGCTTCTCGAGGGATATTATGGCTGTAGGCGAGACCAGCATCTTCGTGACAAGCTGAACAGACGCCGTTCCACCGGAGACGACAAGAGCCGAATCCCTGTAGAGTCGTTTTAGCTGGAGAGCTTTATTAACCGTTTCCGGCACCAGAAAAACCTCGTTTACCGATTTCAAGGCAATCTAGAAAACGAAAACACTAATATAAGTATTGTCAAGGTTTTCATGTTTGAAATCTTATATATTGGATGGATTATCCAACCAACATCATGAACAAAACAACAACCATCCTCTCAATCCTCATTATCATAGGCTTGGTGGGTGGGTTTTTGCTCGGCCAATCCATCGCTCAGCCTGTTGTTCGGACGGTTTATGTGACGTCTGTCGAGACGCGTGTTCAGACTACTGTTGAGACACGGTCAATCGCCACTACTGTGACGGAGGTTGTTGAGCGTCATGGGCCTGAGGTGAGGTATGCTAAGCTGTTTGCGTTGGAGAATCGTGGGGGATATGTTTTGCTGCGTGATGGGTTGAACAGGACGGTGTTGGCTGTGCCGCGTGATGCGCCGCTGCCTGATCTCAGGGTTGACTTGGTTGTGCGGACGCCTGTTGAGCGGGCTGTTCTGATGTCGGCCACCCATGTGGCTCTTGTGGAGAGGCTGCGTGAATACGAGCCTGAGCTACTCGGCCGAGTAGTAGGCCTGATGTGGGGCGGGAGCTATGCATGGTTTTTCCCCGAGGTTGATAGGTTGCTGCAGAGAGGTGTGATAAGTGATGTGGGTGCGGCGTGGTCGCCTGACTTTGAGCGGCTTGTCGCGCTTCAGCCCGACCTCGTCATGATATACACCTATCCCGGCGACCCTGTTGTCTCGAAGCTTGAGGAGCTTAAGCTGCCCTATGTCGTTGTCTCCGAGTATCTTGAGGATGATTTGCTTGGACGGTTTGAGTGGATAAAGTTTGTCTCCGTTTTCTTCGGTCTCGAGGACGTGGCTGATAAGGTGTTCAGCTATGTTGAGCAAAGTGTTTTGCTTACTTCTCTTCGGGCTAAAGCTCTTGTCGCACATGGTGTTCCCGCTCCTAAGGTTGTCTGGTTCAGTGTTTACCGTGGGACGGTGTATGTGGCGGGTGGCGGAAGCTATGTGGCCAAAGCGTTGAAAGACCTCGGCGCATCCTATGTCTTCTCCGACATCGCTTCATCTGGCTCGGCGACCGTGACACCGGAGGAGCTGGTAGCACGTGCACTTGACGCCGACGTCATCGTCCTCTCAACAGACCTCATCACCACCCGTGAGGACTTGTTGAAGGAGCTGCCTCAGCTCGCAGAGTCGAAGGCTTTCCGCGAGAACAGAGTGTATCGCTACAGCAGCGACATCTTTCAGCTGGGCTACTATGCCTCCGAGGAGTGGTTCAGGGATTTGGCTAAGATGCTTTACCCCGGGGCCTTTGACGGCGGAGGTGGGCCGAGGTTTTTCGTGGAGGTGCGTTAGATGCGGGGCTGGGCTTTCCCGCTTCTCTCAACAGCTCTTTTCGCATCATTTCTCTCCTCTGTTTTTCTCGGCAGCGTGAGGGTTCCTCCCAGCGATGTTTTGATGTATCTGCTTGGATGGAGAGGCGAGGTCCATGTGTTCGATGTCGTTGTTGACATGCGGCTGGTAAGAGGAGTTGCGGCTGTTTTGACCGGTGCTTCGCTCGGTGTGGCGGGCGCCGTTCTCCAGTCTCTTTTCCGCAACCCCTTGGCGGACCCGTTCGTCCTCGGCATCTCCTCAGGCTCCTCCCTCGCCATCGCACTCACACTCGTCGCGGGACTGGGCGCGGGCCTCATCCAAGCATACGACCCCTACGCACTCTACATGGCCGCGGCCGCGGGAGCCGCTCTTACATCACTCGCCGTCGTCATCTTCTCAACCATCGCGAAGACAGCGATTGGCTTGATACTTGCCGGCGTGATGCTCGGCTACCTAAACGCCGGCCTCACAACACTGTTGGTAACCCTTTCACCCGTGGAGACGATGCGTGCCTTCAGCTTCTGGACGCTTGGGACTTTTTCGGCTGCGAAGTGGTCGCTGGTTGAGCCTGTTCTTCCCCTGTTCGCTGTTGGTCTTGTTGCTTCTCTTCTCGTCGCCAAGCCTCTCAACGCTCTCGCGTTCGGTGAAGAGGTGGCTGCTTCGATGGGGGCATGGGTTCGCGGGGCACGTGTAGCAGCTGTCGCCGCGTCTTCCGCCGTTGTGGCGCTTGCAACAGTTGTCGCAGGACCCATAGGGTTTATCGGACTCGCCGCCCCGCATGTCGCCCGCCTTCTCGCAAAATCGGTTGACAACCGCGTCGTCATCCCGCTCTCAGGACTCGCAGGGGCAACCCTCTCAATAACAGCTGACATCGCCGCACGCAACATCATGCCACCCCTCGACCTACCTCTCACAGCCATCACCTCGCTCTTCGGCGCACCAATAATCCTCCTACTCCTCCTCAGAGGTGGGAAATGGGGTTGATGCGGGTTTTCAGTCTGTCAGCAGGCTACGGCGGTGTCCCAGTTGTCTCCGACATAGACTTGGAACTGCTGGCGGGCGAGTTCGTGGTGGTGATCGGCCCCAACGCCGCGGGCAAAACAACCTTTCTCAAGACCTTGGCGGGGTTGGCTAAGCCTGTCACGGGAGTTATCTATCTCGCTGGTGAGGATATGCGGGTGCTTGGGCTGCGGCAGAGGGCGAGAAACGTGGCCGCTGTCTTGACTGGGAGACCCGATGTGTCGGGGATGCTTGTCGAAGAGGTTGTGGGGCTTGGACGATACGCTTGGACGGGGCCGCTTCACATGCTGGCCCCCGTCGACAAAAAGGTTGTCGATGATGCTATGGCGAAAACAGGTGTAGCGCATCTTAGAGGCCGCAGAGTATCCACGCTCAGCGACGGACAGCTCCAGCGAGTGTTGATAGCGAGGGCCCTCGCACAGCATCCCCGCGTCCTCATCCTCGACGAACCCACCACACATCTCGACGCAAAATCAAGACTAGAAATCATCACCCTCCTACACAGCCTCGCTCACCGCGAAAACCTCACAGTCATCGCCTCAACCCACGAACTCGAACTCGCCCTCCGCTTCGCCGACAGACTAATACTCATAGCAGACGGAAAAGCAATAATGGCCGACGACCCCGCAGAACTCATCAAAGACCAAAGGTTCATCAAAGCCTTCGGACTAGCCGACGGCGTAACACTCTCCCACACCACCCTCTCAATAGAATACCGCCCACACAGAAACACCGGCGTAGCCCCTGTCTTCGTAATCGCTGGAGCCGGAACCGGCGCAGCTTTCTACAGGCTATTACTCAAAACAGGCTATGATGTCGCGACGGGTGTGCTTCACGAGAACGATGTCGACCACCATGTAGCTGCCAGCCTTGGCCTCGACATCGTTTCTGAGCGGCCCTACACGAGGATAAGCTGGGAAAAGCTCAACCAAGCCGAGGAAAAAATGTGCAACGCCTCCGCGGTTGTTTACACGAGTCCACCCCTTGGCGAGCAGAACATGGGTAACTATATTTTGCTGGAGAAGGCTATCGAACACGGACTCCCAACATACGTGGTCGGGGGTGTTCACAGCGGAGCTGAGACAATCCACACTCCACGCGAACTCGTAGCCAAACTCAACACAGGCCTCAGGAAGAGAGGCCTTGAAGCCTTTTCCTCGCCCTGACAAGTAACTCGGCAGTTTTACTGCCCGGAACAAAATTTACCGGATGAGGCGAAGCCGTATCCCCACCGCAGCTGGGACACCGCTCCCTCAAAGTATAGACACCGCATACAACACACCGCCTCATCCTCCCAGCCTTCAACACCCATAACAAGTTAGGGAAAACTATAAACACTTTCGCTCAAGGATGCTACGGAATGAAACCTGTTGTCCTCTGCGGCGGCGAAGGAAGTAGACTGAGGCCCCTCACCTACTATTTTCAGAAGACGATGATCCCCGTCGGACGGGAGCAGAAGCCTTTGCTCGAATACATTCTCATGCATCTCAAAGCCTACGGCTTTTCTGAGGCGGTGCTGCTTGTGGGATACAAGGGGGAGCAGGTTGTCAACTATTTCGGCGACGGCGAAAGGGTTGGGATGAGGCTCACCTATGTATGGGATAGGGAAGATGCTAAGGGGACCTGTGGCGCCCTGTTAAACGCCTTGAGAGAAAAGGCCTTCACCATGGATGACACACTTCTCATCTACTACGGCGACATTCTCACCAACCTCAGCCTCTCAGAACTCGTCGAACAACATAGACGAGAAAAAGCAACAGCAACCCTCGCCGTCTCACCGCGTTACCAGCTCCCCGTCGGCGTCGCCACCATCGAGAACAACCGCTTAACCGAGATGCGTGAAAAACCCTTCATCAACATTAACGTAACCATAGGCCTACTCGTCCTCGAGGCAAGGGCCCTCGCATACGCGGAAAACGCTTCAGACATCATGTCAGACCTCATCCCCCGCCTGATTGAGAAAAAAGAAAAAGTCGCCGCATACATAACAGAAGCTTTCTGGTACGACGTCGGCTCAACCGAGAAATACGAAAAACTCACACACGAAATCGTCGAAAAATATCTCGAAGGACTCTATCAAACAAGCCGCTAAACCTGCCGCTTTCTCCTAAGCTCTGCCAATTTTCTACGCACATAAGATGGATGAACCCCCATATCCCTAGCTATGATGCTAGCGTTGTCAACACCTCTCTTCCAAAATTCCTTTATTCCAGAGTCAATAGCCATTCGCCTGAGCCATGAATAAAGTTTACGAGGAATTCTCAGCCCATAGCTCATTCTTAGGACATCTAAGTTTTCCAAGATAACGAAAGCCTTACGTTTCAAGATGTCAGGTGGAATCTTCTCAACCTCTTCACGAAAAGTTTCCCAGTTGATTCCATGGCGTCTGATTATCTCAGCCGCGTCTGAAACATCTCTCTCCCGCGTTGTTAAAAGCTTCATGTAAGCCACGTCGTCAAGGCTGAACAGCATCAGCCTCAGTTTTCCAAGAGACATCCCCGAGGAGGCCCGGGCCTTAACAGTGTCCGAGACAGGTATTCCACCAACTTTTGAAGTAAAGAGGTCAACTCTCAACATGGTTGGATGAATAAAGATGTTGCTCGGCCCCGCGTCTCTGTCGCCGGGCGACCATTCAACGGCTTTCTCGTATCCAGAGGCCTGCAAAGCCTCGGCAATCAATTCATATTCACGGCTGTTTTCGACAAGTAGGTCGATGTCTTTCGTAGAGGACTTAATCTGCCGTAGAACCATGTTAACGCCGCCGAGAAGATAAGCGGTAACACTTTCTTTCAGCTTCCTCGCCCACCCCTCAATATTCGAGATAATTTCGACGGCTGAGGGGGCTGGCTCAACTTTGACACCGTAGACGGCGCATAAATCACTAAACTCGTTCCAAGGAAGGAAAAGCTCAGGCTTCGACACCGGCAGCCCAGCCACGTAATTCTCTAAATCAAGGAGAAGACCAAGCGCTGGCGTATGCTTGGCGGTTTTTCGAGCCTCGAAAATATCTATTCTTGTTCTGTTGACGAGGAAAAAGAGGGCGCACATACTTCTCTCGTAGCTGGATTTGGATGAAAGGAGGGCGTGAACTAGCACTTTCTCAGGCCCTATCTTGGTCGGGGGGTAAACGTAGTAGTCACGGTCGGTGAGAAACTGCACACCATATTGTGGGAAGCGGGAGAAAGCGGTCAACTCGCCGAGAGCTTTTTCACCTTTGGGGACAGCTTTGATTATGAAGCTGTTGGTGTAGAGAATGGATGCATTCGGCTCAACTTTTTTCAACAGGTTTTTCTCCTTTAACAGCTGAGCCAGACGCTGTAGTGTCTCGTCGTCTGCAAGCCTGTAATGCCATCCCTCCCTTTTCACGGCGCCTCTCTCCATCAAGGTGGTTAAGGTTTTTCGCAGAGCGGACTCGGAGAGCCCCGTGAGTTGAGCCAAATCTGTTAACCGCGTTGGATTGAGAAGATGTGGTAGAATCTTCTCCGCCAACCCTCCCAATATTGTTGGAACACTATATCTGGAGGCTGCGTCGAGAATGGCTTTGCCCAACGAGGTATTCGATACGGTGAACACATCGCCCATCCTCTCCACATAGCCATTCTCGCTCTAGAGACTTTAGAGCCCTGTAAACTTGCCGCCTGCTAACACCTAGCTCAAAAGCCAAATCCTTCACAGACATGGGTCTCCTCAACAACAGCTCCAGACACCTCAAAGTAGTGCCCATCATAGTAAATCACACATCTCTATGTCACAGATATATAAACCTGTGTCATTTAAATGTTAATCTCAGAGCACAGATAAAAATCGTAACAACTAATAGTGGAACATCTCCACAACCCACATGGTTCTAGATGAGAATGTGAGGAGAATTGTTCGCGGACGAAACTTCGGTTTCTTGGCGACGGTGAACGGTGATGGTTCTCCGCAGGTTTCGCCTGTCTGGGTTGATGAGGCGGATGGCTATGTTCTCGTCAACACGGCTGTTGGACGGGTGAAGGAGCGGAACACCCGCCGTGACCCACGGGTTGCTCTAGCTGTGCCCGACTGGCAGAACCCCTACGAATACGCCTACATCACGGGACGTGTCGTTGAATGGGTAACGGGCCCCGAGGCCGAAGAACACATCGACAAACTCGCCATCAAATACACAGGCGAGAAATTCAAATGGCGAACACCGGGCGTAAAAAGAGTCATTCTCAAGATAAAGCCCGAAAAAGCCGGCATATACTAAACCATCCAAATCTCAGATGCATCCGAGCAGGGCAGCGACCCCACCAAAAAATCATCAACAACAGTTCACCAAGGACTGTCACCGACGATGAAAGACCTGCCCCATAACTCCTGTAGATACTTTCAGCACGTTTGTGTAAAGCTCTCTAGGGACACTAGCGCTTTTCTCCTCATCCAGCCGTCTCTCCTCATAAAGCTCTGCCGTCGACATCATGGGGACGGAGCCTATTATCGAATCCAGCACCTCAGGCTTCTTCTCCTGTCTCAGAAGCAAATGCCGTATAGCTTCGTCTAGGTCTACACGGCGGCCATATCGTTTTTGAAGGGTAGCAGCGAAGCGGACAAGCATCTCCTTTGTTTGTTTTGCTACCTTTATAGTTGAAGACACCAGCTACACCAAGTATACTAACTATACCGTAACATTTAAGTCATCAGCCGGCTACAAACTTCTTGAAATAATGTTATGAACCCTTGAATAGTTCCAGGTCGAGCCGTGTGTTGGAGATATCGGGGAGAGCTAACCGCCTTAGGCTAACATGTCATAGGGGACGGGGGCGGGTGAAGAGGTTTGTCGTAATGTATTTTGTTTTTGTGTCGGGTTTTTATTTTGGTTGTTTTTCGATATATCGTGATGCGTAGAATTTGGCCCAGCCATGGACAGTTCTTCGCCATGAAACGTGGCGGTATTAGGCTGCTCATTCTCAGGGCTCTTAGCCAGCGGCCGATGCATGGTTATGATGTTGCGAAGGAGATTTCGCGGATGTTTGGTGGGTTGTATGAGCCGAGCGCGGGCACAATCTATCCTACGCTCCAGTGGCTTGAGGATGAGGGGATGGTTGCAACCGAGGTGGTTGGAGGGAAGCGTGTTTACAGCTTGACCGAGGCGGGTGCACGGTATCTCGAGGAGAACAGGGATAAGCTAGAGGGGTTGATGAGCCTTTGGAACAGCGAATGCGGCTCCGAGAAGATGGAGCTCCTGAAGACGGGGAGGAGGCTTGCGCAGGCCTTCATGATAGTGATGGCGGAGAATGATGCGGAGAAGCTTCGCGCCGCGGCCGAGATTTTGGAGGATGCGAGGAGAAGGCTTTCGGAGCTGGTGATGCGGTGATGGCTTCGATTGTTGTTGAGGGGCTTGTGAAAAAGTTCGGAGACTTTACAGCGGTTAACGGTGTGAGCTTCTCTGTCGGAGAGGGCGAGCTCTTCGGCTTCCTCGGCCCCAACGGCGCAGGCAAAACCACAACCATCAACATCCTCACCACACTGCTCAAGCCAACGGCGGGAAAAGCCACAGTCGCCGGCTATGATGTCTCAACACATCCACACGAGGTTAGAAAACAGGTCGGGCTAGTGCCACAGGAGCTAACAGTCGACGATGACTTGACAGGTATGGAGAACCTGATGCTCCAAGCAGGGCTATATCACATCCCACGCAGCGAGGCTCGACGCAGAGCGCTTGAGCTTCTTGACCTCGTCGGCTTGCGGGAGTTTGCGGACAAGAGGGTGGAGACCTACTCGGGAGGCATGCGGAAACGGCTTGACCTGATAACGGGGCTGCTGCATGAGCCGGAGGTGCTTTTCCTCGACGAGCCCACTCTCGGCCTCGACGTCGCCACGCGGGCAGCAATCTGGGACTACATCAGACGCCTTCGAAAAGAAACAGGAACAACGGTTTTTCTCACAACACATTACATGGATGAGGCTGACAGCCTCTGCGACCGCATCGCTATAATCGACAGAGGCGTCATCAAGGCTATTGACACGGGTGAGGGGTTGAAGGCGAGGCTTGGCGGAGACATCATCGAGCTTGAGCTGGTGGAGAATGGTTTGGATGCGGTGCGTCTTCTAGAGGGTGTTGAAGGCATCAGACGCGTGTATCTCGACGGCGGTGTCTATAGGTTGACTGTTGAGAGAGGTGATAAGACGCTTCCGCATGTTCTCGAGGTGCTTATCCAACGAGGTGTCTCTGTGAAGCGTGTTAGCATGAAGAGGCCTTCGCTTGACGAGGTGTTTCTCGAGTTCACGGGCCGTAAGCTCCGTGAAGAGTCTGGCAGCTGGGAGGAGACGTTTAGGAGAAGGATGGTTTTGAGGAGGATGAGGGCATGAGGGAGATACTGGGCGAGATAGGTGTGTTGACTATGCGCGAGGTCCGTAAATGGCTGAGGTCGCCGTTTCTGATGTTTTTCACGCTTGTCCAGCCGGTTATCTGGATGGGGCTGTTCGGCAAAGCCTTCAACATCACAGGCTTCCTCCGCATACCCGAGGAGATGCTCCAGAACCTGCCTCCATACGTTACGTCGCAGCTGGCGGAGATATTCAACAACGTGATGACAAGGTTCTTCGGAACAGCGGACATCGACTACTTCAGCTATATCGCCGTCGGCATGCTCAGCATCACGGTGCTGTTCTCCTCTATGTCGAGCGGCATGGGTATCGCATGGGATAGACGACTTGGTTTTCTCAACAAGCTTCTCGCAGCACCCATTTGGCGCGGCTCCATCATAGTCTCCAAAGTCCTGTCAGGAGTGTTACGGGCAATCATGCAGGCGGCGCTGCTTCTTCTCGTCGCCCTCGCATTCGGCGCAAGGTTTCATGTGTTGTTTCCGCTGGGGCCTCTGGCGGCTTTCGCCGCCCTTTTCTTCCTCGCACTAGGGCTTACCTCGCTATTCATCGCGCTCGGGCTTAGGCTGAAGAGCTGGGAGTCCCAGGCAGCTGTCATGAACCTGCTCAACCTTCCGCTCATGTTCGCGAGCAACGCACTCTACCCCATCGCTCTCATGCCATCATGGCTCCAAGCCGTCGCACAAGCAAACCCCATCAGCTACGCCGTAGACGCTGTCCGACAATCCTTCATACTAGGCTCAGCGGCCAACACAGCCGCTCTCTTAACCGACTTGACGGTGACCACGGGCTTCGGCATCGGCCTGTTGATGCTCAGCGCCTACCTCGCCGGAACAGCTCTCCAGAAAAGCTAGCGCCAAGCTCTGGACAATAGTTGATAGTCTTCCTCGGCCAGTCTCCATCCTGCTCCGCCGGCGTTTTCCTCGAGATGCTCGCGGCGGATGGCTTTGGGTATGGTTATGACGTGTGGTTTCCAAATGACCCAGTTCAACGCGACCTGCGTGGGTGTTTTGCCGTATTTTTTGGCTAAGGTTGCGAGGGCCCTGCCTCTCTCCGTGTTTTTCTCAGCTTCGGCCGCTATTCTGCCTTTGCCCAGAGGCGTGTAGGCTACCACGGTGATTTTGTTTTTCTCGCAGAAGGGTATAACCTCCCGCTCGTTCTCCCTGTTCTCCAAACTATAGATAATCTGGTTGGAGACGATTTCCTCGCTTCGGCACGCCTCCATCGCCTCCTGCAAAAGCGGGACATCAAAGTTGCTGACACCTATGTAGCGGACCAGCCCATCCTTCACAAGCTTCTCCAAGGCATGCATCGTCTCCGAAACAGGGATGCGTGGGTTGGGCCAGTGAATCATGTAGAGGTCGACATATTTGAGCTGAAGCCTCTCAAGGCTTCTGCGGCAGGCTTTGAGGACATCGTCGTAGCGGAGATTGGAGGGCCAGACCTTGGTGGCGACGAACACCTCTTCACGCGGTATTGTTTTCAACGCTTTTCCGACGAGCTCCTCGCTGTGGCCTCCGCCGTATATCTCAGCGGTGTCGATGTGGTTCATGCCAAGCTCCACAGCATATCTGATAGCTTCTATGGCTTGGTCGTCCTGGCTGTAGTCGGGGGTTTCGCGGCCTCCTATACCCCATGTCCCCAGCCCTATCGCCGCAACCCATTCACCCGATTTACCCAGATGCTTCTTCTCCAAACCCAGTATGCAGATGTTTAGAACGTTTAAAGGCTTGCGCAGCAAACCAGAAGACGTGGACGAGGACAGCGACTACTGGGTCATCAAGGTGCCGAAGCCGCGGCGGCTGCTGAAAATGTTTGCAAAACTTTCACGAGGCATTGCAGAGGGGTTGTCCTCATCGATAAGCCTCGACACCCCTCTCATATTCATCTCAGCGGTCTCGATAGGCATCGTTACATTCCTACTCTTCACACTCCTGTACAGAATCCCCGAAATGGTTGCTGTCCTCTTCTCCGTCCTGCTCGTCGGCCTCTACCTACTGTTTCTCCGCAGAGAGCTGCGGCGCTGAGCTCCATCTCCAGAAAAGGCTGGCCTCTGTTTTCTGGGCTTGAGTTGTTTGTGCTGCGTAGCATGCGAGGGCTAGGGCCATGACGTAGTCGTCGTGTTCTCCGGCGGGGGCTTCATATTTTATCGAGTGGCCTGTGTTTATTTCTTGGTAGAGGCGTAGCTGGTTTATCAGGGTTTTTTCGTCGGCGGGGATGATGAGTTTTTTGTTGAGGATGTTGTTGCGGAGGTTGTTGACGAGGGTTTGTTTTGTTGATGATGTGATTGTTATGGGCTGGAGATGTGGTATGGTTTTTGCGAGTGTTTCGGCGAGTGGTGCGCCCATGCCTGTGCTGTCGACGGCGACTATTGCGGGGTGGAGAACCATGTTGGCTCTGTTAATTGCCTCGAGCTGTGCCGCGAAAGGCTTCTGCCTCAGCTCCTCGACATAACACACCCGAAACCTCTCACCATCCTCGACAACGGCGATTATCACGGTCGAGTCACGGAACCTGCCGAAATCCACGCCAACATACACACGTCCCCCGACAACGCGCGCGGGCACATAATCCTCCACACACTCCAGAATCTTCTCATATGGGATGAAGGCGTTAACTTCGTCGAGAAACTCGCACATCATCTCCTGCCTCCACTCAAGAGGTGACATGGTTTTACGCAGCTCCTCAAGGTCATGCATGGTTATGTGGGGTGAGTCGCCGAGTTTGACGAGATGTTTGGACCATGTGTTATCTGTTGTCCAAGCCTCGTGGAACCATCCTCTCTTTCCTTTCGGTGTTGAGACGAGCGTGACGCGTCCGTTGCGTGCAACGGTTGTGAACATGATGGCTGTTTTCAGGTTTGTGTCGCCTCTGAAGAACGCGGCCTCATCCACGTAAACCGCGTCGGCCCTGTATCCGCGGAGAGACTCGGGGTTGTTGGGAAGAGAGATTATGCGGCTGCCGTTGCCCAGCTCCACTGTTCTCGCACCAATTTTCGCCGCCAGTCTGTATATGCTGTGTCCATGTTTGAGCCGTTTGTTCTCGAGGCGTGAGAGGATTGTTCTTACGTGGCGGAAAATTTCGAGACTTTGTCTAAGCGAGTAACTGATCAGGAGAATTGTTGAAGCTGGATGTGTTAATGCCTCGGCACAAGCTTCTGCAGCTATTGTGAATGTTGCGCCTGCGCCGCGGTGTTTGAGGATTATTCTGAAGCGGCTGGGGTCGTCGATGAAGCGTTTCTGCCATGGATGAAGCCTGATGTCGAAGCCTGCGGCATGCAGTAGAAGCTGCACCACATCACTTCGTTTCATCACCTGTCCCCAGAGCCTCGTTGAGCATCTCGTCTATGATGCGTTTGAGACGGTCTGCGTCCCGCTTGGTCCGTGCACGGCCTTCGACGACAAGGTCTTCTCCTACGCTTCGTACAACACAGCTGACCCCCATGACAGTCTCCGACGGTTTATCTGTCTCCCCGCCTTTCTTACCCCCGGTTCTTAGAAGCCAACTCATCTACACCACCTCTGCCAAGCACAACCCTCTCCAGCGACATCAGCTTCACAGCCAGACACACGACTAAAGCCTTGAAATCAAGTCCGCCGTCAGAGGCTCTTAGCTCGGGCGCCATCTCCTCGGCGAGAAAACCTATTTCCCACCGTCCCCCACGCCGATATTTCTTCGGCTTCGGTAGCTGTAGGGATGCGAGTTCTTGTTCATCTATTTCCGTTATGTCTGTTTTATCTGATGATGTGGAGGGTATGGTTATGTTGGCTGTGACTATTTCGGCTGCTGGGTTTTCTGTTGAGCCTATTGTGAGTGTGTAGGGCTGCTGAGCTTCTATCCGCGTAGGCGTTATCTTCACGTTTGCGACAAGGGCACCGTCCACGGTTTTCTGCACAACAGACTCGAGCAGTTCAATCCTCGCCCTCAGCATGCTATTTTCTTCGCGGAGAAGCTGGTTCTCGGACTCGAGAGCCTTGAGCTTTTTAGCTGCTTCGGTGGGCAGCCCCGACTCAGGGTCGAGAAACATTATCTTCATACTCTACACCGCGATAAGATATAGCACACCTCCGCTTGTTGACGTCGGTTTGATTATTGATACTTTGTTGACGGCGACGGGTGTGTCGAACGTTTCTGTTAGAGTGTCTGTTGTTGATTCGTTGGAGAACATGTAAAATGCGTTATCATCAAATATGAATGTGGTCTGAGGGTTGAGTGTGTAGCCTGTTACAAACAGCTGTCCTATGTCAAGCTCTCCAGCCATTATAGAGGTTTTGTTTCTGTTTAGCAGATATATTGTAAGAGATGGGTTAGAAACATAATTCGTTGCACCAAGCTTTCTATGCCATAGTTCCCATGTTATTACTCCGTTGGTTGGCATGTTACGGTGAACTGTTTCGCTCTGTGTAACAGAGCCAGACGAAATGCTGAATGTAGTGCCGTTGACTCCGAGGATTTTCATGTAAGCTTCGCCTACCCCAGTAGAACTGACGCTGTGTCCAAATGAATAGGATATTCTTACAGTATCGTAGAAATTGGGAAGCGTGTTGACAAAACCGTTGATATTTATACTGCCTGATGTGGCGAGAACAAATGATGTTGAGTTTGTATACCATGTTCCTGTCTGCGAGGCCGAGGTGTTGTAAACAGGTATGTTCCAGTAGAGGTTACATCTGCGGCCTACGTCTCCTATGCGGAGTGTAACGCTCACGCCTGCGTCACCTCGCTCCAGAATAGCAGCGCTCGCTTAAACGTAGGCGATGTAGATGATGCATTCGGCCTGTTCATGTTCACCTCAATCACCAGCTTCTCATATGTTATCGCGGTGAAAACGTGGTCAAAGTCGATGTAGTATGTGCCGGCGGGGAGAATAATTTGTAGTTGGTTGATGTTGCTCCAGCTCGGTGTCCCCGTGGCCACGAAGTCGGATAATTTCTTGACATATTTTTGGAATTTTTCCGCCGAAGTGGTTACCTGCGAGGAGTAATAGTTTGACGGATTTGTCAGGGCTCTTACTTCTATGGTGGTGTCCGCATATGGATAGACGTAGATGTTGAAGTAGCTGCATTCTGAGAGGTTCCATGCAAGCGAGCCGGTTGCGGGGTAGGTGAGCGTCATGGCTGCCGTGCCTTGGGCTTTGAGAGAGTAGCGAGAGATAATGGAGATGTTTGAGTCGCTGAGCGTGCCGCCCGATATGTTCCACTTTGATGCGTCTTTCTCTGCCAAGGTTTTCCGCTGGGGAATGTAAGGGAAATTGTAAGGCGAGGTTATGCTGTTTTTTATCACTGAGCCATTGCCCCGTTTCAGATTAACAGTGACACCTCCACCACCGCTACTATAGTCAAACTTCAGCGTCTTCGGCTCCACGTTCTCCGAGGACGGCATGAACTCAAGCGTAAACAGACCTGATGTGAACCCGCTCGCAAGAACAACTTCACCTACATCATTATAGGTTATGTTCTGCCCCGACGCATACGGTATTGGTGGAACATAGGTGGTCATGAATAACCGTGGAATCAGCTGGGTGGTGAATCGTTTGGCAATCGACTGTGACAAGGCAATAGCGTTTCCCGCAGCCTCCGCGGCTGACATTCTTTGCCCGAACCTTGCGGCAGGGTCTCCGCCGAACTTTTCATCAAGCAAATCCTCAAGCAGCTCAAGCCGTCCCCCCAGCACGACCTCGTAAAACAGCTTATCTGTCTCGTATCTGATTTCGAGTATGTGAAGGTTTTCGTTGTCTATTCCGAGGCTTGGGAGGTTGACTGTGACGGTGTCGCCGAGGTCAAGGCCCAAGGTGGAGAAAATCTGTTGATGCATCTGGAGCCTCAGTGAGCGGCCGTATTCGCTTGCCATGTTGAGACGTGTCTGGGCCCTTCGCATAGCCTCGGAGCTGTCGGTCAGGAACGGGTCATGGACAACGAGGGGCAAGTCACCCAAACCTGTATAAACATCCGCAAGCACTTCACCGCCTGCTCCAACGTAGATAACTCTGTTACGCAGCCTCCACCTATCCTCGCTGTACTCCGCTGACAATATCTTCTCCATGTCTATGGAAGCTGTGGGAGATGATGTTGTCTTAGGTTTGTAGAGCAGCTTCTTCCCGGGCTTCATTCGTAGCCAGTGGTTGGTGGCTTTGGCGATGTCCTGCATAATCTTCAAGGCTTCGACGTTTTCTATCGACCAGTTGCTGGTGAGAGCTGGTCCTTCACTTACCTCGGTGACATCGACACCTTGTTCAAGAGATGCGAGGTCTCTGATGATTGCCCCCGCGGTAGTTCCTGTTGGATATTCGCGGAAAACCACGTGACGGTCGTAGAGTATCAAGTCACTGTGAGAGGTGAAGCTGCAGCGTGCTATGTCGCCTCTCTGATGTTTTCTGCCCACTTCGTAAACCACTCCCTCAAAAAGAATGGTTGAACCACGGCGAAGCCTCACTCTCTCACCCACTTCAACGTGGGCAAGCACATCTACCTCGAGAGCCTCGAGGCTACGGCTCTCAAGTCTCCATCGCAGCGACGTCACAGTGTCCGAGAAATCAACCCATCCACCGCCTCTGTAAACCTCGAGAATCATAGCGCAGCCCTCAGCCTCTTCACAAGCTCGCGGCTAAGAACCTCGGCAGCGTCAGCGCCTCTTTCACCGGAGAAGTTTACACTCATGTTGATGTTGACGACTGTGGATACACCGCCTCTGCGAAACCACTCAGCCACAGAACGGGGCAGCACCATCTCACCCTCATGCAATATCGCGGGCCCAGTATTCGGCACATACCACGCGCCACGTTGGTATTCTTCAAAGAAGCGGCCGCCTGTCTCATGCACTATTTCAGCTCCGCTGCCGCCTCCTGTGCTGCTGTGTATTGTGACACGTTCCTCGACAATTGTGTATCTGATCACTTGGCCGTTGAGTGTGTTGAGGTAGTTGATGAGAGACTGGACGCTGGAGACGTTGCCTTCGACGGCTTGACGCGTGGTCTCGAGTGCTTTGACAAGCATCCCGTGAAGGGAGCCTGCTACGTTGCCTGCGTTAACTCCGAGTGTTCCCAGCAAGGCTATGAACTCAGATTGTGTGATGTTTCCGTCTGCTAGGGCCTGTGATAGGCCCTGCATCATGGCTGTGAGCATGTTGCCTGCCTCGGTTGCTCCCATCATGTAGAGCTGGAGAGCCTGCTGCTGTAGGGAGAGGAGCTGGCTGGTGTAGTTGACGACCGACTGCGCCGCAGCGAGATACTCCATGCTCTTGGCCTGCTCCTCGGTCAACGGCTCCGCGACACCAAGCGCTTCATGCACCTGCTTCAACACGTTGTAGAAATCAAGGCCAGCCGCCAAACCCTTCGAAGCCAAGCCAAGGTCTTTAACCACCTGCTCCACCCTACCCAGAGCCAGATTCAACTCAGACATCCGTGACACAGAGTCGGAGACGGCGCTTCCCACCGCATCGGCCATTTGTCTAAAGGAGTCGGGAACCTCGACACCGGCGACTCGGGCCCGCTCGACAAGCGTTTGGATGTTTTCATCGTAGATAGCGACAGCCTCAGCTATCCTCAGCCCCTCCTCAAGAGATATGTCACCCATCTCAACCCATGAGCGGATGAATGAGCTCGCCTCTTCCTCAGATATTCTGCCAAGAATGCGGAGCTGCGTCTCGATGTATGCAAGCCGCTGGTCAAACCTGCTGTCAACAGCCGCGGCGATTATCCCCCGCCACGCAGTCACCACGGCGTCAAAAGCCTTCAACACATAGGGCCCAACCATGTAGTATATCGCGGAGAGAGACTCGCCCACCATTCTCTGAAGCCTGTCGGTCTCAGCCCGCAGCGCCGCAGCCCTGCCCTCCGCCGTGCCGAGATATTCCTCAAACGTTCTCAAGGCAGTTCCCGCCTCGGAGACACCTGCGACAAGCTCCGTGAAAGACTCATTCATCTGCGAGAGCGTGAAAAGCGCTTTGACGGCTCTTGTGTCGACGCCGGCCAGCCTGCTTTGGAGGGCTTCAAAATCTCCACCGAGCTCGCGGACACGTGCTATGATGTCGAGCATGATTTCGCTTGCTGTTCTCAGATGGTCTGCCGAGTCTCTGACTGGGACGCCAAGCTTGGCCGCGACTTCGTAGAGGTTGATGAGGAGCCGGGCCAGCTGTGTGCCTGCTTCCTCGGCTGAGCCGAGCCTTCTCTCCAAGGCGACCAGCCAAGCCGTTGTCTCCTGCAGCGACATCCCCATCGCGCGCGCCGTTGAACCGACGTTGGCTAAGCCCTGTGCAAAATCTGTGGCGGAGCCTATACCGAGACGCGACGCGTTAACCAGAACATCCACGGCCACAGCCGCCCGACTCCCCTCGACACCGAACTGCGCCATCACCTGCACAAGGTTTGAAGCAGCTTTCCCATAGTCCTCGCCCTCGATTCTAGCAAGAGCAAGAGAATAACGAAGAGCCTGCAACGCATCTGCGCCGGAGAGGCCTGCCTTGACCAAGGCCTCCAAGGCTTTCATGGCCTCTGCTCCTGAGACACTCATCTCCCGTGCTGCCGCCGATGCAGCCGCCCTGAAGGCGTAGGCGAGCATGTTAACCGATTCACCTGCCGATGCTGTGAGTGATGCGAGACGTGTTGCCGCGGCCTCAAACTCTGTAAAGGCCTGGATGGAGCCTCTGAGAAAGTTTTGGAGATATGCTCCTGCCTGGTAGAAGGCTATGCCAAGGGCCCTACTCAACGCCGAGCCGAGAACTTCGAAGGCTGAGCCAAGCCTCCCCGCCTCCCTCACACCAGCGTCGCCGAAACTCTCCAACTGAGACCGTGCATAGGCAAGCGTCTTCGCCAAGTTATCCTCTGCCTCGAGCAAAACCTTCACGGAGAAATTGGGAAGCGGCACGGAGACCCACCGTTGAAAAAAGTTATCAAGCTCAGAAACGCAAAACTTATCTCTAAAGCACAGGAACAAACCTTGTGAAAGAAGTCAAGATAAAAGTCGCGTGCCCCGTTTGCCGGGGAACAAACCTCATACCCGCTAAAGTAGAAGCAGGAATTCCGCAGAGCTTCGAGTGCCTAGAGTGCCAAACACAGTTCAGCATACTGCGTCCAAAGATTCTCGGCTATGAGGTTTCACGTGAGGAAAGCAGAGAAGAGATTGAGAAAAAGGCCAAGCGGCGGAGGAGGTTGGCCGAGTTTCTCGACGGCGTGTTGCTGGGCTGGCTTCTCCACAGATGATCAGCTGAACGGGAGGTAAAGGCTCCACGTGGATGGGTTGAATTCGTTGTTGAAGTCACGGAACACGGCGTAGCCGTTTGTGACTAGCCAGAGGTTGACGTTGAGAACATGCGTGCTGTTGTGCTGCACATACACCACCGCCACAAGCCTCTGGTAACTATCCATCACGTTCACGTTATCTACGTCGAGAAAGACTTGTTTGCCTTCGACGAGACGTCGCAGCGCCTCCTTCGCCTCGTTGTAGCCGGGCTCGTTTCTCTCAGGTGTGTTGATGTCCGCGAGTCTCACACGCCCCGATGGGAAAGCGTCGAAGGTGTCGCCGTCAACTATTCTGTAAACGGTTGCCACTAGGTCGACAGGTTTTCCGCCAACCTTGTAGCTGGATGTGATGGTTGTTGTCTGTGTTGAAAGGATTGTTGTTGTGAATGTTTGGCGAATTGTGGTGGGTGCTGTTGTTGTTTTGGTGATGGTTGGAGGTGATGGGGCGGTGCTGCTATACACTAGGTATCCTGTGAAGAAACCTATGATGAAGACCGCGAGAATTGTTACGGGGCTTACGCGCATGTCTTCTCCTTTTCACAGGGTTTGATAAACCTTGGTCAGGGCTGGAGCCGTCTGCGGAGGGTCTGGAGTGTTTGGAGAAGGGCTGTCTGCATGTAGCGGCGTGGACGCTGCCGCGATGTCCCAAACTCCACATAGCCCGCATAGGGCGCGGATGCTTCGACGACGTAGGCCAGTTTATCCTGTCTCGACACCGCGATGCTTTCACGCAGTCGTCCAGTTCTAACGGGCGCGTTCTCCCTCGCCCTACTCATGCACTCCTCCGCAGCAGCTGCCAAAACTTTCTCCACATGCTTCACAGCATCTTCGCCGAGTTTCTCCAAGCCCCGCGAAGCCGCCTCCACACCCAGAACCCTAATCACTTTTTCCGCCTCCTTCTCTCCCTCTCATAGGCCACGGGTGCGAGAAGATAGTAGAGAGCCTCTGTTCTCGTGAGGCTGAGTATTTGGCTGTGTGTCCAGCCATATTTCTCGGCGAGGAGAAAATAGATGTATGCATGGTTTAGTCTCAGGCCTGCGGTGAGCTGCGAAAATCCATGTTCCAGAGATGTAGTTCGGTGATAGCCTGTATGAGGCGGGCGAGCACAGGTGTGGGAAGCTCATCGACATAGTTTTCGAGCCGTGGGCTCTCGACAACCCGCTGCAGCAGCCGCTCCCATATCTTCGCCAGCTTCTCAGCCTGCGAAAAACCGTTCTCTGCAAGTATCTTATCCCTCTCGCCGTACCACTCCAGCTCCTCGGCAAGCGTCATCCTCCGTATCCTGAACCTGTGGCCAAAAGCCTCAAACTCCTCAAACTTCTTGAAAAGCTCGGTGGGAGAGGTTTTCTTCTTCAGCTCATCAGGCGGCGGAACCTGTTTGGACATCTTCTCAGTAGGCCTCCACGTCGTCGACCACGAGAATGCTCATGTTAGATGGCTTGAGAGAAACCGTCTGCATCATCTCACCCTCCGCCTCCAACACCGACTCCACACCACATACGCAGTCATCAAGTCTAATCTCGAGATAGTCATCAGAGCCTCTGCTGAACCGTATCTTCACATCAAACCGTGTCTTGCCAATCATCAAATCGACGATGCTGCTGTCGAGATAGTAGAGCTCCAGCTCTGCTTCGAGCTGCGCGTTTCCAGCCACGTGTTTCTGGTGGAAGTCACCTTGCCGTGGAAAGGCGACGATGTTGTTTGAGAGCGTGACGGAGCCTGAGACCACGTAGCCTATTTCGACACCGTTTATCTCAACGGTTTTGGATGAGGAGCTGTAGAAACTCTTTGTCTCCTCCTCGGGTGTGGGTAGAGCTGTTGTCTTGGTTACTCGTGTGGCTCTGAAATCCATCGACGTTTTTAGAAAGTTGTCCTCCTCCCAGCTGAGGCTGAGCTTGTCGACGCGGCATCCGTTGTATACGTAGCCGTGTCCCCCTGCTCCGAGGCGATGCTCCACCAACGTGATGGACGGCAGCTCATAGTCCTCCTTTATCTCGAGAAGATGCGTATATGGCGGGGAGGCGCCTGTGTTCGTGACCTTGCCGAATGCGTACTTGAGTATCCGCGGGTTCTGGACATAGAATTCCATGTTGGGTGAGACGTCGAGGCCGTGGACAAGTGTCTGAAAGACCCGTGAACCCGAGAGAGTTGGCACTTCCTCGCTTACGGGCTCCACGCCGCCGCTGAAGGAGGTTACGCCGCCAATCCACCGCGAAACATCTGCAGGAGTTTGGCCGTAGCTTGTTTCTTCGCCGTATGTTACTAGTTTGCGGAAAACCATGGCATCCCTGACTCGCTAGGTTTTATAGGGTTGAGAAGGTTTGGGCGAGCTGCTTCAGAAGAGCAGCTGCGGCCGCTGCATCAACCAGCCCCATCCCCGCCAAGTTTCTGGGGTCATATATTCGCGGCCATGTGGCGACGAGTTTTCTTATCAAAGCTGCTTTGCGGAGGCCTGTGAGCGTTGTCGCAGGTGCTTGGACGATGTTTACCGGCGCTGCTGTCAGCATCATTACTCGGGTGGCTGTGTATGGGTTGTTGAGCCTTTTGTTTAGATGGGCTGCGACGGCGGCTGCTATGGGTGTTGCGAAGCTTGTGCCCCAGACCTCTTCACTTGATTTGGGTGGCTTGTAGCCGGTTGGCGCCACTATTTCCGTTTTCCATCGACCGTCGAGCGTGGGGCCTCTGCTTGAGCGTTTCCACAGCCTTCCCCGCGTATCCACCGCCCCGACAGTCAAAGCTTTCTCAGCAACCGCGGGAGACCCTATGCTCATCATCTTCGGCCCACCGTTTCCCGCCGCAACAGCTACAACACTTCTCCGCGCCACATGGTTTACGTATGTTGACGCAGGGTCTGTGCCGTCGCTGGGGACCTCGCTTGTTATCGAGAGGTTGATGACATGGGGGCTGAGTCTGCTGGCTTCGCTGAGAGCTGTTATCAGGAGGTTGTCGGTGAGCGGGTCGGGGACCTTGACGAGGTAGAACTCGGCGTCGGGGAGCATGGATGCGAGAACCGCGTGGACATAGGCGCCGTGTGACTCGGTGTCGATGCGGGATGTCTCGGTGAGGTTTACACAGTCTTTGAGCGGATGTTCTGGGCTGCAGCCGCTGTCGATGAAAACCACCTTCACACCCGCTCCCGTGAACTCGTCAGCCACCTCAGGAAACTTCACCAAGCTCAGAGCCTTTTCGAAACCGTTTCCCAACCCCTTCACCAACGCTGTAGACAATCTCCTTCACAACATACAGAGCCTCTCCCGATGCAAGACATCTCCACGCATCCTCCGCCGAATCGACATGCGTCATCGACGGCATCAACCAGTAGCGGCTCGGCTTGTAGTCTCTGTTGACAAGCCCCTGCCACAACACGTCGCCGAAGGGGCATACATGCGGCGAACATGGAAGCGGGTATCGTTTTCCACAGTAGTATTTTCTGCCGCGGTTTATCCGGAATATGCACAACTATTTCACCGTCTTCAGCCTGAGGAGAAGCATTTTCCTGAAGGCCTTCTCGTCGCCGACGTCGGCCAAGCCTTCCACGCCGAGGAAAAAGATGCCGAGGCTCCCGCGGGCCTGCTCGAGGGCTGCGAGAGTTTTCTCGACTGTTTCGTCGCATGCTTTCGCGGAGCTGTGCCAGAAATCGATTTGGACATCGGCTGTGATGAGGTGGATGTTTGCTGAGAGGTCGAGGGGTGTTATTTCGCAGTTTCTTATCTGGAGGGTGGCCATGGGAAGCGTTGTGGCTGGCCTCCAGCCAACATACACCGGTATGCCTGCTTCGCCGCGGATTGTTTGGACAAGCTGCTCCACGAGGCTTGTCAACCATGTCAAGCCTTCTCAACCCTCCTCGGCAAACTGTTAACCGTCTTCTCCACCTCGTTTCTGAGAAAACGCAGCCGCTTCTCCAAATCCTCGGCAACAAAAACCGTGGAAACTCCTCCACCATAATCCGGGGCCAGAGCAAGCCTCTGCTGAAAACGCGTCAACAGATTGTGGCTGGAGAGGGCGAGAACCGCGTGCTTAACTATGGCGGGCACCGATTCATATCCACCCACGTATTCAACCTCGGCCTCGACGTAGCTGGGCAGATACCACGGCGGCCTCGGCTCCTGCGAGACAACACGTATCTTCAAAATGCCCGCCGCTCTGTCAACCAGCGTAGCCTCAGCCTCTCCGAGAAAGTTTCCGAAACTGTCGTAGAGCTTGACAGACTGTACGGTGATGACTGGCTCGCTCAACGCAACCAACCCGTTTCGCTCTATTCTCCGTCTCTCGACACGTTGATGCGGAACATACACCACGCCTGTCAGGGCCTCGACCAATCCCTCGGCCGCTTCAACCGCGAGGATTATGTCCTCGTCCCCGATGGGGTGCCAGAAATAATCCGCCTCAACCGATGTACCCTGAGAAGGCGGTGGATGAATAGAGATTAGCCCCGTGGATGGGTCTATAGACTCAGGCTCAACATGTTCACCGCCGAGATAAACTAGGACATCGTCGTAGACGGAGCCGTCCCAGTCGGCGTCGACGAGAGGCGCATGCGGAGTTTGGAACACTGTTTCCCCGATTTTCTTCAGCGGCTGCTTCTTCTCCTCGATGGGTAGCCAGCCGTTGTAGAGACGGACATCTTTCACCGAGACATAGCGCATGGTTTTAGAAAAAATGGTGTGTGGTTATAGGGGTCAGATTATTCGGCGAGGGCGTTTTGTATGAGGAAGATGGCGTCGGTCTTCGCTATACGCCATGCGAACCTGATGCTTGCGGCAACCTTCGTCAACCCTGCCTCAACATCTCTGTCCCTCTCGATGCGGAGAGCTCTTCTATAACCTCCGACACCCGCGTCGCGTGAACTGCAGACTATGACGTCGCTCACCTTGGTCCCGTCGCTGCCGCTGTAGCTGCGTTTCTCGAGATGTGTGGTGACGTAGACTTTTTTGAGGCCGAAGATGGCGTTGACTTCTCCTGTGCGGAGGATGTCGCCGCTTATTGTTTCGAGTCCTTTTTCGGCGAGGTCGTTGCGGAGGTGGAGGGCTGTCTTTGGATGGATTATCATGACGAGGTCGTCTCTGTAGCCGAGTTCCCCGAGGGCTGCGACGGCTTTGTTGATGTGCTCGACTGTGAGAGGTGCTTTTGCGATGTCGAGGGTCTGTGTCTGGCTTCCTGGTAGGGTGTGGCTTCTCCGGAGACCTGTGAAGAGGTTGTAGGCGTCTGAGCCGTCGCCTGCGCCTCGGAAAACGTTCTTATCAACTGCGTCGGCGATGCTGCGGGCCATGTCCTCAACCGTCATAGCCACGAGGTCGACCACACTCTCCTCCTCAGCGACATCGGATATCCTGCTCACCGCACGCACCTCACGCGCCTCGAGCACAACCGGCGGCTCAAAAGTCAGCTTCGTCTCAGGAACAGGTGAAGCCTCCGTGGGTGCGTAGACGTTGAGAGCAGCTCCCTTGACGTAGAACTTGACGACGTCGGAGCCCATGGTGATGAAGCGGAAAACCTTCGCGGCTATGCTCTCCTCTATGAAGGTGTCGAAGACATCGCTTGCAACGGCCGGCGGAATTTCTGGAAAGTTGCTGTCGCCGCTCAGCAGAGCTTTGCCGAACCTGAGGTATTCCTGCTGTGCTTCCCTAAAATTCATAGCATCATCTATGCAGCGGCTCCTGCTTAATTCGGTGAGAACCGAGCCTGCTCCAGTATTTTCGGAAATAGGGTGTGTCAAGCTCCTGTGCCGCCGGCTTGGCTATGGCCTCGTTTCCCGAGACGATGGATTTCGGCGCCGTGGGCCAGCTTTTCGAGAAGACTGTGATTATCTGTGCTCGAGGGTTTGCGGCGCGGTGTGTCAGGGAGACTTCGGTTATCTCGGCTTCCTCGATTTCGCGGTATTTGTCGTGGAACCTGACGCGTTTAACGTAGCCTCCTATGCTTAGAAACCTTAGGAAACCGTTTTTCACCATTCGCCAAACGTCTCCAAAAGCCTTGTAGATTCCCGCCTTTATCCAGAGGCCTTTGCCCGGGATATGTTTGGCGTCGATGATTTGGCCGACTGCTTGTTCACCGATGGCTTGGCTGCGGCCGTGCTGCAGCAGGATGGGTTTGCCGACGAGGTTGGCGGCGTTTGCTTTGAAGACCTCTTCCGAGAAGATGTCCCCCTCAAGGTCTATGTCCGAGGTTGCCGCGACGCCTTCCAGATAGCCGGCGAAAACCTCGTCGTCGAGAGTCTTCTCGAGACAGGGCCTAACCTGTATGCATGTTATCCATCGCACGGCATCCAAGCAGGGGCCACGGGGCTAAAGCGTTGAAAACACCCTTCTCCACAGCGTCTTCGCCAAGTTCTCCACAAAAGTCACCTCACCAGCTGTCAGCAGAGTCTCGAGCTCCGGCACAGGAAGCTCAACACCCAGAACCATGTTCGCCACCACAGCCGCTAAGCCGACAACCGCTGTGCGAAGCGCTTTCACGGGGTCGAAGGCCTCGCCGCTCTTCAGATAGCCGCTGAGGATGTAGAGCAGGATGCCTGCAAAGGCGTAGACCAGCTCCATGTCATCAGCCTCGCCCTCTCAGCTTAATTCTCTGAGAGAATTAAGAAAACGAAGCCTGGCCTCGGACATGGCGTTCTTCAGGAAAATCCTCTCCCGACCCAGAGCCTTTGCCTCCACGATGCCTAGCTTCTATGGAAGGCTTGGTGAGCCGAAGCCGCTTGATCAGCTGAAGCTGCTGGAGCTGGCGGAGGGTGATACCGATGTTAGGGCTTGTCTCGACGCGGTGGTGGATGCCGTGACGGCGAACGGCTGGTATGTTGTGGGCGAGGAGAACGCGAGAAAAACCGTTGAGGAGTGGCTGCAGAGACGTGAGGATGATTTCTTCTTCTTTCTCCGCAACCTTGTCTTGACCACGCTGATTTTCGACGAAGCCTATATCGAGTGTGTCTCGGATTTTCCGAGGGTTATCGCGCCGTGGACGATGCAGGTTGTCAGAGATGATTATGGTGTCGTGAAGGAATATGTTCAGCAGACCAGCCGTGTGGTAAGATTCTCCCCCGACGAGATTGTCCACGTTGTTCTGCATCCTCTCGCCGACAGAACCTATGGAACACCCAAGCTCGCGTCGCTGGCCCGCATCCTTTTGGCTAAACGCGAAGCCGAGCTCTTCCTCTTCCAAGTATTCATGCGGAAAGGTGTGTTGTCGAAGGCGATTGTGCTGAAGCATGGTGACGAAACAACTTTCAACAGGCTGAAGGCTGTTCTCGAGTCGGCGCGTCCCGGCGACAACCTTCTCCTGATGGGTGAAATCGATGTCAAAACCCTGAGCCAGCCTGTGGAAGACCTCCGCGTCGTTGAGCTGCTGGAAGAATTCAGGCAACGCATCCTCGCCGTTCTCCGGGTGCCGCCCATCGTCTACGGCGTGGTCCAAGGCCTCAACCTCGAGACAAGCCGTAACCAGATGACAACTTTCGCCCAATACATCAAGTCTCTGCAGAGAATCTTCGGCGCCTCGGTCACGCTTGCGCTCAAACGCATCATGGGTATTGACGGTTTCTCGTTTAGGTTGGTTGAGTGGATGAACCCGGAGCAGGAGACGGCGATGCATGTGGAGCGTGTGAAGGCTGGGATTGAGACGGTTGAGGAGGCGCGGCGAGCCATGGGCCTCGGCACTATAGGTGGCGAAAAGCCATGAGAAAGCTTCTGATAGCCGCGGCGGCGACATTACTCGTCGCCACAATCATCCACACAACATCTTCTCTGAAGCTGCTTCTCCTGATAGCCTCAGCCACCGTGTTCATCATAGCTACGACCCTAACACCCATCCACTACAGAAAAGCCGGCTGGACGGAGACACGGGCCACATACCTCACCCTCGGAGTCCAGACAGCCGCATCATTCATCTCAACAGCCATCAACACAGCCAACATCCTCGACACCTTTCAAACAATACTTCTCTTCGCAGCCAACACCTACCTACTCATCCGCGTAATCGCGGAATCGCTCGCCGTCAACAAAACCAGCAACGCCGCCGCAACCGCCTCCACACTCCTCGGCCTCAGCTCCTACATCACATACGTCATCAGCACACTCGAGGCCCTGCGGACATGAACACCGCGGAAAAACTCGACTACATCGCAAAAACACTCACCATAGCCTCAACAATCCTATACCTGCTTCACTACATAGACATCGGCTCATTCCTCGCACTTGTCGCAGCAGCCGCAGCTCTCATGTCAACAATTATCATCCACAGGATGGGCAAGACCCTGAAACGACTCGCCTCTGCGAGAAAAAGAGCATCGATGCATAGGCTGATGGGGGCTGTGGTGGAGGAGACGTCCGAAAACGCCGCGGAGATGCTTGAGAAATTGTTGAAAAGCCTGCTGAAAATATACCACGAGCTGGAGACGGTGGCTGAGGAGAAGATGAGCAGCGGAGCCTCGGCAAGGGACATACTCACACTCGCCAAAGCACGGCTCGAAGTCATAGCAAAAACCAAGGACATCATCATCGCACTCGAGAAAATCGGTTCATCAGCCGAGGAAAAAGACCTCTCCACACTCCTCAAAGAACTCGCGGAGCAGACATAGCCTCCTCCACAATTTTTCTAAATTTTTTCTCAGGATTTATCCACAGTCCATAGACTTTTGCTGCACATGATGACTTGAGTGTCCGAAGCAGCTTGGCCGCGTCTCTCTGCTTGAGAGACGTATCTCCGTATCTGTGGCGGTTGGCGATAAGCCAGCTTCTCATCCCCCTTAGAAGGCCTCTCTTCTCCGCGTAGAGAAGAACATCCACCACACCGTGCTTCATAACATCTATGCCGAATCGCTGGCTAAACTCCTCGAGCAGAGCCCTTTTCTCTCTGTTTGGCTCGACAACCGTCCACCTAGTCATGATACCGCGTGTAAACGGTATCAATTTCTCCATCGCGCTGAGTATCTCCACAAACGGGACGCCGAGCCGTGGCATAGATTCTTGGAGAAGCTTGCGGGCCACACCTATCCCCCTGAAGCTCGGATGCACCACAACCCGCTGAATCCTGAGAACATGATTCATCCTCTCGCGGCGATACCAGTCATGGCTGAAAAACTGCGCAAACCCCGCGGCCTGTAGATATGGCTTCGCATACACCACCACGCCAACGACACGTCCGTTCAAAACGGCGCGGAAGATTTTCACAGCCGCGGCTACTCGGTGACTCCGATAGTGGAGAAAAGAGAGGAGACGCCAATCCTCCACAGACCCCTCCTCTACAACAACTTTCTCGAGTAGGCTGCAGGGCCGTGGAACAGGGTTGAGACGCTTCACAACTAGATGAGGGCCCATGTGTTTAACGATGAGGAGACTGGGGTTAAGGTCCTCGCCCAAATCATCGACAGCCGTCGCCGCGATGAATGTTATGCCACGTCTGCGGGCGAGCTTCTGCATCGTATAAGCCGTGGCCTTGGCTGTCTCCCTGTCAAGCGCCGAACAAAACTCATCGAGAACAACAGTCTTCGCACCCGCGTCAAGAGCCTTCGCGAAAATAAACCTCATCCTCTGCCCGTCGCTCAGCTCGTCAAAACACCTAAACCATGTGTAGACATCGCTCAGACCAGCCGCAGACAAAATCTCCACAGCCTCTTTCACATCTCTTCCGACACAGTCTATCAAGGGCCTCCGTCGTGGAATGTTATCCATGATTTTCCACGAGCATGCGACGGGGGCGAACTCCTCCAAACGGCTCATCTCCTCGGCGAGGTGACGGAGCAGTAGAGATTTTCCGCCGCCGCTCTCACCCGTGACATATACAACGTCACCCTTCTCAACCTCGACCACGGCCTCCAGAAAAACAGGCATCACGACATCCTCGAGTCCAAGCCCCATCAGCGAAGCAACCTCGCCCACACGCCTTGAACGCTTCACAACACCGCCGAAAACCCGTGTAACCCGAGTCCTTAACCCCGCAAAACCAAAGCCACGTTTCCCACCATAGTCGGCGAATACAACGGGGACACGGAAAACAGCCACACCACCCAAAAACCATCCATGATTAAATCACTCAGTATAGGGATAGGCGACGCCGCCGAAAAACACCACATACCCGCCCACATCCTCACCAGTTTCAGGGGCCCTCAAACCCAGCTCAGCAAACCTCCGCCTCACACCAGGTATCGAAGCCGCAAACAAGACATGGACACACTCATCGCTCAAGCAGTAGCGGCAGAAAAGCTGAGGAGGCTGCACCGCGACCTCGACAGAAACATTCAGCAAATTATCTCTTACGAGAACAAACGATTCGTAGACGTTGACGTGTTCGAGTCTCCGCTTGACTAAGGGCCTCAGCCGCCCCTGCTCCTCCAAAAACTCGGTCAAAACCCTCACCACCACATCAGCCCTACTCCTAAACCCACGCACCTGAGCCTCATGCTCCATCAAATAACTATCGATGACCTCCGCAAGAGCCGCGGGAATCTTCACCGTGCAATATGCTTTTGACTGCTTGGCTGACGACTCATCGGAGCTTTTTTCATGAGTCACTTTTGAATCAATTTCCCCCATCTTTTTTATCCCTCCACCCTCGGGTTTTCTCCATGACGCCTGCATATATCGGTGTGAGGTGCCCGAAAGTGCGGATAGAGCACCTTTTTCGTGCAGCAGCTGGACGTAAGAGGTGTCTCGGAGATGCCGCGTAAAAACGCTCTCGGGGATGAGGTTAAGCGGATGACGCTGAGGCTTCCCCATGATGTCTACGGCTGGCTCCGCGAGAATGCTGATAAACATGGCATACCGGTCTCGGTTTACCTTCGTCTGCTTCTCCGAGACATCATGAGAGGTGGGGCTGATGCCTAAGATGTTTTCTAAGACGAGGGCGTTGGAGACGATTATCCGTGTCGGTGAAGAATTGGCGAAACTGGCTGAGGAGAAGGGGTTGAGGGAAATGGTTGTGGGAAGAGGTGAGCTGCGGATGCTGCTCAACAAGCAGAACAGACGTGGAAAATCCATCTTAACACTTGCGATACAGCGGTTTGCCGCTTCTCAGATGTTTACGACTCCGCGTTGGACGCTTGAGGTAGCTGACCCCGTCAAGCCTCTTCTCATATACCGTAGAAGGTGAAAACCATGTCAGAGGTTGTCTACATCGAGACGACGCGTCTTCGGAAAAGCCGCTACAACCCACGCATGGTCCACGACCCCGAACGCCACAAAATCCTCCTCGAGAGCATTAGGAGAAACGGTGTCATGGAGCCTCTGCTGGTCTATCAGGTGGATGATGGGTATGAGGTTTTGGATGGAAGCAGAAGATTGGAGGCGGCTGTTGAAGCAGGCCTCGACACAGTCCCCTGCATAATTGTCCGCAGAGAAGAGGCGCCACGCATCTCTCTCGCCATCCATTTCAGCCAAGACGATTTGACCGAGTCGGAGCTGGTTCTCTATGTCGAGCGGCTCGTGGCGGAGGAGGTTTTCAAGAGTGTTGAGGAGGTGTGCAGGTTTCTCGGCGTCTCCAAGTCATGGTTCTACACCCTACGCCGTGCCGCGAGGCTGGGGCCCCTGGACAGCGGAGCATCCGCGACAACGCTCGCCATGGTTGAGAAAACCCGTGTAGAACCGGAGAAGAAGAAACGCATCGTCGAAGCCCTTGACAACTATCCTCTACCAAGGCCCATGCTTCGCGAAGCGCTGCGAGAAATCGAGGAGAAGCCGATGGAGGAGCCTGAGCGTGTTCTGGAGAGGTTTTACTGGGCTTCGCCACGGAGAAGCGGCGAGGACGCGTTCACGGCCTCGGGCGTCTATGAGTATGTGCTGCGGCGTCTCGGCGGCGTGGTGGAGTTCCTGGCGAGAAAAGGTGTGGAGACAGTGTGGCGTGTGGAGGTCCCTGCGCAGGATTTGATGGTTGTCAAGCTTATGTGGCAACGGCTATAGTGGCGAACCTTTTTTACACAGGGTTTTGCGGTGTTTTGGAGAGGCATGGGCTACACGGTGTTTGAGAAGATTTGGAACAGCCATGCTCTCGCGGAGAGAGAGGATGGGCAGACGCTTCTCTACATAGACCGTCATCTGACACATGAGGTTACTTCGCCGCTTGCCTTCGAGGGGTTGAGGGCCGCGGGCCGTAGAGTGCGGAGGCCCGACCTGACTTTCGCGGTGATGGACCACAACGTTCCAACAGGCGATAGATTGGAGCCTGTGAGAGACCCTATGTCGGCGGCGCAGATGCAGGCGCTCAGCCGCAACGCACGAGAGTTCGGCATCACCTTGTTCGACTACTTTAGCCCGTTTCAGGGCATCGTCCACGTTATTGGGCCTGAGCTGGGCTTCACCATCCCTGGCATCACGCTTGTCTGCGGCGACAGCCACACATCCACCCATGGCGCATTCGGGGCCCTCGCCTTCGGAATCGGGACAAGCGAGGGGGAACATGTTTTTGCCACGCAGACGCTTTGGCTGAAGAAGCCGAAGCAGATGAACATTAGGCTGATGGGTAAACTCGGCGAAAACGTGACAGCGAAGGATGTTATCCTCTACATCATCAGGAAGCTCGGCACAGGGGGGTGCATAGGACACGTCGTCGAGTTCACAGGCGACTATGTCAGAAGCATCGGCGTCGAGGAGAGGATGACGTTGACCAACATGTCCATAGAGGGCGGGGCGCGGACAGCCATCATAGAACCCGATGAAAAAGTCTTCAACTTTCTCAAGGACGCGCCCTATAGCCCGAAGGGCCGTGAATGGGATGAGGCGATGGAGTATTGGCGGACGCTGAAAACAGACCCGGGCGCAAAATATGACACGGTCCATGAGTTTGACGTGTCCCGCATCGAGCCACAGGTCACGTGGGGCACCAACCCCGCCATGACAGTCGGAGTAACGGAGAACGTGCCGTCGCCCGATGACTTTGACGACCCATCCGATAGAAAAGCCGTTGAACGGGCTCTGCAGTATATGGGGCTAAAGCCTGGGATGAAGGTTTCGGACATCAAGGTGGACACGGTGTTCATCGGCTCATGCACCAACGCCAGGTTGAGCGACTTGATTGATGTGGCGAGGCTTGTGAAAGGTAGGAAGAAGGCCGAGGGTGTCAGGGTTCTTGTGGTGCCGGGTTCGCAGCTGACAAAGCGGAGAGCTGAAAGAATGGGGCTGCATAGGATATTCATGGAGGCAGGGTTTGAGTGGCGGAACAGCGGATGCAGCATGTGCATCGCCATGAACGAGGACAGGCTGAGGCCCGGCGAGAGATGTCTCTCGACAAGCAACCGCAACTTCGAGAACAGGCAAGGCGTCGGAGGACGGACGCATCTCGCAAGCCCTCTCGTCGCAGCGGCCACAGCTTTGACGGGAAAAATAACAGACCCGAGACAGTTTCCACTGCAGGACCTTTAATAACCTCATGGATTAGGAGCGGCGAGGCGAAAACTATCATAGACTCCCATCAATCGACGAGTTTGCATAAAAGAGAAAGAGCGTAAGGCGAAAGAAAAACAACATAACAAACGGGAAAAATTGGGGGATGGTTGGCTGGCAGGCAGCCACCAAACAACATCTAGGAAACACAGAAGCCAGAAATGTTTTTAAACATGGCTCAACCACAACAAGCCTAACAAGCCTCACTCACATCTGGAAACAATATAAGTTGAGGCGGGAGTAGATGCTTCTTAGCGTTGAAGTCGATCTATGCATCTCTCTGCCCAAACTGTGGAGGGGCAATAACCGATGAGGAGCTTATTGGTAACGGAGTTTGTAGCAGATGTGTTTCGCAGGATGGCAGGCTTAAGCCGGGAAAATATACAAAGGCTTTGGAGCTTGAGGAAAGATATAGAGAGTTTGCGGATTTTTTCAGCAGAGTCGTTGGCTCCCCTCCATGGTCTCTGCAGCGGACATGGATTAGAAGAACATTCCTTGGAAGAAGCTTCTCAATAGTTTCTCCGACGGGAACGGGGAAGACAACCTTCTTCATAGCGATGGCCATTTACCAAGCGTCCAAGGGGAAAAAATCCTACATAATCGTCCCCACAAGCCTCCTTGCACAACAAATCCATGAAAGAGCCTTATCGATGGCGGCCAAACATGGAGAAAAAGCACCAAAAATCGCTGGATACTTTTCCGGCATGAAAAAGAGCGAGGCGGAAGAGATGCTGCAGAAGATAAGGGATGAGGAGTTTAACATTCTGGTTACTACAGACCGTTTCCTCAACACACGTTTCGAGCTTCTGAGAGGAAAAAAGTTCTCCTTCATTTTTGTTGATGATGTAGACTCTTTCCTCAAGTCGGCGAGGAACATCGACAAGGTTCTTCTCTTAATGGGGTTTGATGAAGAAGAGATAGAGAGACAATTAAGCCTAGTCTCGCGTAGGTCTGAGAAGAATGAGGCAGGGGAGCATGCTTCTAGAGAAATTGCGAAGCCCGACTCTATATTGCTTGTAGCCGGAGCCACTGCGAAGGGCCGGAGAACCAAGAGAATCCAACTGTTCAGACGCCTTCTAAACTTTGAGCCCGGAGGCTCAATAGAGTTTGTCAGAAACATCTCCAACATGTATCTGCGTCCAAGCAAGAACATGTGGGAGCAGGTTGCTGAGCTGGTGAAGACACATGGCGGCGGATGTCTGATTTTTGTGCCGCAGACAGCGGGCGTCGAGTCCGCTAAAGAGCTGGCAAAATTTCTGAACAGCCAGGGTATTAGCGCATATGCTTACGAGAGGATGGATGCGAAGATGCTTGGTCGGTTTGAGTTGGGCGAGTATGATGTCTTGGTCGGTGTCGCTAGCAGGAGAAGCCCTCTAGCCAGAGGCATAGACTTACCGGAGCGGATAAGATACGTAATTTTCGCCGGTGTTCCCAGGCGTGAGCTTAACGTGTCTTGGCGAGAGCACAGGCCCTCTATGCTGCTCAGCCTCCTCAGAAACCTGTACTCGATACTTAGGGAGAAGAACGAGTCCGAACTAGTACAGGTCACCGGCATGTTGAAGAAATGTGTCCCCACCGATAGGGAGGTGTTGGAGATTGTCAGAGAGGGGCTTGAATCCTCTAGACAGCCCGAAGGATTTGCGGGATACGTCTACTCAGCTGTCACGAGAGCTCATCAACTTCTAAAAACATACATCGGTGAAGAGGAGCTGAGACGTGTCGCAGAGAACCTAGACATGAGATTACGTGTAGACGAGAACGGTGTCTCTATCATTCTTCCCGACATCGATGGATATATACAGGCGTCGGGCCGCTCGTCGAGGATGTATGCGGGAGGCATAACCCGTGGAATATCCATCCTCATAGTAGATGACGAGAAAGCTTTTAGAGGCATCTCGAGAGCCCTCGAAACCATTTATGAAGAAACGTTCCAAGAATACACCTTGGAGCAAGCCAGGGAGGAGTTTAAGCAATGTGATAGAGATAGACAGTTTCTGCGAGAGATTAGAACAGGGTCGGCTAGACTAGAGTCCTTAGATATTTTGAGCTCGTCGCTGATTGTTGTCGAGTCGCCTACGAAGGCCCGTACACTGGCCTATTTCTTCGGAAAACCTGCTAGACGAGTTGTTGATGGACTGACTGTTTACGAGTCGGTTGGCGAGGGATATGTCGCGTGTCTCACCGCTTGTCAGGGGCATTTGGTGGACATTACGACGAGCCAGGGGTTCCATGGTGTCTGGGTCCATGATGGAGAGTTTGTGCCGATGTATGTGGATATTAGGAGATGCTCTAAGTGTGGAGAGCAGTTTACGGACAGCGAAGTATGTCCCAACTGCCGCTCCGATAAATACTTTACCAAGCTATCCATAATCGAGTCTCTCCGTAAACTGGCGCTCGAGTTTGACCGTGTCTTTATTGCAACCGACCCTGATACGGAGGGTGAGAAGATTGGCTACGACCTCTATGTGAGTATTTGGCCGTTTAACAAGCGGATTGAGAGGCTTGAGCTTCATGAGATTACGAGGAAGGCTTTGCGGGATGCGTTCAAGTCTCCTCGCAGTATTTCGCTGCCGCTTGTCGAGGCACAGGTTGTGAGAAGGATTGAGGATAGGTGGGTTGGCTTTGAGCTGAGCAGACGTCTCTGGGAGTTTTTCGGAGAAAAACATCTCTCGGCAGGCCGTGTCCAAACCCCTGTCCTCGGCTGGATAATCCAAAGGATGGAAGAGGCTAAGAAGAAGAGACTAGTCGCAAGCATGACGTTTGAAGACGGCTCCGAGCTCATGCTAGACAGCATTGAGGATGTTGACGTTGTCAAGAGACTCTATGCCGAGGGCGTGTTGAATGTGGAGGTGGCTGATGTAAAGTATGTTGAGACGGTTGTACCTGCTGTCAAGCCCTATACGACCGATTCTCTCCTAAGGGATGCATCGATTTTTCTCAGGCTGAGTGCTGCGGAGGCGATGGATGCTGCCCAGACCCTCTTCGAGTCAGGTCTGATAACTTATCATAGAACGGGGTCGACGTATGTCTCGTCGACAGGGTTATCGGTGGCTCGAAATTATCTTGAAGAGAACTTTCCAGGGCTTTTTGTGGCGAGGCATCATGGCGAACCAGGTGCACATGAATGCATCAGGCCGACGAAACCGCTCTCGAGAAAGCAGCTCGAGCTTTATCTCCAGTCGGGTTTGATTAGAGTGCCGATGCGAATAGGTGATAGAGAGTTTATGCTCTACGACCTTGTGTTTAGACGTTTCATGGCTAGTCAGATGAAGGACGCGCTGGTGCAGAGACAGATATGCAAGTTGATGATTCTCGGGAAAACCTATGATATAGAGAGGATTGTAGATGTTATTGAGCCAGGGTTCCTCCACCTCTACCAAGTCATCAAGACGGTGAAGGCGCTTGAACCGGGTGTCCACAGGGTGCTGAACCTCCAGATCAAGAGCATGCAGGCGGTGCCGTTTTTCCGCGAAGGTGACATAATCGCCTTGATGAGGGAACGAGGCATAGGCAGGCCGAGCACCTACGCACAGGTCCTCAACCTCCTCTACAAGAGACGATACATTTTCAACGATAATGGAAGAGTTCTGGCGACAAAACTGGGTAAGACAATCTATGGATATCTCGTGTCGAATTTTGGCTCGTTTGTCTCCGAGGCGTTGACGAGGAGGCTGGAGGAGCTCATGGAGAGTATCGAGTCTGGTAAGGTCAGCTACCAAGAAGTTCTAAAAGAACTGTACAGAGAAACTTTACAAATCTCGAAAACACCTGCAAGAGCTGCATAAAGCTCGCAAGCAACAGGGTTCAACACTTACAGCTTTGACGGGAAAAATCACAGACCCACGGCAATACACTTTAACTATCCCTTTTTTCACCACATGGTTGTCTTCGGAGCAAAGCCACCTGACTCAAACCATTCTCCCCCACAGAGCGGACACTTCTTTGACCCGTGAAAGGTCTTGATGGGCTGAACCCTGATACCGCAGAAAGGACAAGGCTCAGAAGCTCTCCAGCCCACGAAAACAAGAGAAAAATTTCACCAATAAGCTTTACCTTTTTCCAAGAATTCTTGGTTTGACGTGTCTATGGTTTAATAGGGTGGTTGTTGGCTAGTGGGCTATGCTGCAGATTGGTGTGGGTTGTTCGAGTGACCGTGAGCCTTTGCCGGGTGCTGTTGAGAAGGCGCGGAGGTTTGCCGCGCGACTGGGTGTTTACAGGGATGAGGTTGTTTTGCTGACGGGTGGTGACGGCGGCTTGATGCGTGTGGTGTGTGAAGAGTTTGTGCGAAGAGGTGGGATAACGGTGGGCGTCATCCCATACGAGGACGAGTTCATCGACAAAACCCATCCACGATACAACCCCTACAACACCATCGTCTTCCGCAGCGGACAAACCTACCAGGCAAGAAGCATAGGCCTCGTCAGAAGCAGCGACAGCTTCGTCATCCTCGGCGGCGGCTCGGGAACAATCATCGAAGCACACCTCGCATACATCTACCGCATCCCACTCATCATCCTAACCGAGACAGGCTATCCATCAGACATCCTCGCACAGATGCATCCCGACGGACACCTCGACCACCGAAAAATCAACGCAGCCCACTACATCAACGACCCCGAAGCAGCCGCTGACAAAGCAGTCGCACTCGCACGCCAAAAAACACAAAAGCTTTAACAAACCAAACAACAAAACAAACATGCAGCACGAGATACAGATAGATCAACTGCTACGCACACCGCTCCAAGCAGTCGAGGTCGGCGAAAAAACCATCGCCCAGCTCCTCGACCAAATGAAGCTAACAGGGTTTCAGGGAAGAAACCTCGCTCTCGCAGCCGAAACATGGGCGAAAGCCGCACAAGCAAAGGACACAGTCATCATGCTTGGATATGCAGGCTCCCTCAGCACAACGGGTCAGTGGAAAATAGTCAAATGGCTCATCGAGAAAAGGTTCGTGGACGTTGTTGTGTCTACAGGGGCCAACATCTCGGAAGATCTCATAGCCGCCATGGGCTACAACTACTACATCGGCACATCATACATCGACGACGACCTCCTCCGCCGTCTCCGCATCTACAGGTTCCACGATGTCTTCGTCAAGGAAGAAGACTACATCAAGATGGAGGGAATGCTTGCCGACTTTATGCTGACACTCGACAACATGAACCCCATTTCCTCAGCCGAGTTCCTCCACCTCTTCGGCAAATGGCTAGACCAACGCAACATACACGGAATAGTCCAAGCCGCATACAGAGCAGGAGTGCCCGTCTTCAGCCCAGCCATCGAAGACAGCGGATACGGCGTCGCCTACATTATCAACAGACACCGCAAACCCGGCTACAGACTCGTCCTCGACCACTTCAAAGACTATGAACAACTCGTCCGCATACGAGGCAGGCACCGCGACAGCGCAGCAGTCTTCATCGGCGGAGGAGTTCCCAAAGACTTTATCCAGTTGTCAGCCGTCGCTGTCGACATTCTCGAGAAAGGAGACGCGCTTACGACGCGGCCTCATCGCTACGCCGTCCAGATAACCACCGACAACCCACACTGGGGCGGCTTATCAGGCGCAACACTTGAGGAGGGCAAGAGCTGGGGGAAGGAGACATCCGAGGGAGTAGGTGTCCAGTGCTTCTGCGACGCAACAATCGCACTACCTCTCATAGCCCACTACCTCCACGAAAAAGTCGGCGAAAGAAAACACAGGCCAGACCTCTCATGGGTCTTCTCTACCTGATGGCGAGAATCATCAAATCGCCCACGTTTGTGCCAGTGGGCCCCGTCAAAACAAGTCCACCAACCCTGCTGAAAAACGTGTAGGAGTCGTTGTCCTCGAGAAACGGCAGAGGGTCAAGCCCCTCCTTAGCCGCGTTTCTGAGAGTCTGAGGAGTCGCGACCGCTCCCGCGGCATCGGTTACGCCGTCCACCCCATCTGTGCCAATCGATGCGAAAACAAACCTCGGAACATCACGTAAGAGATGCAGGGTGGCCAAAACCAGCTCCTGGTTGCGGCCTCCTCTACCACGTCCTCGCACTGTCACGGTTGTCTCACCCCCTGCAACCAGAGCAAAAGGCGGAGCATGGGGAACACCATGCCTCACCACATCACGGGCCACCGCGGCGAAAAGGTTCGCCACAGTCCTCGCCTCCCCCACAACACCGCTCGTCAACGCAACAACACTGTAACCTCTTCGCCGCATCTCCAAAGCGGCGGCCTTCACCGAGTCGACACAGCCGCCGACAACCACGTTCACAACACGTCTAAAACACGGGTCACCCTGCTTAGGCGTCTCAGGATAAATCCCCTCAGCACCCCGACGCAGCCGTCGCCAAACATTCTCAGACACCTCCACACCCCGCCTCCTCAAAACATCGAGGGCGTCCCGGAAGGTTGTGGGATCAGGTGCAGTGGGCCCCGAGCCAATCACGTCGACACGGTCGCCGACAACATCGGAGAGTATGAGGGAGAAGGCCCTGCAGCGGAGGCTTTTCGCAAGCCATCCACCTTTGAAGGCTGAGAGATGCTTCCGCACAGTGTTCAACTCATCTATCGAGGCGCCGGCCCTCAGAAGCGCAGAGGTTGCCTCAACCTTGTCCTGCAGCGAAACACCTTCAGCTGGCACGGCGGCCAACGCCGAAAAACCACCCGAGACAAGAACAAAAGCAAGCGAGTCGCCGCTGCATGATGAAGCCATCTCGAGTATCAGCCGCCCAGCCTCCTCGCTCATACTGTCTGGCAGCGGGTGGCCTCCGTATAGAACCTCGAGAGGTTTGAGACGCCGTCTCAGCCTGTATCCACGTGGAACAACAACCACGCCTCTGACGTCTAAGCCGTCGAGAAGCCGCAGCATCTCAGCGGCCATTCCCTCCGCAGCCTTCCCCCCGCCAACTATGACAAAGTCGCGGAATCGTCTCAGCTCAACCACCTTACCCCCTATTTGCAGACATCCACCACGCCGCTTCACCACTCGACGAATCAAAGCACCCGGCTCAACAGCGGCCAACCCGCTCCTCAACCCTGCCGCAACATCACCCACACCACGCAGCCCCACCACACGCAACAAAAAACATCCACCACACATCCCTACAAACTTAACGACTGTAAAAAGAGTTAAAGCAAACCCGAAAAAGAAAACGGTGATGGATATTTTCTCGCAGGCTTTCTGGGAGGGGTTAACGGCGTATGGCTACATCGGTGTGTTGGCAGCCAGTTTCCTCGGAAGCCTCCTCCCGTTTGTCTCAGGCCCCTACATCCCTCCCATCATCATCGCCGTGATGGCTGGAAGGCTTGACCCTCTTCCCACGGCGTTGGCGAGCGCGGCTGGAGCGGCGTCGGCGAAGCTTGTTCTCTTCAGGTTCTTCAAAGGCGGCCGTGTGCTGATAAGCGACGAGACAAGAAGAAGGATTCAGCCTCTCGAACGGCTTGTGGCACGTCACGGCTGGTTCGCCGTCCTCGCCGCAGCCGCCACACCCCTCCCCGACGACATCATCTACATCCTCCTCGCCATAGCCAACTACAGCAGCAAACTCTTCCTCCCCACAGTCTTCGCAGGCAAACTTCTCATCACAACCATCGCAGCCTACACAGCCCTCTACTGGAGCACACTCGCATGCACAATAATCGAATGCACAGCAGGCCAGCTCAACCCCCTCCAAACAATCCTACTCGCAGCAGCATCAGCCGCAGCAGCCATGACACTCATCTACATAATAACAAGACTCGACTGGCAAAAAATCCTCACAAAACTAGGAGAGCGTGCACAACGCTAAAATCTCATCACATAGGCTACCCCACGTGCCTCACCGGCTTGAGCTGTTCATCTCAAACTGCCCCCTCTGCCGAAAAACACGCGCCATGATTGAGCTTGGCAAATGCGCCGGCTGCAGCTTCACCATACACGACCTCTCCAAAAACTTCTACGCCGTCGAAGAGCTTGTGAAAAAGTATCAAATACGCTCCGTACCCACGCTCATCATAGACGGGAAAATAAAAATCGAAGGCGTCCCAACATTCACCTTCATATGCGATGAAAACCTATACCGCATCCTTGAGGAGAAATATGCCTTCAACCCATGAGCCATGTGTTCAAGACATCTTATGAGTTGAGCTATTTTCGGTAAAGGCTTAAGAGGTTGGCGTGAGCAGAATGTTCGGGACGCTGTTGGACACAGGGTCTTCACAGTTTGTGTTGACTAGCATGAGGCCCGTCACTTGGGAGGATTATCGCCGCTATGTGGCTGAGAAAGGCTATGTCGAGGTAGAAGATGTCAGGATAGAGATAGGCAAACCACATAAAATCAACTCATACAGCCCACCGGCATCATACAACCTCGAGGCCACAACTGTGTGGAGTTTTCCGGACCGCGGCGACTGGGCCACACACTCCGGCGACTACAGGGGAAACTGGAGCCCCTATGTTCCGAGAAACCTGATTCTAAAATACACTAAACCGGGGGAGCTTGTGCTTGACCAGATGGTTGGCTCGGGAACCACGCTGGTCGAGGCGACACTCTTGGGGAGAAACGCGATAGGCGTCGACATCAATTATGAAGCATGTATACTCACGCTGGACCGGCTCAATTTTGAATTCCATCCACTGGATGAACAACAGGAACCGGTGATAAAAGTGTATCACGGCGATGCGGCAAAACTCAACATCATAGAAGATGAGAGTGTAGACTTGATCGCCACACATCCACCCTATTGGAACATCATCCCATATTCACGGAAAAGACCTGAAGGCGATCTTTCAGCATACAGAAAGCTAGAGGACTATTTGGGAAAAATGATGCAGATAGCCCGTGAATCCTACCGTGTTCTGAAACCAGGACGATACTGTGCAATACTCATCGGCGACACGAGAAAACACAAACACTACGTGCCTATCTCCACTTACGTGATGCTGAAATTCTTGCAAGCTGGCTTTGTTCTAGCAGAGGATATAATCAAGCTGCAGCACAAAATGAAGACGACGCGTGAAAAATGGAGTGGAAAAAATTTTGAACAATATGGCTTCCACAAAATAGCCCATGAACATCTATACATCTTCAGAAAGCCGGAAAACGAGGAAGAACGGGGCAGATTGTCGTTGAGCGGCTGGTTAACGCAGATTTGACCATGCTATCGGTTGGCGAATATTTTGGCAGGGGCAGGAACAGACGGAGAATACTCGAGGTAGTCAGGCTCAGCAACGGATGGATACTGCTCAAAACCGAAGACAGTAAATCCAAACGCGATTTCAAAGTGAGAACTGTTTACCAGCTTGAGCCACGAATACGGTCATACACACCTAAGCACGCCCACTTCGCCATAGATTTCTACGGTAAACTATGCGCCGACAAGGAGAAGGCCATGCAGGTCCTAAAAGCTATCGTGGAGGTTTGGCAAGGTGCGAACATCGCAACTGTTGTGGAGAGGTTTAGACATGCTGTTGAAGGTCTTCCCGGATATGATTTGGAGTACATTCTCTATGCTTTGGCGTGGATTTTCCAGCAAGAAGACGTGAATTTCGCCAGAAGGCCTGAGAGCAGGCAGCGTGAGCTAGATGAGACGCTGAGTCTTCTGAGCATCAAGGTGCCTAAATACAGGTATGGTAGCCAGCTGGCTGTAGCCCTCCTCTGCAACATAGCAAATGGAACGCATCCCGTTGACGCGCTCTTAAGAGCCAACCTCGACATTCTCCCCATCAAAAGAGGGAAAAGGGAAGGTGTGAACATGCTATGGAATTGTGTTGTCGCACATGCGGGGGGTGGGATTTGAACCCACGAACCCCTTCGGGACAGGAGCCTCAGTCCTGCGCCGTTGACCAGGCTTGGCGACCCCCGCTGTGTTGAAGAGCTTGTTCTCGGTATTTGTGTTTTATCGGGGGAGGATGATTATGATCTTCGGGTTTTCGAGAAGTTTGAGATGTGAGGAGGGTGTTGCCGACGCGTCTAGGCCGTATACCGCTGTTGCGGTGGTGATGTTTTGCTCTCCCTCTCCGGTTAGCCATTCGCGCTCGGTCGGGGATTTGTCGAAGTAGCCGTACCATTTGACGATCTTTGCGTCGACGCCGCGGATTAGTGAGAGCGTGTCATCGGGTGGGAGCGGGTCTCTGAAGACGACGTAGCCTGTTACAGGTGTGTTGGGTGAGCTTGATTGTTTCTGCTGTATCCACGCCGCTTCGGCTCTCCATTCGCGGCCATATCCTATCCTGCCTCTCAGCCCCGTCGCATATATGGTGCCGTCGGGGTCAACCTCGAGGTTGAGCTCGGGCAGTGAGTTGGTGGGGTAGGGTTGTAGCGCTGCTGGCCCTCTAATCGCAACGCCTGTGTCTGGGTTGTATATGCTTCCGTGGCACGGGCACTGGAACTGCCGTTTATCGGGAAAGTAGTCGTAGAGGCACCAGAGATGTACGCAGACTTTGCTGTATGCTTTCAGGTCTCCCGATGGGAGGTGAACGAGTATGTATTGTCTGAAGGGGTCTGAGTCTACGGTTGGGTCGCCTGTCGCGGGAAACGGGAAAGTTAGCTTGGAGTTGACGGGGAAATCTTTCAGGTTGATAAGCCTCTGCCTAATCTGCCCAGATGTTGCCTCGGGCCTGAACAGGAAACCTCCCCATGAGAGGAAAGGCGCGAGAGTGACGAGAAGCGAGGAGCCCAGCGTAGCTTTCAGGAGAGTTCTACGGCGCTCCGCCATGTGTTTGAAAGTCTTCGCCGAGCTAATAAACCTCAACATCGTCAGAGCTTTGCATGCTTTTCCAAGCGCTCTTGCTCAACTGGTTAGGAGGCTTATTGTCAATATGGTGAAGACGAAGGCTGTTATTAGGATGTATTTGATGTCGCGTTTGGCTATGAAGTAGATTAGTGAGGCGAGTGCTCTGATGTAGGGTGTTAGCATGAGCGCGGCTACGCCTACCGCCATGGCGCCTGCCACGCCTCCCTTATGTATGTGAAGCAGATAGTCGAAGAAGCTCTTGGACGATACTCGGTATTCGTCGCTGAGAGCCAAGGCAGGGCCGTTGCTCAAATAATATGAGGCGAGGGCCCATGTTGTCACGGCTAGGCTGGCGGCGACGCCGGCGACAAGTATCCAGCTAATCATCACATCCAGTTTCTCGTAACGGCTCAAGCCAGCAGCCCCCGCAGAAGCATCTGCAGAAAGAGAACAAAAACAACAGCCAAGAAAAACAGCCGCGTCACTCTGTTGCTGATGTGGCCGAGGATACGGGAGCCCACGACTGCTCCCAAAGTTGTGCCGAGAACCATCGGCGCGGCTAGAGTCAGGTACAGTAGCCCCGAGCTGAAGTATACGCTGGCCCCCGCTAATGCTGTCATGCCTATTATGAAGGTGCTGGTGGCTGATGAGACTTTTGACGGCATCCGCATGATTAGCTCGTGGACTGCTACTTTGAAGGCTCCGGCACCTATGCCAAGCATCCCAGCCGCGACGCCGGCGATAAACATTCCGCCTCCAGCTGCAAGAGGCCGCGTAAGCTTGTAGGAAACTTCTCTGCCCAGCGCGTGGTCGTAGTAGACGCCCTCCAGACTCAGCCATCGAGCAGCCCTGTCTTGGTTCACGTTTGTCGGAAGCTCTTCACCTAGGTGCCGCCTGATGCCGATGAAGGATGTGAGAAGAAACCCTGCGAAGAGAAAGTAGAGAAGCCGCGCCGAGACGTAGATTGTTATGATGGCGCCGATTATCGCTCCCACTACCGTGAACATCTCGAGAAACATCGCAGCCTTCACGTTGGATAATCCGCCGCGGACATATGAAGCAGCGGCGCCGCTTGAGGTGGCTATGATGGAGACGATGCCGGCTGCGATGGCGTATTTTATCGGTACACCGGCCAAGGTTAGGAGAGGCGTGGTTATGCTGGCTCCTCCCAGCCCTGTGATGGAGCCCACCAGCCCCGCTAGAAACGAGATGGCTAAAACGGTCAAGAGGTCTACCATGCGGCTAGAAGATCGGCTGCTCTATTTTGCTGTTTGTGGACTGGTTTTTTGTTAATGTTTTTCGTATAATGCCGTCTTTTTGACGGTTTTCATGGTTAAATATCGCTTTTTTGTCAGAAGATAACCACAACGGGGTGATGGATGGACGGCGAAGCTCGTCGCTGATTACCTGCCTGTGCCGAGGCAGGAGGGGCCCGAGTTCTGGAACAGGACGAGGATTGAGCATATCAGGCAGCTGGCCCGGTTCGGTGAGCCTGTTTGGGTGTGGGACAGGGCCAAGCATTCTTCACGCCGTCTCCTCGACAGGCTGGTGTTCAAGGCCGAGCTTGAAGACGATGAAAGGGAGACTGTTAAACAGGTAGCGGGTGTCGATGCATCCGTTTCCATGGCCGGCGGGGAGATAACCCTCACCACACCCATCTACCTCGGCGACATGAGCTTCGGAGCCCTCAGCGGCGTCCCCAACATAGCCCTCGCCCGTGCAGCGGATTTGACGGGGATACTCACGGGCACGGGTGAAGGAGGTCTTCACCCCGAGGTGAGAAAATGTAGGAGAATTACTGTGCAGTGGGCTTCTGCACGCTTCGGCGTCGACATCGACGTGTTGATGACGGGGCTGGGTATTGTTATCAAGATTGGGCAGGGTGCGAAGCCTGGCATAGGAGGCCACCTTCCGGGAGTAAAGGTGTCGCGCCTCATCTCCGAGACACGGCGCATACCCGTGGGCGTCGACGCCATCTCTCCAGCACCCCACCATGACATCTACTCCATCGAGGACCTTGGCCAACGGATTATGGCTCTGAAGGAAGCCACTGGCAAGCCTGTTTTCGTCAAGGTCGGTGTGACGAACTACATCGGCTACATCGCCTGCGGTGTTGCGCGGATGGGTGCGGATGGAATTATCTTGGATGGTCAGGGTGCGGGGACGGGTGCGGCGCCCGCGGTTGTGAGGAATAATGTTGGGCTGCCTGTCGAGATAGCTGTTCCCGTGGTTGATGAGATGCTTAGACGCGAGGGTTTGCGTGAAGGGTTCTCCGTGGTTGCTGCTGGTCGTGTGAGCAGCGCGGAGGACACCGCGAAGCTGATAGCGCTGGGCGCGGACCTTGTCTCGCTTGGCACAGCTTCGTTGATTGCGATGGGCTGTATCATGGTGCATAAGTGCCACCTCGGCTTCTGCCCCGCCGTGTTAACCAACAAAATCGACGACAACCCCGTTAAGCTTCTTTCCCTTGACACGGCGACCAAATGGGTTGTGAACATGGTGAACGGATGGACAGAGGAGCTGAAGCTCATCCTCGACAAGGTCGGCGTGAAAAGCGTCGGAGAACTATGTGGACGGAGAGATTTGCTCGTGTCCCGCGGCGTCGAGCCGAGCCAGCTAAGCGTCATGGGGGTGAAGCCGCTTGCTTAGAGGATGGACAGAGGACCGTGTAAAGCATCTTCGGGAGATGGCTGGTGTTATCGGCAGGCAGCCGGCTGAGCCACCGATAGTAAGCATGGGCAGCACAGCTCCTCCATACGTGGATGCGCCATTCTTCATACGCGACCACATAGTCATAGACGGCGCGCAGGTGACGAGGCCGAGCATCGACCCCTACCGCGAACCTGTTGAAACACATGTCTATCTCCGCGGAGGGAGGCTCAGGCTATCGATGCCTGTTGCCGTGAAGCTCGGCGCCCATCTGCCCCGCGTTTTCATAGAAGGCGTTGTCCGCGCCTGCTACTGTATGGGTGTTTTGATGATGCTGGAAAACCCAGCGGAGTTGGAGAATTACGGTGAGGCCCTTGTTGTAGACCCTGCATATAGAGGAGTTTTCGCTGGCTACTTTGCTGAGCCGACGCGTGTGAGTGATGTGGGTGGGCCCTTTTTCGCCCATGTAGGTTCCTCGACAGACTTCTCATGGCTCCCGCCTGTTCTGGAGCATGTTTCTGGAGTGGTTGTTGACGAGGATTTGGGTGGAGACGCCGAACTCGAGGTTGTTGTCGCGCTTCTCGACCGTGAGCTCCGTCGACACGGTGTACGCAACACAGTGGGCCTTGTCGCAGGTGGATGGAGTGTGAGAGGCGCTGATGACGTGTTCAAGCTCGTCGCCTTGGGAGCCGACGCCGTGCTACTCTCCGCATGCGTCGAAGAAGCACTCGAGCCCGTGAAGACCCAAACCGTTTCCATCGTTCAGGAGAAGATGGAGAACCTTCTCCTCGGCCTTCAGAGGGAGATAAAGCTGCTGGCCGGAGCGGCCGGTGTCTCCAGCGTCTTCAACACCTTGGTGGGCAACAGGGAGCTGCTGCGGGCCATAGAGCTGGGCAGAGAGGTGAGGGCCTTGCTCGGTGTGAAGATGGCTGGCGAGGGATGAGCATGGAGCCGCGGCGAGAGATATCAGCATGTGGAATACTCGGCATCCTCCGTAAACAGGACGCGGAGAAAGTGTCGGTGGAGGAAGCTGTTTCATCGATAGAATGTGTCAGGTATAGGGGCAGCAGGCTTGGGGCAGGCTTCGCCGCCTACAGCCTCGACGGCAACAACGGCATGCACAGGCTCAAGATATTCATAGACTCGGAAACCACCCTCTCACATGTTAAGAAGATTCTCAAGACACGTGTTAACGGAGGTTTCTACGAGCTGGGGTTCGACAGCCTTCCTGCAAGCAGGTTCGCATCGTGGAGCGCCTACGTGGAGACATCCGAGGAAACGTTGAGGAAACTTGTCGACAGCATTAACTACGAGCTCTGGAACGCGGGCATGCGTGGAAGAGTTTATTCATGGGGCAGGTTTGTCGAGGTCTTCAAAGGCGTCGGATACCCCCTCGATGTCTCACAGATGTATGGCTTGACGGAGAAAAACCTTGAGGCGGATATGTGGATAGCTCATACTCGGCAGCCAACCAACTCGCCAGGCGTTTACCCCATATGGTCTCATCCATTCGCGAGCCAGGAATGGGCCATAGCGCACAACGGAGATATCAGCAGCTTCGGGGCAAACATGGAGTTCATCAGGTTCCGCGGCTACAGAAGCTTCGTCGGCACAGACAGCGAGCTCATAGCCTATCTCCTCGACTACCTCACCAACATACAGCGTCTCCCAATTCTGCATGCGGCTCAGCTGCTCGTCAGCGGTTTTGAAGACGACCTCGACAAGGTGGATGAATATGTCCGATGGCGGGGAGCAGGCCTCGACGGCCCATTCAGCGTGGTAGCAGGATACTGCGACGGCGAAGACATCTACATGCTCGCTTTGGCTGACAGGTCAAAATTCAGGCCCCTTGTAGTCGGCTACGACGAAGAGAGAATATATGTGGCGAGCGAGGAGGCGGAGATAAGGCAGAACTCTCCTGAAGCGGTTGTTTGGCCCGTCAAGCCCGGCGGAATTTTCCTCGCCTCGCTAAAGAAAGGCATAATCGTCTCGGGAAGAGAGAACATCACCCTTTATCAGCCAAGAATAGAAAAGCCCCCATATCCCAGCAGGGTTGTCGACGCTGCGGGCCTCGACTACCGACGCGTCAACAAAATAGTTGCCGAGCTTTTCGCAAAAGGCGCGGAGAAAGTGGATGTTGTCAACGTCAACGGCCACAGATATCTCGGCGTCAACGTGCCTCCGGGACGATTTCTCAACATCTACGGCACAGCGGGAAACTGTTTAGCCAACTTCAACAGAGGCGGAGTCATAACCGTTTACGGGAACGCTGAAGACGATGTAGCCGACGCGATGGTTGGCGGCCGCGTAATCATACATGGGAACGCGGGAGATGTTTTGGCGCAGGCTTTCCAAGCCGGTGAAATCTTTGTCCGGGGGAGCGCGGGCAACAGAGTGGCTATCCAGATGCGTGAATTCCGTGAACACAAGCCCTACCTCATAATTGGCGGGAGGGTTGATGATTATCTCGGCGAATACATGGCCGGCGGAGTTGTCGCAGTTCTCGGTGTGGACAGCTTTGACAGCGACGAATGCTTGGTCGGACGATGTGTGGCAACGGGAATGGTCGGCGGCGTCATCTACATCAGGGGACGTGTCGACAGATGGCGGATAGGGCTCCAGCCTCCTAGAGAAGACGTCAAAAGATATCTCCGAGGCCTCCTGCTCGAAGGCCAAATAGACCAACAAACATACACAAAACTCTCCACGCTAAAGAAAATTACCATCCAAGACCTCCGCGAAAACCTTCCACCCGAGCCCTTCAAACGCATATCAAAACTCTACACCTCAAAATACTACAGAGAACATCTTGTGTCCTATCGCAGACTCGGCGAAACAGACTTGAAGCTGCTCAGCGACGCTCTCCAAAGTTTCTGCAGAGAGTTTGGCCTTGGTAGGGATGTTTACGAGCGGCTGCTCGAGGAGAAATACACCGTGATAAGGGTTGCTGGAGGGTTTTCTGACTTGTTGCCCGAGGAGGGCTAAACCTCGAGGAGTTTCGCCAACGCCTCGACGGTTGTGATGCCGAAGCGCTTGAGCACACGTAGCCGCCTGTGATAGCTTTCGTCAACCTCGTAACCCATTTGCCTCAGCAGCCGAGAAACTCTCTTCACAGTCTTCATCCCCTCGCTGTCAAAATCGAGAAGCAGAATGATTTTACGCGGCCTCGGCATCATCTCCACCGCTTCACGAAACCTGCTAACATACACTATTTTTGCACGAACACCAGCGAGGCGGAGCGCCTTCTCATCCCGCGCGCCCTCCACAAGAACAACAACATCTTCGACTGCTTCTGCTACAAGGTTTTCGAGTGTTTTTCGAAATTCTTCGTAATGCATCTCATCAACCATGTTGATACGCCGTCCGACAACATGCTCATCAAATGATTATTTTATGGTTTCTAACTTCTAGAAATTGTAACTTTTTGCATATGAGTTGGCCAAAAATGGCTTCAGAAACGCGTGTTGATACATACGTGCGTATTACCTTTAGTTATAACTACCTCAGTCATCAGCACGGAGCAAATGGAGGTGATGGGTGGGAAATGAAGGTTGTAACGGTGCATCTGCCCGAGCCATATCTACAAGCCATCGACGAGCTGGTGAAACGCAGGCTGTATCCCAACCGAGCCGAGGCCATACGCATGGCCCTAAGAGACTTCATCCGCACGGAGGTCCAGATAAGTGAGTAGCGTGGAAGACTTTGTCCAGACCACAGAGGAGATAAGAATCAAGCTAATCGGAGTAGGCGGAGCCGGCTGCAACACCGTCAACAGGCTCAACGCCCTCGGTCTCACAGGCGTATACACCATAGCCGCGAACACGGACCTGCAGCATCTCGACATGGTTAGAGCCGACAAGAAAATTCTTCTCGGCAAATCGGTGACCCGGCTCCGTGGAGCAGGAGGCGACCCAGTCCGTGGAAGAAAAGCCGCCGAAGAATCTGAGGAGGAGATACGCAGGGCCCTTGAAGGAGCGGACATCGTCTTCCTCGCCGCGGGTCTTGGAGGAGGAACGGGAACAGGAGCAGCACCGGTCGTAGCGCGCGTAGCACGTGAAGAAGGCGCGACGGTTGTCGGCGTCGTCTCTCTCCCATTCGAATTCGAGGGCATGGTGAGGAAAAGAATTGCACAAGCGGGACTCGAGGAGCTGAAAAACTACACCAACACATCGGTTGTAGTTGATAACAACAAGCTCCTCGACCTCTATCCACAGCACAACCTGCGAAGAGCCTTCAGCCTCGCCGACGAAATCATCAGCAACATGATACAGAGCATAACAGAGTCCATCGCAAAACCCGGGTTGATAAACATCGACTACGAAGACTTCAAAACAGTAGTGAGCCGCGGCAAACTCGCATCACTTGGAGTAGGCCGCTCCTCCACACCCAACAGAGCAGAGGAAGCCACCTTTAACGCTCTCCAGTCCCCGCTACTGGACGCATCCTACGAAAACCTCTCAGGAGCCATAGTCCATGTCTGCGGAGGGGAGGACATGCAGCTGGCGGAAGCGGCGAGGCCGGCGGAGATTATCTCGGAGCTGATGGGTGAAGATGGGCTGGTGATATGGGGTGCGCGGATAGACGACACCTTCAGCTCCACGATGCAGGTCTCACTGATACTCACCGGCCTCTCCTCAACCGAGCAAGTGGTCGAGATCAACGAGATAACACCCACCAGCGTCGACCAGCGAATCGGCGAAGAAAACGGTGAAGAAATAGATAAGATACTGGAGCAGCTGGGAATCAAGCCCGTCTCCCAGCTACCGTAAAAACAAAAAACCCCCTTTTTATCATTTTATTTTCTGTTGAAGAGAAGGGTTGAGCAGAGTGTTTTAGGGCTTCTGGCTAGTCGGCGTTCTATTCGTCGTTTCCGCAAATCGGCGATGAGTGAGGAGGTTCTCGGCATGATCGTGGAGAGTGGCCAGTCGGCTCCATCCTATTTCCAAGCCTATTCAATCATATGGCTTAGGTCTGACCAGTTGGTTGAAGCCGTGTATGATGTCTGCGGCTCGGAGGCCATCAAACAGGCCTCCGCCGTACTCCTCATATGTCTGGACTTCAACAAGCTGACTGTTTTCGCGGAAACCGTTTCCCCGGAGCATTTCCTCAAGCTTGACACATACCCGGCGGAGACGCTGTTGTCAGTTTTAGAGCTGGGGCTGGTTGTCGAAAACATGGTCATAGCGTCAGAGGCCCTTGGATACGGCAGCCTGCTGCTTGACTGCGGCATATACGAGTGCGAGAGGTTATCGGCCCTGCTGAAGCTGCCGACCGGAGTGGTTCCCGTAATTCTTCTCTTGATAGGTGAAAAAGATGAAACGCCTCCGCCGAGGCCACGGTGGCCGCTTCAAAACATTCTCCACATCGACGGCTACAAACCCGTCACAGGCGAAGAAGCGCGAAAATACATCGAGAACGCAGACCAAATCCTCTCAAGCGAAAATTATCTCAAAAAATATGCAAACTTCTCCGGAACCTACTTTGAATACCTCGCCGAGCAGCTTCGCGCGAACAAGGAAATCAAACAATCCTACAGCGCGCTTTCAGCCTTTCTGAGAAAACAGGGGGTAAAGGTTTAGCGGGAGCCGTTAAATTCTCCGCAAACCGTGTCACTGTGATGAGCTTAGAGGACGAGGTTCTGTCAATTCTCTCCGAATATGTGGAGCCTGTGGAGAAGGCTGTTGAAAAGCTCACACCCAGAATGTTTGACACAGGTTTTCTCGTGAAGGAGTTTGGTGAGCCTGTTTACCGCTACAGCCCCGAGTCATTTACCGAGGGGCTGGCTAAACCGTTTTGGGAGCTTTTCAGGAGAGGAGGCAAGAGATGGCGGCCGGCTTTGACGGTGATAGTTTATGAGGCTCTGGGCGGCGGAGACCCTGGCATCTACATCTTGGCCGCTGTTCCCGAAATCATCCACAACGCCACCTTGATAGTCGACGACGTAGAGGACGGAAGCCTCATGAGAAGAGGAGAGCCATGCATCCACCGCATCTACGGCATAGACATCGCCATCAACGCAGGCAACGCCTACTACTACATCCCGGCATACTTAGCCGCGAAAAAGCTGCCCAAAAACATGGCCACACTCTTTCTCGAGAAATATGTCGAGACGATGACAAGGCTCAGCCTCGGCCAAACCATGGACATCGTATGGCACCGAGGACTCGTAACAGACATCACCGAGGAGCATTATCTCCAGATGGCTGCTTTCAAGACAGGTGCTTTGTCAAGGTTCGCCGTCGAGCTTGCAGCCATATACGCCGGACGCGGAGACCTTCTCGAGGAGCTTGGCCGCTTCGGTGAAGCTGTTGGAACAGCTTTCCAGATACAGGACGACTATCTCAACATCTTCGGCGACGAGGCGAGATACGGGAAGGAGATAGGCGGCGACATAACCGAGGGCAAATACACCCTTATGACGGTGTATGCCCTGACACATCTCTCATCCGAAAAAGCGAAAAGACTCAGACAGATACTTCACAGCCACACATCCGACAAACAAGAGCTCAAAGAAGCAATCAACCTCATCAGAGAATCGGGCGCAGACAAATATGCTCGGGAGGTTATGCGGCGAAGCGTTCACATGGCATGGAGCAGGGTTGAGCCTCTTCTCGCCGACACACCAGCCAAGACAAAGCTCAAAAAACTCGCAACATTCCTCGTCGAAAGAACCCTCTAAAAACACATAAGCAAGCCGCGACAACGAGTGTTGTGAGCGTTAAGATAGAGGTTGTTGGTGTCGAGATTCCTGAGGGCTGCAACGTGGTCTTCGGCGTCTCCCACTTCATCAAAACCGTCGAAGACATTTACGAGGCGGTTGTCAACACGGTTCCGGGGGCTAAATTTGGCCTCGCTTTCATGGAGGCGAGCGGCGAATGCCTCGTCCGCCATGAGGGAACTGACCCGGAGCTGCGGAAACACGCCGCCGAAACCATGCTCAGGATAGGATGCGGCCACACCTTCATCCTCTTCATCAAGGGATTCTACCCCATCAACATCATGCAGCGGCTCAAGGACGTGCCCGAGGTATGCACAATCCTCGCCGCCACAGCTAACCCCCTCCAGATAATAGTCGCCGAGACAGAGCAGGGCCGCGGCGTCCTCGGAGTAGTCGACGGCCACAAGCCAAAAGGCATAGAAACCGAGCAGCACATCGAGGCCCGCAAACAATTCCTCAGAAAAATAGGATACAAGCTATAGCCTCGCCCTAATTTTCTTCAAAAGCCGCCTGTAACGCCGCATGTCATCAAATAACCAAGAGTTTATGCCGCTTATTTTCACGGGCTCGGTCTCCAACACCTCTCTAACCTCCTCCTCTGTGAAGGTTTTGATGTAATGGCTGGGGTTTTTTAGTAGAAGAATTCGCCGATACTCTATTTCGTGGAGATGGGTAATAGGCGTGCCGGGTGTTTTCTCTAGCTGGTCGAGGAGATGCTTTATGTCATCGAGGTTTATGCTGTTTTGTTTTCCCCGTCTCACCCATTCTTTGACACAAGCGATGAACATTCCCACCACGTCGTCGACATAGGGCCTGCCGTCGTTGTAGTAAAGTAGAACAATCGGATGGTTAAGCCAGCCGCGCAACCCATCTCTGAGAATACCGGCCTTCCGTAGAAAAACGTTCAGAACCTGCTTGGACTCTACACGCTGTTTGCCTAGACGCAGGTCGTCGAGAACCGCGGCCGACCTAGCCCAATCAACATATGGCCTAAAAATCTGCATAACGGTTCTCTAAAAATTCGGGAAAAACGGGATGATCTTGTGGTTGACGAGTCCTAGCCAGAGAAGCCCGCCCAAAGATGTGTTGATGTATGGAAGAGACCAGTAGACACGGTTTATGTCGCGTCCGAAAACCAGAACAGACAGCGGCACCATGGGGTAGATTAGTGCCAAAAAGCTTAGAGGATGAAATCCCGTTAGCATGATTGCTAAATATGCAAGGCCTGCCCAGAAAACTGTCACCAGTATTAGCGCGTTTTTTCTGCCGATGACAACCGGGGTTGTTTTGATTCCTGCTGCTAGGTCGAACTCTATATCGGGAACTGCTGAGAAGATGTGCATAGCGGATATGTGTAGAAACCCTGCCAGAAGTATGAGTGTATCGGGAAGGCTGCCTGAGGCGATGTAGTGGCCGAAGACCCCCGGCATGATGTAGAGATAGTTCGAGGCGAAGTCGAGGAAGGGTTTACTCTTGAAACGCAACGGAGGCGCGCTGTAGAAAATCGAGAGAAACAGAAATCCACCGAACAGGATACGCGCCACATTATCCTGGAAAAGCATTAATGCAAAGCTTATACCAAGCACACCGAGAAGCAGCCTCCGCAGCCTAACCCTATCTCTGCCAACAATTCGCAGCTCCTTCGAACTCTTCTTCGGATTCAACGCATCCGTCTCAACATCAAAATAGTCATTAACACCGTAGACCAATATGTTAGCGGGGATGAAGAAATAGATCAGATAGATGTAGTACTCGGGTCGGAGAAAGTCGCTGAATCCTGTGGCGCCGAGTGTGTAGCCGACTACGTATGGACCTGCCACATAAATCCAGAAACGAAAGCGTGAGACCTTAAGCACTTTCTGGACAGCTTCTAGGGCCATACCAGCCCCCCGGTAAAAATTTTGTGTCGAAGAGCCAATACAAAGTTGACGTTGGCCCCGTAAACTACCCTACGCTTTCTCGGCTTCACCTTACGCATAAAAACTATCGACGGATGTCTGTGAATTATTTTAGCCGTCCACTTGTACATGTCCGCCGCCGTCTTAATAGGTATCAAATAGCGGTACGGTATGTATTTGTAGCCCTGCTCAGCAAACCGCTGCCACTCGAGGTAACGCTCAATTTGCAACCGAATGAACCGTGCGAAGCTTTCGTGTTTTCCGCAGAAACGCGCCGGCTCAAAATCTTCAATTCCATGCATACGCATCTCCTCGTAGGGTAGATACTGGCGACCCAGCTCATAATCCTCCCGAATGTCTCTAATGAAGTTGATGTACTGCATCGCCCGACCGAGAAACCTTGCGTAGATATAGGACTCCTCAGGCAAATCAAGAATCTTGGCCATAAATAGGCCGACGACCTCGGCGGAGCCATACATGTAGACGCAGAGCTCGTCGAGTGTATAGTATGTTTTGCGGTAGAGGTCCGACTCCATCGCGTCGAGGAAGGCGGTTATCCATTCCTGCTCAAATTTCTTCCTGTTGGAGAGTTCTACAAACTCGTTGATGACAATGTCAGACGATTGATACCCGGATGCGGCTCGCTCATATTCTTCTTTGAACGCGTAGAATCCTTCCACATCCTGTGGAATGAGGTCTACGTAATTGTCTGCTTTACGTAGGAATGCATAGAGTTTGAACACGTCTTTTTTGACGTTGTCGGGGAAGAAGAGGGTGCTGTTAAAGTATGTTGTGCTTCCCTTGTGGAATAGGTTGAACAAGGTTTTCTGCACACGCGGAGGCTTTGGAATAAGCATCTACATCAACTCCTTTCGCAGCTTGTTACGGATAATCTCCGCGGATATCAACACCATCGGCACACCTATTCCTGGATGAGTATACTGACCGGTGTAGTAGAGGTTTTTGACCTTTTTGCTTCTGTGCACAGGTCTCCAGAAAGCTGTTTGTCCAAGTGTGTGGGCGAGACCAAGCGCCGAGCCACGGTATGCGTGGTAGCGTGCTGAAAAATCTCTTATGCTGAACAATTGTTTGAATACGATGTTTTCGTGGATGTTTTCCCCGGTTTTCTGCTCGAGGTCGCGGAGAACGTTGTTGAAGAGTGTTTCGCGTTTTTTGTCATCGTCTTCTATGCCGTTTGCGACCGGTATTAATATGAAGACCGCTTCTCCCCCCGGTGGTGCTGCTGTTTTATCTATCTTCGAGGGAACATGCACATAATAGGAGGCGTATTCGGGCCATTTCGCGTAACGTGGGTCGAATATTTGGTAAAAGTTTTCACCCCAGTCTTTTTCGAGGAAAACGTTGTGCGGAATAATATTTTCAACTTTTTTGTCTAATCCTAAGTATGCGATGAGAGCTGATGGTGTGAACATGCGTTTGCTCCAGTAGTCGACGTCGTAGGTGCGGTAACGTGGCTCGAGAACCCTCGTCTCGAAAAATGCATAGTCGGCGTTGACGACGACGGCGTCCACCTTCATCGAAGAATCGTTCAAGTAGACACGTTCGGCTTTCGAGTTTGTTACCTCGATTTTACTTACCTCATGTCCGAGGAGAAACTCTACATTCTCCTGCTTCGCCAACCCGTACAACGTGTCGACAACCTGTCTGATACCATGCTCAGGCATGTAGACGCCTTGGACAAGTTTGACGTAGTTAAGTATGGCGTAGAACGCGGGTGCTTTGGAGGGCGGTGTACCGATGAACCCGATTGAGTAGAGAAGCAGTTTACGGGCCTTGTCTGATTGGAACCATTTTTTTACATAGGATTCGACAGATTCGAAGATGTTTATTTTGATTCCTTGGGAAAGTATCTCCGGGTTGAGGAAGCTGAAAGGAGAGTCGAGGTCGAGGTATAGGGTTTTTGATATGCTGTTATAGAGTTCTTCGCATTTTGCGAGAAATCTGCGCAGCTTCTCACCTCCGTTGGGCTCGAGCCCGTCGAATAGACGGATGTTCTCCTCAAGCTCAGCCGATATATCCACTTTGACCCCGTCGTCAAAGAAGACACGGTACCCGGGGTCAAGCTTCAGAAGATTGTAAAAATCGGAGGTTTTTTTGCCGAAGTGGCTGTAGAAGCGGTCAAATATCTCCGGCATAAGATACCATGTGGGGCCCATGTCGAAGGTAAACCCATCTCGGCTAAGCACTCCTGCTCTTCCACCGACGTTATTGTTTTTCTCGGCAACCGTCACCTCGTGACCTTCTCTCGCCAGCAGAGCGGCGGCCGCTAGACCACCCACTCCGGCGCCTACAACAACGATTCTCAACCTGCGCAAACACCAAAATTATTACTATAAAATCCTACCCCAAATACAAGTATTATTCAGAACGGGTATTGTCATCACCGGTCAGAAATACCCGCTCTCATCACGTCTGGAAAGTTTTTACACCCGTTTATAAATAAATTCTGCATAGGTTTTGCAGGGTTTGAGAAGTCTATTTAAAGGTAACAAATCAACATAAAAAAGCCAGCTCAACAACCATTTACCCAGACGGGTGAATACACGTAAAATGCCTGATAAACATGAGCTGGTCCTGACCCGGCTGGTCCTGGATGTGCTGAAACCCCATAAACCGGGTATGGTCGAGTTTGCTCAGGCTTTGACAGGGCTCAGGGGTGTGACGAAAGTGGAGGTATCCATCATCGAGGTAGACGCCGACACCGAAACAGTCAAGCTAACCGTCGAAGGCAACAACATCAACTTCGAGCAAATCGCCAACACCGTCAAACAACTCGGCGCAGCGGTCCACAGCGTAGACCAAGTCACCTACTCACACCCCACCAAACAACAAACTTAAAAAACAAAGCAACAAAACATACAACAGCCCCGTCGTCTAGCGGCCAAGGATGCGGGCCTTTGGAGCCCGCGACGTGGGTTCAAATCCCACCGGGGCTATTGTGCTGAGCTACTGGCTGTAGTTTAGTAGGCTCGTTCTCGCCATTCTATTAATAGGATTTTTATTGTCTTTGCGTTCCATGAGACTTCATAAATGATTCTTATGTCGCCTATTCTGACTCTGTATGTGTATATTAATCCCTTTAGCTTCTTTACATCGAAGTAATCTGTCGGGACAGGATTTTCTCTTAGGATCAGGAGAAGCTCCAAGACTCTCCGCCTATGCTGCTTGACTAGACTTTTAAGCGATTTCCTAGCCCTATTGGATATTATGACCTGAAACAACATTAATCAAATTCTTTCAGCAATTCTTCAAGCTTTACATACATTCCCTGGCTTACCTCTTTCTTTGCCTCTTCTAATTCTTTAATCTCCTCCTCGCTGAGCTCTTCTTCTGGGAGAAGGGAAGCCCTAAGCCTTAATAACTCCAATCTGATGCTGTCAAGTTTATCCATTATAATCTTAGCCTCCTCGTGGGTAATCACCATATTTTATCAAGAATCTTAACAATGGCTTCCATATTAAACCTTCCCTCACAAAACCAAGCCATCCATAAGAAAGCTTAGAATATGAATGCTGAAGCTCATTATGGTGAAGTTGATACTCTCTACGCTCGTATTGGCGATAGGGGGCATCGAGTTAGAGGAGGTGTAATGGTAAAACTTGGAGGAAGGGCAAGATGGCGGACATACTGTGAAAAGGAACACATTCATTTAACCTCATGTGGGATTCATGTATTCTCCTCGCGATTCTAAGGCCGTGAGGTTGGTCTTCCTTCTCGACACGAACAAGCGCCTAAAATACTGGGAAGCACCTCATGGAATACCTATGGTTCGTAGCTCTGTTGACCAACAGACAGCTGGATTGGTTCCGTATCCTGCCATCCTTGGTGGTCTTAAGATGAGCGTAAGCTATTATTCAGTAAAAACCCTGAGAAAGGCAGTCCATGTTGTTATCGATGTAGGATAAGAGATAATGGAGATAACACTATACCAAGCACCAAGGATAGAATAACTGCGGAAAATCCTTACACTTTTTTGTTTAGGTAATGTTTTAGGAAACCGGGGGGACAGGGTCTGTGTACAGGGGCTTACTCGGTGTCTGTGAATAGGGGTTTTGTCTCGGTGAATGGGGAGATTTTCGCTACATCGTTGTCTATGTTTTCGAGGGGTGGGCCGTTAAGATAGGGGACGCGCCCTCCGACGTTAACTATACAACGGTGGTCGACGGCGTGGGATGGGTTCTAGACGGCTCATCATCCTACTATGTCGTCAACCTTGTGAGCGGAGAAGTCATAGACCTCGAGGTCCATGTCAAGAAAGGCCTTCGACAAACGAGCCAGAGACATGGAAACGTGGCGGTTGTAAAAGTCAACGGACACTCAGCCACCCTCGAAACACATCAAGTAAAGAGAGGCTTGCCGAGAAAACCTGCGACAAAAATAACACTGACCATCCCCTGCCAAAAAACATCAAGAACAGTCGAGCTTGTTTTCACGGGAAAATCAGTGGAAGAACTCGAGGAGCTGAGGAAATGTTTCCCAAGCATCCGCTGCCACTAAATTTCGACAAGCTCGTCCAACGGTATGAACCTACTATACCAGCTCCGATATTTCTGGGGAGTTGTGATGTGAAGCTCCACGGGAGCCTCAACACTTCTGTAAACCTCCACCATCATCTCATACTTTTTCGACAAATCATCCGTCAGCACGAGGATGTCTATGTCGCTCGCGGCCGTGTATCTGCCTCTGACAACCGAGCCGAAGACAAACACTCTAACGTCTGGGTCGATTTTCCTGAGGATACGTTTAACCTCTGCGCCCACCTCTCTATAGCGCCTCATGTACTCGAGCAGCCTCTCCTCATAGCTTCTCGACAAACGGCTTAAACACCTCTACCACAAACCGGTAAACATCCCTGACCTCCTTCTCCTCAAACCTGTAAGGCATATACCGTGAGACGATGTAGGCTTCCTCAAGCCTCGCGACATAGTGAAGCTTTGAGCTATCCTCAACCATAGTGAGTAGCCCAGGGTTGTTTTCGCCGAGAATGCGGATGAGCGTTCTAAGAGAATGTGTCTTGGGATAGATTCCACGCTGAACTAGCAGCTTATACTTCAGCATAAGTTGACAATATTGTTCTAAGTTGAACATCGCCAAGTCCCATTCATGTTCCTCCATCAGCCTATCAGCGTTGCGTAGAAAAGCTATTGCCCGCGCCTTCATTAGCTCAGCATCATCTGCCGACAACCCGCATAGAGACAGGTCAAAGGCATGTAAAAAGGCTACTGGGTCACAAGCCTGATTGGCGCGAAATTTGTCTTGTTTTTGTGGGCACGTGTCAGCGGCGGCCGTGTTTGCTTTTCATGTTTATATTTTGTATGGTGTTGATGGTTGGCGATGGGGCCTGATGTTTCTGGCTCGAAGGCTGTGCTGAGGGCTGTTGAGGTGGTTAAGAGATATGATGAGTTAAGGGCTTTGGATGGTCTTTCGCTTGAAATGTATGAGGGCGAGGTTCTCGGGCTGATAGGCCCCAACGGAGCAGGTAAAACCACTTTCATAAACGTGGTATGCGGGCTGATTAGGCCGGATTCTGGAAAAGTGTATTACTATGGAGAGAACATTTTGGAGAAGAACGTGTATGAGCTGGCGCGAGCCGGCATAGTCAAGACTTACCAGATTCCCAGGGTTTTCGGTAACCTGACTGCTTTAGACAACTTGGTGGCGTCAGCCTCGTGGTTGAAAATGTCGGTGGAGGAGCTGCGCAAAGCTGCGTATGATAGTCTTCGTCTCGTGAAGCTGGATGTGAAGGCTGATTTGCTGGGCTCGCAGTTGAGCGGTGGCGAGAGAAAGCTTCTCGAGTTCGCCCGCGCCATGATGCTTAAGCCACGGCTGCTTCTTCTCGACGAACCTTTCGCGGGCGTGAACCCTGTCCTGAAAAGCATACTCATCGATGCGTTGAAGAGGGTGAATACGCAGGGGCTGTCGATTTTGGTTGTGAGCCATGACATGGCTGAGATTCGGAGGCTTTGTAAAAGGGTTGTATTTATGGCGGCGGGGTCGAAGCTTTTGGAGGGTTCGCCTGATGAGGTTCTGAGAAATGAGGAAGTGGTCAGGCTTTATCTTGGGGTGAAGAGGCATGCTGCGGGCTGAGAACCTCTCCGTCGCATACATCGGCGACATACTTGTCCTCGACGGCGTAAGTGTCCAAGTTGAGCAGGGGAAGGTTTACGCGGTCATCGGCCCAAATGGAGCTGGTAAAAGCACCCTTCTCAAAACACTCTTCGGTTTTCTGAAACCCAAAAGCGGGGAGATACTGCTCGATGGTAGAAAGATTACCTCGACGGCGCCTCATGAAAGAATTAGGATGGGTGTTTTCTATATTCCGCAGGAGAGCGGTATCTTCGGCTCGATGACTGTGAAGGAGAACTTGGAGCTGGCTGCTTGGCTCTTTAGGGGTAACAAGGCGCTTGTGACTGAGAGGGTTGAAGCTGTTTTGAACCAGTTTCCACGTCTAAGGGAGAGGCTTTACACCAAGGCAGGCAAGATGAGCGGTGGTGAGCAGAAGTTTCTCGAGCTTGCTAAAGCGATGATGAATGAGCCGCGCTACCTTTTGATAGACGAGCCCACGGTAGGTCTTTCGCCTGCGATGGCTGACATGGTGTATGAGGAGCTCCGCAAACTCACGGGAAAAGACATAGGTATTTTGATTGTTGACCAGTATGTTGACCAAGTGCTGGAGATTGCCGACTATGTCTATTACGTGGAGCTGGGGAAAATAAAGGCTGAGGGCTCGGTTGACTACATTAGACGCGGTGAGTTTCTTTTCGAGTAGCTATGCGTCGGCTATTTTTCTCGAGATTTTTGGATATCTGTAGATTAGGTGGCTTAGCCCCCGCGGCATAGCAAGCGTAACCGTCATAACCACTGCACCGAATATGACGAGGTGGAGATATGGGAAACGGATGAGCAGAGCATCTGAAATGAAGAAGAATAAGCCGGCTCCCACGAGCGGTCCCAGCAACGTGCCTCCGCCCCCCATCAGGAGAGAAGCCAGCACCGAGACGTTGAGTGTGATGGAGAAGAAGCCGGGATGCGCGTATACATGTGTTATCGCGGTTAGTCCTCCGATTACTCCAGCGCAGGCAGAGCTTAGAACATATGCGGCGAGCTTGGCTTTGGCGGTGTTGATTCCCATGGATTCGGCCGCATCCTCATCCTCTCTTATGGACTCGAGCATGTATCCGAACCTTGTTCTCCTCAGGTAGAGGGTGAGTATGAAGAGTGTGGCGACGGTGGTGTACATGGCTATGTATGAGCCGGTTACGTTGTAGGTGAAGTAGGCGGCTATGGGCAGCCCCTCGCTGTAGTTGAACGCAGGGATATTCACTATTATTACCCGCACCGCTTCTCCGAGGCCGAGGGTGGTTATGGCGAAGTATGGACCCCGTATTCTGAGGATTGGGCGGCCGATTAGATAGGCGACTGCCGCTGATGTGATGGCTGCGGCGGGGACGAAGACATAGGGGTCTACACGGGTTGTTGTGGTGAGGTAGGCGACGGTGTAGGCGCCTACTCCATAGTAGGCGATGTGGCCGAAGTTGACATATCCAGTGAAGCCTGTGATAAAGTTTAGGCTCATAACAAGCGCAAGCATCTGTAGGAAGCTCCAGAAGTAGGCGATTAACGCGGTGTTCCCAGTCAGCGGCGGCAAAGAGGCGATGCTAAGCAGCAGTATGTAGAGTATGAGGCCGATTTTGAGACGCTGTCTACCTGCCTCCACGGTAACGCACCATGATGACTATGACGAGTATTATGAAAGCCACCGCTGGGCTTATGCTCTGGCTGAAGTATACGCCGACGAGGCTTTCGACAAGGCCCATGAATATGCCTGCCAAAAGTGTTCCTATGATGTTCCCGACTCCGCCGAGGACCACTGAGGCGAAGGAGTACATGAGGTAGCCGTCGCCGGAGGACGGTGTGAACGGGTTGACCAGTGATATCATGGTGCCTGAGAAGAAGGTGACGCCAAGTGCTATTCCCATGCTTATGGCGAAGACGTTGTCAACATCTATTCCAACTGAAGCGGCTCCAACGCGGTTGGCGACGACTGCTCTGATGGCTTTGCCATAGTATGTGTGTTGAAGCAGCATGTATAGGAGCATGAAGGAGATTATTGTTGAGACGAGGGCTATGAGCCGTGCTATGGGTATCCTTGTTCCCCCTAATTCAAGGCTTTGGATGAGCCATGGGATTCCCCTTACGTCGGGGCCCCATATGTTGAGGATGGAGTTGCTGATCAGGAGCGAGAGGCCGAAGAAGAAGAGGAGTGAGGTGGATGGGTCTAGTGTGACCACTTTTCTTCCGACGCCTTTGTAGAGAAGATATCCCACGGCAAAGCCCATGGCCACCGCTATGGGTGCTGTGAGAAGTGGCGGAGCACCAGCGGCGGAGAAGAAGACATACGCTATGTATGCGGCGAGTATGATGAAGGAGCCGTGGGCTAGGTTGACTACTCCTAGAACCCCCCATATGAGCGAGAGACCCACGGCTGCTATTCCGTAGACCGCCCCCATCAGGAGGCCGTTAACAAGAGCTTGAAAAAAAATTTCGGGGTTGAACATTTACCAAGACGGCTTCGGGAAAATCAGTTGAGCTGTAGCGACTTCGCGGGGCCAGACGACCTGTTTCTTTCCGCCTTGCCACTGTAGAAGGACAAGTTCATGCCCCACTTGGTTACCTGTAGCAGGGTCTATCTTCAACCGGCCGTAGAAAGTGGTTATATCTAAATCGTTGAACGCTGCTCTGAGTTTTGCGTTGTCGAGAGTCCCTGCTTTCTCTATGGCTGCTGTGATGTAGAGGCCTGCGGCGAAAGCTGCTGCCGAGTGATAGGATGGCTCGCTGTTCCATTTCTGTCTAAACTGTGTCATGAACTCGTCGATTGTTGGGCCGTAGGTTATCTTGGGTTTTGTCTGAGGCTCCCAGTGCGAGGGCGCGAGAATACCTTCGGATGTTTCTTTGAGGGCGTCATAAAACGCTGGAAGCGACGGGCTTACGAGTAGGCTCATCAGCTTCACGTTTATGCCCAGCTCCTTCGCCTGCCTGACGAGAAGAACCTCGTCCTCGTAATGGCCTCCTCCTAGGATAGCGTCAACGTTCAAGCCCTTAATCTTGGTGAGAATGGGTGAAAGGTCTTTTGCGTCGCGTGGATACATCTCGAAAGCCACAACATTGACTCCTTTCTGCTCCGCGTAAGCTTTAGCGCCTTCTGCAACGGATTTCGCGAACGCGTCATCTTTGAAGATGATGGCGACCGACGGATTCTGCACCTTCTCGAGAAGAATGTCTATCGCCTGTGTCAGCATCTTGCTTGCAGGTGTGTAGGTTCCGACTATGTTCTTGTATCCTTGTTTGAAGATTGTGTCAGAGTTTGCGCCCACCACAACCATCAGCCTTCCATATTTCTCAGTTATCCCCGCGGCCGTTAACGCGAGAGTGCTTGAATACGGTGACAAGAGGATGTCAACCTTGTCCTCGTTTATCAGCTTCTCATACAGCCGTATAACCTCGTCCTTGCTGGATTTATCGTCATAATACTTCAGCTCGACTTTGTAGTATTTGTTCTGATCCTTGACATATATGCCGCCTTTGGAGTTTATCCAGTCTTTCCAGAGCTCGATGCCTTCGAGTTGTTTGCGGCCGGGGACTGCGAAGTCTCCTGAGATGGATATGGAAAAGCCTATGACGAGTGGTTTCTCGGCGACTGTTGGGGCGGAAAGCTGCTGGATAGCTAAGTAAACACCTACCCCCGCTACGACGGCGATGACCAGCACCGCCACAACCAGAGTTGTTGATACCGCTTTTATGTTCACGAGACTTTTCCTCCCACTCCAAGTTAAAAGCATTTACCTGAAAACGTTGAGAACCATGTCGATGATGCTTTTGTCGGCGGGCCTAATTATGGGATATTTGACGCCTGCCTCGCGGTACTGGTCGATTTTCCGGCGAACCTCCTCAGCTGTGCCGACGGCGGTCAAACCCTTCAAAACTTCCACAGGTATCTCGGACATCAATTTCCCGAATCCTCCAGCGTTATATGCTTCGAGCATCTTTTCTATTAGCTGTGGTGTGATGTATGGTTCGCCTACTTTGAGACGCGGCTTCATGGCGAAGTCAACCATCAACGGGCTTAACTTACTCGCAACTTCTCTCCTAACATACTCCACAGCGGGTTTCTCTGCGTCAACAGCCGTGACTATCAAGCCAGCTATCTGAAGCTCGTCGGGGTCTCTGCCTTTCTCCTCGGCTGCTTTGCGGACAATTTTGACGGCGTTTCTACAGTATTCCACAGAGGTTGTCGCGTTTAGCAGGACGCCGTCAGCATATTCCCCAGCTATGCGGAGGCCTTTTGCGCTTGTCGCAGCAACCCATACAGGTATGTTGCTTCGGAGCGGTTTGAAACCAAGGCCAGACTCACTGAGCCGAAAATGCTTGCTCTCATAAGTGATTTTCTCATTCGTCAAAAGCTTCTTGAACAAGGTGATGTATTCGATGAGGGTTTCAGCGGGGTCTGCGTACTCGAGGCCGTGCTTGGCCATGTGCTGTTTTGTGCACGCTCCCAGTGAGAGGACTACTCTTCCGCCCGAGAGTTCGTCAAGTGTTGCGAAGGTCTGAGCGAGCACCAGCGGTGACCTGAGTCTAACCACCTGTGTGCATCCGAGAAGAGGTTTCTCCACGGTGAGAGCGAAGGATGTGAGAGTGGTCACCGCGTCGCGAAAAGTCTGCAGCGTCTCGGAAAAGAAAACCATATCAAATCCAAGCTGCTCAGCCTTCTTCGCGTAGAGGGTCATTTCTCGGACGGTCATCGAGGGGTCATAGCCTAAACCAATTCCCAGCCACTTTTCCATAGACTGTAAACCACCACCAGCTCATCCACTAGTGTTCGCCGCGGGTGAGCGAAGAACCATCATCTAATCGACTACGTTTGTCCGTGCTTGTTCTCGGAGGAATGTCAGTAGATAGTGTGGGCCGCCGACTCCTTTACCGGTTGCTCCGCTTGCTTTCCAGCCGACGAATGTCTGCGCCCCCGGCCATGCTCCTGTTGTTGCTCCGCCTTTTCTGTTGGCGTAGGTTACGCCGAACTCTATGTTGTTGAAGAAGTATTCGACTTCGCGTGGGTCTTCGGAGAAGATGCCAGCGGTTAGGCCGTATTCGGTGTTGTTGGCTTCTCTCAAAGCTTCTTCGAGGGTGTCGAACTCGGCTACGAGGAGTATGGGGAGGAAGAGCTCTTGCTTGAACAGGGGGTGGCTGCGGGGAAGCTTGTCTATGATGGTGGGCTGGACGTAATAGCCTTTGTCGAACAAGCCGCCGCCCAGCACTTCGCCGCCGTAGACAATCTCACCGCCGTCGCGCCTCGCCGTGTCTATGTAGCTCCGGAAGTTTTCTACGGCTCTTTTGTTTATGACGGGGCCGAGGAACACTTCTCGCAGCCGCGGGTCGCCGATTTTGATGCGGCTGGTTTCCTTCACCAATTCGTCGAGGAACCTGTTCTTCACCTCTCGCTGGACATAGACGCGTGATGTTGCGGAGCATTTCTGGCCGCCGTAGCCGAATGCGGCTCGCACGACGCCGAGCACGGCCTTCCCGATGTCCGCGTTCTTCGTCACTATCGTCGGGTTCTTGCTGCCCATCTCGAGCAGAATCGGCTTGGGGTAGGGCTGGGAGGATGTGAATCGGCGGTAAAGCCTCATACCCACGTCTTTTGAGCCTGTGAAAGCTATTCCCGCGACATCCGGGTTGGACACTATCTCATCCTCGAAGGCGGAGCCGGGGCCCGTGACGTAGTTGATTGCGCCGGGAGGCACTCCAGCGTCCACAAACACTCGGTAGAGCATTAGCCCGGACAAGGGTGTTTCGCTGGTTGGCTTGAAGACCACTGTGTTGCCTGTTATCAGGGCGCCGAGCATCATGCCGTTGGCGAGCATGAAGGGGAAGTTGAAGGGTGAGATGACGACCCAGACACCGTAGGGTCTCGCAACCATTCTACACTGTTCGCCGGGGCCGCCGGGCCCCATCTCCATCTCATAGCCGTTGTTCTTCTCCATCACCTGCGCATAATACTTGAGCGCGTCGATAGCCTCCCAAGCCTCGGCCAACGCCTCCAGCCTGTTTTTGCCGGCCTCGTAGGTGATTACAGCGGCTATCTCAAATTTTCTCTCGTCAATCAGTTGCGCGGCCCTACGCATCACACGCACTCTTTCACGCCAATCAGTGTCAGCCCATTCCCTGAACCGTTTCTTGGCCTCTGCGATGGCCTGCCGCATATGCCCCGCATCGCCTTTCTGGAAATAGCCTACGACAACAGAGGTGTCTATCGGGCTTCGTGTCTCGAACTCTCCCTTCTCCGAGAAAACCTCGCGGCCGCCTATCAGCATGGGATAGTGTTTTCCGAGATAATTTTGCTCAACCGTTTTAAGGGCCTTTTCATAAGCGGGGTGAAGAGACTCGTCGGCAAAAAGAGATACATAGGTTATTTTTTTCTCGGTCATTCCACGTCAATCAGTGATGTTTATTGGTTAAAAATGTTTTTCCCCATGTATTTGTCTGATTTCCTGTATGCGGTTATACATGTTTATTACGGCTTGTCGGGGGTTGGATGAGTAGATTATGGAGCGTCCGATGTTGATGAGGATTGCTGAGCCGCCTGCTTTGACGGCGGTGGCGAGGTCTCCGCCTTGGGCTCCCACACCGGGGAAAAGAACAATCTTCCCATCGCCTATGACTTCTCTGACAGCTCTTACATCGGCCTCGTTCAGCTCTGGATGAAGCCCGACGACAACGCCTTCGGCATCGTTTTCAACAAACTCGTCGAGAATTTTTTCGTAGACTTTTCTACCATCGTCCAGTTTTGCTCTAAAGTATTTGCTGGACTCGGGGTTGGATGGATGCAGGAGCACTATTATTCCGACGTTGTTTGCGGAGCCGTGTTTCACGGCTGTTGATAGTGTTCCCATGACGGGGTTGAAGGTTATGAAGTCGTATCCCATCTCGGAGACCAGCTTGATGCCTGCCTTGACCGTGTTATCTATGTCGCACATCTTGCAGTCATATATGGAGACAAGGCCTACACCCCGTATCTTCTCTGTCAGTCTTCTATGGTCGGCGAGCGAAAAGTCTCGGACAAAGTTTTCGTTGACTTTGACGGCTGCGATGTAGGGCTCCACCGCGTCAACCATGTTGAGGCAGAACCGTAGTTTCTCGGTGGTTTGGGGATGTAGGTCCGGGTTGGGGTCGAGGCCGAGGCAGATGACCGAGCCTCTCTGCTCCAAGGCTTTTCGAAACCTTTCCAGCGGATTGCTGCTCAAGAAAGCTTCACCACCCCATAGTCCCGGTAGTATCGCACCCATTCTTCCTGCTCCTCCTGAGAAAGCCCGCTCTTAATCATCTCATAGATGCTGGAGGCTGTGAGAATTGGGTGAACCCTGACGCCGAGAGTCTTTTCAAGATATTCCACAGCGCTTATCCCCTCTTCCTCGGATGTTTCCTGTCTGTCGACGGCGACCACGACCGCGACAACTCTGTGGCTGCCGAGCGAGTCGAGCTTCTTTATCGACGCCACCTTCGTCCTCCCAGTCGTCACTGTGTCATCGACAATCAGTATCTTCTGCCCCGGCTGGAAATACTCGGAACCAACGATGCTGCCATCCATCCTAACGTCGCCGTATTCCTTCACCTCTTTCCTGTCATAGAGAAAACGCTTGTTTATTCCATAGTATTCTTTCAAACCTTCGCAGACGAGTGACGCGAGGTTGATGCCTTTGTATGCGGGGCCGAAGACGAAGTCGAAGTCTTCGAGGATGTTTTCTTTGAGGAGCAGCGCTATGTAGCTGGCGAATATCCATCGTAGCTTGGAGAGTGACTCGCCGTCGTTCAAAGCACCCATGTTGATGAAGTAGGGGCTGACCCTGCCGCTCTTCAGCCTAAACTTTTGATGGTAGCGGAGGCCGCCTTTCTTGACAAGCAGGTCCAACAGCTCACGCTGAACACGTGTCCTTGACACAAGTATCCCGCTTGATGCACGCTGCGAAATCTCCTTCACAGCATCCTCATAATAGTAGACGTATCCGCAGCTTCCACATTTCAGGGTGGTTAGCTCGAGGTTTTCGGTGTTTAGGTTGACGTAGAACCTGCTGTTGGGCCCTTTTGAGCTGCATAACGGGTTTCTGCAGTCGATGACCCCCACCACTTCTCTGGGCGGGTTTACACGTTCTTTCGACTTCACACTCCAGTCGGCGATGATGTTTATGGTGGCTGTCGGGGAGATGAGTGCGATGACGTTAACGAGGCTCGAAGTAATGTATTCGCCCTCTATCTTAACCAAGTCTTTGCGGCCCAGCTTTGTTGAAGGAACGTTTTTCGCTATGACTGCTGTCGAGCCAGGGTCTGGGTTGAGGATGCTGTAGATGAGGAAACCTTTGCACGGGGCTATATGGTCAATCACAACACCGCGCTCAATCTTCTGAACAAGCAGCTTCTGCTCAAGCCGCTCCACTATGAACCCGCGTCAAACACGGTCTAGCAAATATTTAAGGGAAAAAAGGAGAGATGTTAAACGGGTTTTCTGGCTTTTGCTATCAGGTTGCGGATGTATTCGGGTTTGAGAGGTGTCTGGTCGACGATTACTCCGAGATGTGCTAGAGCGTCTTGGACGGCGTTGGCCAGTGCAGCGGGTGCGCCGATGGCTCCTCCCTCGCCCATGCCCTTGAATCCTCCGGGCTGCGGAGAAGGTGTCTCCATGTGCCCTATGTTCATGTTAAACATTTCCACAGCGCTTGGGATGAGGTAGTCGGCGAAAGTGCTTGTAAGCAGCTGCCCATTCTCGTCATACACAAGCTCCTCGTATATTGCGCCGCCGACGCCGTGGGCCAAAGCGCCGTGTATCTGGCCGTAGAGGGTGAGTGGGTTGAGGACGCGGCCGCTGTCGTCGAAGATATGGTACTCAAGCACCTTCATCTGGCCTGTCTCGGGGTCTATTTCAACCACGGGTATGTGGACGGCGTAGCTGCATGTGGTGAAGGCTTTTGGCTCATAGTGTGCAGTGGCCTCTAGGCCTGGCTCTGTGTCGGGTGGGAGACGGGTGGGCTGGCGCCACGCTATCTTGGCGACATCTGCGAAGGTTACGTATTTGTCTGGTGAGCCTTTGACGTAGAGTTTGCCGTCGCTTGCCTCGATATCTTCGGGGCTGGCTTCCAGCATGTGGGCGGCTATGTGTTTGACTTTTGCGAGGAGTGTTTCACAGGCTTTGATGATGGCTCCTCCGACGGCGACGGTGCTGCGGCTCGCCCATGCGCCGAACCCATAGGGACAGGTCTTGCTGTCACCCTCGAAAACCGTGACATCATCCATGTTTACTCCGAGGTAGTCGGCTGCAAGCTGTGCATACACGGTGTAGTGGCCCTGTCCCTGGCTCGCCGTCCCCGTCAAGACAACAACCTTGCCCTCAGGCTCAATCCGCACAGTCGCCGAATCATATCCGCCCACCTCCCATCCAAGCCCCTTGTCAAGCCTCTCGCTGCTCGGCGTAGTGTATTCGACATACATCGCTATGCCTATTCCTATCAAGCGGCCCTGTTTACGGGCCTCGGCCTGCATGCGCCGCAGCCTATCATATTGCGCCAGCTTGAGGGCTTCTTCGAGTGCTTTGGGGTAGTCGCCGCTGTCATACACGATGTTGTGAATGTTTTTGAATGGCATGGCCTCGGCGGGTATGAGGTTTCTGCGCCGTATCTCCACAGGGTCGATGCCGAGGTTTGCGGCGGCGTCGTTCATCAACCTCTCCATAACAAACGCGGCCACAGGTCTGCCGAATCCTCTGTGCGGCGAATAAGGAGCCTTGTTGGTTGCCACGCAGAAAACTTCGTATTGGTAGGCGTCGAAGCGGTAGGGGCCGGGGATAGCGGCCATAGTAACCATCACAGGCTGGGTCTCGGTCCAGAAAGCACCATACACACCGATGTCTGCGATGACCTTGTCACGTATGGCGAGAAGCTTACCATCTCTCTTGAAAGCCGCTTCAACATAGTGGACCTGCTGCCGCTCGTGGCCGCAGACAAGCATGTGCTCGCTCCTTGTCTCCACCCATTTCACCGGCCTCCCCAGCTTCATCGCGAGCTGTATCGTGGAGACCTCCTCAGGCCAGACGCTTGACTTGGGCCCGAAGCCGCCGCCTACATCGGGCGCAATCACCCGTATCCTGTTCTCGGGATAGTTGAGGGCCTGAGAAAGATATGTCTGGAGAACATGCGGAAACTGTGTCGAGTCCCACACAGTCAGCTCTCCACGTGATTTGTCGAAGTCGGCCACCACGCCACGGCCCTCAATCGGAGTCGGTGCATACCTCTGGTTCACATATCTTCTCTGTAGAACAAGGTCTGCTGAGGCAAAAGCCGCCTCCACATCTCCGGCCTTGAAGCTGTAGTTCATGATGATGTTGTCCCCCCACTCCTCGTAGAGTAGAGGCGCCCCGGGTTTGAGGCCCTCCTCAGCATCCACAACCGGGGGCAGCGGCTGAATCTCCACGTTAACCAGCGACACAACCTCCTCAACGCTGTACCGGTCCTTCACAGCCACGCCGACAACAGGCTCCCCCACGAACCTTACCTTGCCCCGTGCAAGCGAAAACCTCGGAACATCGCGGAGACCTTTATACTTCATCCAGCTGGGCAGCGGAGCAGCCTCCTCTGGGAGAAGAGCTGCGACAAAATCGGGATGCTTCTGCGCCTCTGAAAGATCTATGGAGACTATGCGGCCGTGTGCGTAGGGTGAGCGGACAAACCCTGCGTAAACCATGTTGGGGAGTTTAATATCGTCAACGTATCTGCCACGGCCTGTCAAAAGAATCGGGTCCTCTCTTCTCTTAATCGGCTTACCCACATACTTGCTCATCATGCTTACTCACCGTAGGTTATTGTGAAGCGCTGTTTTACCTTTTTCCTGTCCATGTTGCATAGGTTCATGCTGGCGACGGTGTAGACTTTGGTGCATGCGATGAGGTTGGGTATGTAGAGTGTTCCACGCATCTCTTTGCCGGGGCCTCCTGATGGTCCGTAGTTGACCGCCACCACACCATTTCTAGTCAAAACGTTTGCGTCGGATGACCATGAAAAAACAACGCGCTCCGCAGGTGTGCCAAACACAGCTTTATGCCCCTCGTCAATCGCCTTCACCACAGCCGAGTCCTCGGGAACAGTGGCCCATGCATCGCTCACATAGATGTCGAGCATCGGCTTGAAGCCATAGCGTTTCTCAACCTCATTCAACATCTCCTCGAGAGCCTCTTTAACGTCCACGGCCGAGTATGGCGGCGGATACCGAAGGTCGACGTATAGGTTGCAAAACCACGGTGTCCGGGAGCATCTCCAAGGCCATCCACCCTCTATCGAGCCGATGTTAACCGTCGGCTTCACCCCCTGATGGCTGAACCTCTCCTGATACTTTGGAATCCACTCCTCCAAAACGTTCAGCACCCTGTTCATTCGGAGAATTAGGTTGGTTACGCCGGTGGAATGGGCTGTGTGAACCATCTGGCCTTTGAGATACATTTTTGCCCAGACGGAGCCGAAGTGTGTCAGCATGAGGCGGAGGCCTGTTGGCTCGCCGAGGATGGCGAAATCTGTTACGCCGCCGTGTGTTACGAGGTATGCGGTTCCCGTGCCATAGCCCCTGTACTGTGCACCCCTGTATTGGTCGACCTGTGTCTTCTCAATCTCGCCAACAACGCCCGCAATCATGATGTCGCCCTTCAGCTCCACACCAGCGTTCTGCAGCGCCTCGACAGCCGAGACATACGCCGCCAACGCGCCCTTCATGTTGAAAACGCCCATGCCATACAGCCAGTCACCTTCTCGATAGGCCCACGGCGGCTCAAGCCTGTAAACCGGTGAAATCGCTTTAAGTATCTCGGCGGGTTCGCGTGGAGAGAAAGATGTGTCGAGGTGTCCGTTGAACATCAGCGATGGGCCGCCGCCTTTACCTGGCAGCACCCCGACCGCGTTGAGACGACCCGGCTCAACCTCCTGAAGCTTGACACGCATCCCCACCTCCTCCATCATCCTCGCATAAGCCTCTGCACACTCGCCCTCGAAACCCGTCGGACTCTCTATGTTAGCCAAGTCAAGCGTCCGCTTAATCGTCTTCTCCACATCAATCTTCGCTAAAACATCCTGTATCGTGGCGGTCATCTAGGCACCCGGCATACTGAATCCGCCGTCACAGATTACGACGTTTCCTGTCATGTGTATCGAATCATCCGAGGCGAGGAAGAGCACAACAGGCACGATGTCCTCGGGCTTCGCTATCCTGCGGAGAGGAGTATGCTCGATAACCCATTTCCTTCTACCTGCTGTCCAGTCGGGCCTCGATAATAGCGACTCTGTCTCCATGTAGCCCGGCGCGACGGCGTTCACTCTCACATAGGGCGCGAAAGCGTTTGCGTAGGATTTGGTGAGACCGAGAACACCATATTTGGAGGCCGCGTACTGTGGCGCACGCGGGCTTCCGGTGGTGATGACGTTGGAGCAGATGTTGACAATCACACCCTTTTTTCGCTCAAGCATCCGAGACCCAACCTCATGCGTCATAAACAACGTTCCCTTGATATCTACCGCAAGCACATGGTCAATCCTCTCCTCCGTTATCTCCCGCCACGACATCTGACCCGGCGCCGTGTCTCCCACGTTGTTAACCAACACGTCGATGGGCCCGAACTCTCGCCAAGTCTTTTCAACAGCCTGCTTCACCTCATCCCACTTCGTAACATCAGCTTTGACAGTATAGGCTCTAACACCCATCTGCTCAATCTCCTTCGCCGTCTGCAGCGCGGATTCGGCTGACTTGTTGTAGTGAACAACCACGTTGCCACCTTCGCGCGCAAACCCCAGAGCAATCAGCCTGCCGAAACCGCGTCCAGCACCCGTCACAAACACATTCAGGCCCTCGAACCGTCGACCCGGCTTCACCGCACGACGCTCAACAACGAACTCGCCCTCAACCTTGGGCTCGGTTGGAAGACTCCCCCAGCTCATAACATATGAATAACACAGAGCCATAACTTAAATGATATTCCGAATCCCTCGCGAGCGCTGAATCGTGTTTGACAGACGCTTGCATGGGGCAACTCCTATATACACCGCATCTCCCATAGGAACGAAATGGAGCTGGAAAAATTCGAGGGCATAGTGTCCGCGCTTCTTACACCATCAACGGCTTACAGAGAGAAGATGGCTGAGCTTATAGAGTTCCATCTTAAACATGGGGTAAACGGGTTCTTCGTTCTAGGCACGACGGGAGAAGGTGTTAAACTCGGGCCCTCGGCTAGGCAGGAGGTGGCTGAGGCGGCTGTAGAATACGCGGGTTCACGGGGCCTCGTTATAATCCATGTAGGCGCCTCGGACATGGATACGGTTAAACAGCTCACACGCCACGCCTCGAGAATAGGTGCACACGCCGTCTCAGCCGTCGCCCCGTTCTACTACAGATACGACCCCGACTCACTCACATCCTTCTACCAATCCATCGCAGACATTTCCTCCGTTCCCGTGCTGGTCTACAACAATCCCGGCCGCCAAGGATACAGCATCCCCTTAGAAGGTCTTCAGAAGATTCTTGAAACAGTCAAGCCGACGGTTGGGTTGAAGGAGAGCAGCGGAGACCCTGACACACTCCTCCAAGTGTTCAAAAGATTCAAGGGAAGCAGGTTTCTGGGAGCCGGCGGAGACCACCTCATGGTCTACAGCTTCATCATAGGATATCGCGTTCACGTAAGCTCTCTCTCCTCAATTTATCCAGAAATCGCCAAACAAGTATTTGACTGTGTGAAAAATGGTAAGCTGGATGAAGCTCTCAGGCTTCAGACCATACTTAACAAGGTCAGAGCGGCGCTTAAGAAAATCGGGCCAGACATGGCGTCCAACCGCTACGCCCTCAAACTAAGAGGCATAGACATCGGCGGCCCCATACCGCCCACACGCGACCTAACACCCGAAGAGAAAAATACGCTGGAAAACCTTCTGCCCAAGGAGCAGGAGCTAAGGGCATAAAAATGTCTCCAACAGTTGTGACTCTCGGCGAATCACTAATTCAACTCAACGCGGTAACAAGAGGCCCACTTAGACATGTCACGTTGTTCGAGCGGCATGTCGCCGGGGCGGAGACAACCGTTGCCGTTTGCGTGAGAAGGCAGGGTCTCGACTCAGGGCTTATCACAAGGGTCGGTGATGACGAATTCGGAAAATGCATCATCAACTGGGTTAGAGGAGAAGGAGTGGACATCTCACATGTGAAAATCGACCCAGAAGCACCTACAGGAATTTACTTTGTCCAGCGGGGCTTTCCGATACCGGCGAGGAGCAAAATGTTCTACTACCGAACAGGCTCAGCGGGAAGCAGACTATCACCCGAGGACATCGACCCAGACTACATCGGGTCAGCCAAAGTCTTCCACGTGACAGGCATAACACCCGCGCTGAGCGAAACAGCGAAAAACGCCACATACAAGGCCTTAGAAGCAGCTGTCTCGAACGATGTCACCATCTCATTCGACACAAACATAAGGCCCGTGCTGTGGAAAACAAACGAAAGAGCCGTCAAAACCCTGATGCCGATAATAGAGAAGACCAACATACTTTTCACAGACCCCACGGACGCATCTATACTGCTGGGAACCATGGACCAAGACACGATCATCAAAACCTTTCTCAACATGGGTGTGGATATTGTGGTGCTCAAAATGGGTGAACGCGGGGCCTTGGCCGCGGATAGAAACAACAGAGCATTCGCTGCCCCTCTCCCTGTGTATGTCGAGGACCCGATAGGCGCAGGAGACGCCTTCGCAGGCACATTCATAACATCCATCCTGAAAGGCAGAAGCCTCAACAAATCACTCCAACGAGCAACCATAGCAGGCACCCTCGTGGTAACAGTAAGAGGAGACGAAGAAGCTCTCCCCACCGAAGAAGACATAGACACCAACATCAAGCACATAAACATCCATCCAAAAGAATAGAAACATCAACCCGTCAAACATCAAAAACTGTTGCCGCTCTTCTTATGAATTCCTCAATAGACACTCCCTCTTCCAGTGAGACATAATATAGTTCGTGTAGAATCTCTCTACTTGAATACACTGTCCCAAACTCTCCCCGCGTTATTCTAGACATCAGCTTGTTTGCCGCTGGTTTTAGCCAGTCACTCGACTTAACATAAGCATAGATAACATCACTCTCTATCATCATAGCTGTCTTCTCCTTCTAGCTCTCGCAACAGCGTCAGCTTTTGCTCTCTTCTCCGCAACCAACCCAAGTTCCTTTCTTCCTCTCTTGGACTTAAGCCACCCTTCCGCCACACTCGCAGGCTCCTTAGCAATAGGGATGACAACCGCAAAACTCCCAGCAGAGATGACAACAGCCCTATCACCCATCTCCCTAATCCCCTTGGGAAGAATAACCCTCCCACGTTTATCGATACTGACCACACTCATGGAATTCTTCCCACAAAATAATAAATTACCCACGATATAAGAATTCCAGCGAAGTTATGCAGCGACAGTCGTCTCCGCTCCAACCACATACCGCTCGAGCAGCGTGATTTCTTCAACGGATCTCATGTCCGTGTTGGGGGCAAGAGCTTGACCCGAGAGGCTTATCACACAAGTGTGTGGTCACGGGTTAGGAAAAATGCAAGCCTCTACCAGAAGCTAGAAGAACATCATCGCTCATCAGCCAATTTTTGGACACAAAGGAAAACGATTCATGGCTAAAAACCATTATAATGGGTTGGCTGGCTGGCAGGAGTCTTCTTCTCCTAAGTGTTCCTCGAGCCGTTGCTTCTTTCGCTCCAACATGAACCCCGGCCTTTAGAAATGAAACAAAGCCATAGCCCGGGCCGGATTCGAACCGGCGTCCTCGGGGTTCTCCTCACAGAGGAGTGATCCAGAGCCCGAGATCCATGGCCCTCTTCTGACCAGGTTTGGCCGCTAGACGACCGGGCTGCGTATGATTTTTTGTTTTGGTTGTTTATAGGTGTTATTGTCGTGTTTTTTTGAATATGGGGAGGACGCCGAGGTAAATGACGTCTTTGTGGTGTTCGCCTTCGACGAGGACTGTTGCTTTTTTGGTGACTATGCCGCCTGCTAGGTTCACGATTTTCTCCATAGCTTCCATGGTGTTTTTTGTGCTGACGATGTCGTCGACTATTCCAACTTTTTTGCCCTTGATGTAGGGCACGTATCTACCGTCTATCACCAGCTCCAGGTCTTTCGCGGAGGTAATGGGTCTGTAGGTGACGATTATCGGGTCTTTCATGAAGGCTTTCCTCTCTTTTCTGCAGACTATGTAGCGTGGGTGGCCGAGTGTGGAGGCTATCTCATGAACCAGCGGTATCCCCTTGCTCTCCGAGGTGACCAGAATCTCGCAGTCCCGCAGATGGTCGGCGAGGATTTTTGCACAATAGGCTATGAATTCACGGTCTCCCAAACTGTCGAAATACGCTATCCAAGTGTCGGGCGAAACCTGTATAAGAGGCAGCTGTCTGCGGAACTCTTTCACAACAAGCTCGTAAAAAGCACGTCCATCATACTCGAGGACCGTGGATGACAAACACCACGCACCGGCTTAGAAAACTTCTCTGAGGATGTATTTTACTCTGAGGAAGTGATAGTTTCCTCGGCTCGCCTCATCTTCTACACGTTTTCCCATGTTTCTGGCTGGTGATATTGTCCAGCGATTACCTTGGTATTTGGCGGGGAAGTAACGGGGGAATTGGCCATCGGGGTTTCCGGTGAATGATTATAGCGTGGAGCAGGTTGGTCCGAGTTTTTTGATGACGGAAATAGCTTACATTTCCAGCGGCGAGGTTTCCGACTCGTGGAAAGGTTTTGGCAGGAGCTGGGGTCACTCGCTTCACCGCATCATGTCGAGGACGGGCTCTTTTCCGCCGGCGTTGGCTCGCTGGGTTGTAACGAGGTTTTCGGAGCGCGGCGACCTTGTGCTTGACCCGTTTTCGGGCAAGGGGACGGCCCCGCTTGAGGCGTGTTTGACTGGCCGCGTCGGCGTGGGAAACGACCTTGCTCCAGAGGCCTATGTGGTTACCCGTGCGAAGGTGAAGCCGGCTATGTTCAGAGATGTTAGGAGCTGGGTTGAGAAGGCTTCGAGAGTGATGAGGCCTGACGCAGTCTCGGTCTACGACGTCGACGAAGATGTCCGAGCTTTCTACCACCCCCAAACCCTCAAACAGATACTGGCCGTAAGAGAACTGCTTCTGGACTCCGAGGACGATGTGACGAACTTTGTGAAGGCCTGTATGCTCGGTATCCTGCATGGTTCTTCCGAGATTAGTTTGAGCGTTCCATGCAGCCACTCTTTCTCGATGGCTCCGCGCTACATGAGAAGGTATGTTGCGGAGCATGGGTTGAAGAAGCCTGTTAGAAATGTTTTGGCTTGTTTGCTGAGGAAGGCTGAGTCTGTTTTGGCTGATGGGTTGCCTGAGGCGAGGGGCGCCGCCTTCAACATGGATGCATCAGCGCTGCCTATAGCGGATGAGTCTGTCGACCTCATAGTAACTTCGCCGCCTTACCTCAACCTGCAGACTTATGCTTGGGATAACTGGCTGAGGCTCTGGTTTCTCGGGCATGATTACCGTGTTGTCGGTAAACGGCTTTTCGCCACCCAGTCTGTTAAACGTTATGTCGAGTTTATGGGGAGGGTTTTGGATGAGTTTTTCAGAATGCTGAAGCCTGGGGGATACTGTGTGCTGGTTGTGGGTGATGTCAAGTCGGGTGGTCGTCGGGTGGATTTGGCGGAGCTTTTGGTCGAGCCTGCTGAGAAAAGCGGTTTCACAGCCCGCGCCATCATAAGCGACGGCATAAGACGTGGGCACAAGTATCTGATGTATCTCAAGTCTTGGCAGGGGGTTGACAGGGAGAAGGTTCTTGTTTTGTCGAAGGGTGAGCCACGGAGGATGGTGAGGATAGCGTGATAGCGGAGGTTCACGGCGACGTCTGTCGACTAGGTTACCTGAAGCTTATCGCCTGCATCCTCGAGGATGGTTCGCCACGTTCACCTGACTATTTGGCCTCGGTGTTGCTGGAGACGTGCAGGAGTTTGGTTAACGATGTTGGGGAGATGCCTGGCATGCTCAGGACCGAGGTTAACGCACGCAACTACGTCAAGCTGGCTGCGCAGCTGGGGTTCTATGACAGGGCTTCGGGAAGGCCAGGCCTCTATGGCGCGGCGTATATCTGTCTCAATTCTTCGGAGGCTCTGCGGCGGCATGTCTCAGGTGAGGGGATGGCCAATCTCTCAGAGGTTTTGACGTTGACAGATGTTGAGAAGACGCTCTTTCTCCACGCCTTGCTGAACAGAGACTACATTTTCTCTGGGATGCTCAAGTGGTTGGCTGGGATGCGTGAGTTCAGCCGTCTCGAGGCCATGTATGCGGTGATGGAGGAGGTGTATCCCGAGGCTCTTAGGAGGATGTTGAGGAGGATGCCGGAGAGGAGGCGTGCATCGGTTCAGAGGGAGCTTGAGCAGGCCTCGGGTTTTCGGGAGGAGCGGCTGAAGTATGCTTCGCAGGCTGAGTGGATTAAGAGCCGTCTCTACGCCAAGTATAGGCACTTTGTTCCGCCGCGGCTGGAGTGGCTGGTGGATGTTGGTTTTCTCGAGAGGGTGAAGCGGGCTCGTTACAGTGTTTCGCAGAGGTTTCTGAAGAATGTCCGCGAGCTGTCGGATGTGTTTGAGAAGCCTTTGGAGAGAGTTGACCAGACCTTCTTCACAGCATTTGTTCCGCTGTTTCACGGTCTCAGGATTGGGGGGCAGCAGGCCGAGTCACGGGCTCTGCTGGATGCCTACCGTGTTCTGCATAGAGCGCTTGGGAAAGTTAAGCTGAACGTTCTCTGCCTCGCCGCCGCATACCGGCTCCTCGAGGAGGGATACAGGTCAACACCGGCCTCTGTTTCACGAACCTTCAGCTACCTCTCACTCATACACAGCGACAGGGTTTTCACAAGCATCTCCGACGACGGCTCACCCGAGGTTACGCTTCTCGACATACCCACCGTTGAGTAGAAGGTGGTCAGACTGCCCATCGGCCATCATCGGCTCAAGATGGACGTTCATCATCATCCCACTCCACGACTTGGCAAGCCGTGTATAAAACCATAACAGGCTGTGCCTTTGGCTTAATTCATGGAGTTATTTCCAGTTTCTGAGAGGAGACGGTGTCTTTAGTGTTGTTGAGGATGGGTTAGATGTTTTCTCCAGTTTGTCTGTATAGGGGACCTCAGAGGGCAAACTACTCCAAAGAACACCATCAAAAGAGACTGAGACAAGGGTAAATTACGGAGAGTTAAGCTACAAAGCATTTCCTTTGAAATAGTTGCTATGAGGGTTGCTCTTGCGTTCATTATCTCTAGATTACCATTGTCTTATGTTGATTGTTGTGATTTCTTGGAAGTGTTTGTCTCTGGTTATTAGCGTTTCTCTGTTATGTTGGACTATGGCTGCTATTAATATGTCGAACTCGCTAATCATCTTTCCGCTCCGCCTCAAGTCGCTGTATATCAAGCCTGCTTTTCCGCAAGCGTCTATGTCTAAGCCCAGTATGGTTACGTTATGAAGTAGTTCTTTCACTGTCTTGATATTCTCAGATGATTTACTTGAGATTGCTGCGCCTTTAAGAAGCTCATAGACGGTTATTATCGTAGTTTTAAATTGCATACCCATTCTTTGCAGCTCCTCTATAGTTTCTATGGCTTTATTATCCCCGCGGAGCAGGGCTACGATTATGTCAGTATCTAGGCATACCATCTAAATGGATACCTCTCTCGACTCGGCCCTTTCCCTTTCACGCAGAATTTCTTCAAACACTTTGTCTATGTCGTCGCCAGCCCATCTACCTGCAAACTCTGACAAGGGCCTATACTTCGCCTGACCCACGAGGCGTAATACTACATCAGAAAAGGACTCCCCCTCCCTCTTTATTCTTTTAAGAGCTGCATAGGCTTCATCCGAGAGCGAAATAACCTTTGTCATACCTACGCATATACATGTGCATGCATATATAAGTTTTAAACTATACTTGCCTTGTGGCCTAATTCCTTTGGCTGTATGATCTGCTAGGAGTTGCCTCGCTTTTTCCAGTGTTTAGACGATGTGACGAGGAGCTGACAAGGCTTAGGGAGGATATAACGAGCGTCTAAGTTGTATACCCAGATTGTTTGGGCATCGTTTAATATTGCATTGTTTTTGGATCTATGCTCCTGAAAGATTTTAAGAGAGAGACCACGAGGATACTGTTAAGGGATTGGGTTCATGACTACGGTCGAGGAGATCGAAAGAGTTTGCAGGGAGATGTGTGAGCTTCTAGGTATGGATTAGGAGGACTTTTTGGCAACACTGAGGGTGCTAAGGAGGAGCAGCGATTGGTCCAAGATAGGGTTTAGGGCTGGCGGCATTGAGTTGGAGCTCTCTAACGATAGCTGGAAGGGTTTGAACCTAAGGGTAACTAGGCAGGAGCAGGGAGTCAGAACTATAAGGGAACACGACCTTAGCTACCTCAGGACATAGAAGGAATGGTCGGAGTATATTTATCCCAGACATCTCAGCACCAGTGTCTCCCCAGTCTTCGCGTCGTGTATCTTGACGCACCTCCTCTTACCATATTTTCTCTCAAGCCACGAACCAGCCTAACACCAGTAGAATCAAGAACTATAATAACAGGCTCTCTAGACTCTCTTAGAGCCTTCAGAGGGCTTTAGATCGATTCGAGTCTAAGGTTTATATGTCAGACCGAATGGTTTTACGATTTGGTGAGCTGTCTGGGTAAGCTTGTCAATGTTTCCGTTAAGGTTCCAGAAGAGCTTAGGCAATTAATGCGACGAGTGAAGGTTGATTGGAGCGAGTATATCCGGGGAGCCATAGAAGCGAAGGTGAAGGAGGAGCTTGCAAAGGAGGCGGCTGTGAAGCTAGACGAGATCAGAAGCAAGGCTGGTGTTGTGCCGACGGAGGTGATTGTTAGATGGCTGAGGGAGGAGAGGGAAAAGAGATAAAACTTGTCATCGATGCGAGCGTTGCAGTAAAATGGTTTATACCTGGCGAGCCTTGGGAGGAAGAGGCCAGAGTCTTAAAGAATTCAATTGCCCTTGACCGGGTAAAAGCATATGCGCCCACGCTAATAATTTATGAGCTTGCATCCGTAATATCAAAAGCAGTAAAGAATAGCGTGCTGACTCTCGAGGACGGAGTCAGCGCTCTAAAATCGATAGGCGCTCTCGGGATAAATATGGTCCCGGTTCTCTGGAATGAAGCAAGTGAAGTGCTTGAAATAGCTGTGACATCGGGGTTAACGATATATGATTCAGCATATCTCTGGCTCTCAAGAAAATTAGGAGAAAAACTCGTCACAGCCGATAAAGATCTTAGACAAAAAGGAAAAGTGGTTACGGATGTTTCCCTATTGGGAGAGCTATGATGCAGAGTTAGCCAGCCAACACTCTTACAAAAAAGAGGAACTCATGTCGAGATGATAAGTGGCTTTTTTAGTTAATCAACACGAAGGAGATTATGTCTATGCCTAAGCAGAGTGCTGTAGAGTATTGTATTGCATCGTGCATGTCTAGGTCATGTTTAGAGGCTTAGCTCTAGTGCCTTAACCTAATCGGATAGCGTGGTTTTGTTTGTTTGAAGCCCTTTGTAGGCCGTAAGGCTAGTTAAGAAGGTTCACGGTGGTCCGAGAGCCGAGACATTGTTGAGACGGAGCTCTTGATTGGGGGGCTACGGTCTACGTCGATGTTGGAGAGTTTTATGCTTTGTAGGTGGTCTTACGGCGGGAGATGTCTGAACGTATTCATGTTTCTTGAAGAAGTGGTTGAATAGGCTTTAGTGGGTTGAGAGGTCGGTGGCTCAGGTGGGCTTTGGAGAGATGAGGGGCAGGGTTGGCGAAGAGGATTATGGTGTTTTACAACAGGTTGTGGAAATATTTTCGTGGCCTTTTTGTGTGGGGTTGTTTGGCCGTTGGTTGTTTGTTTTGGCGGGTGTTTTGGTGTGTTCTAGTTTTGTAGAATGTGTTGTTTTTTGGCTTTTTGGGGGTTTTTGGTGTTTTTTCTGTTTTTGGGGTTTTGTTTTTAAGGGTTTGGTATTACGGGGGTGTTGTTGTTTGTATTTTTTGGATGTTGTTGTCCAGAGTTTTGGAGGGGTTCTAGACTGTTACGGGTTATATAGCGGTTGTTGGGCTGGGTGTGTTGATGATTGGAAAAAGTCAGGCAGTTTTGCTAGCTTTGCTGCTAGCGCTTCCGACGGCTTTCCTTGGAGCAGCGATTGTCACGCCGGCGTTTGCGCAGCCGAACTACACCGCATGGCTCAAAATAGTGACGGCTTCGTGGGATGGTGCACCTTATGTAGCTGGTGCTCCTCCTGTGCAGCCGACTGGTGTTGGCTTTGCTGATAGGTATAATGTGACGAATGTCTGTGTTGAGCTGTATAAGTTCAAGAACCCAAGTGGAGCAAGTACTGCGCCTTTGGATAGTTGGGAGGGTCCGATTAGAGCGGGCAGTCCTAACGGCACTGGTTTCATCAGGGTTTCGTGGCCTGCTGGCTGGGAGAACGTTACCATTATTGTGAAGGCGAAGAGCTATCAGGGTGAGTGTATCGGCGAGGGCAACCCATTCCGAGGAATCATAGTCTACTGGCTAACAGTCAACCCCACACCGAGCTTCCTAAGCAAGTTCGGGTTCTCAGCTTTCAACAGCACTATAAACGATGACGGCATAGAAGATACCCACGGTGGTCCATTTAACTGGAACATCTTTCCGCCTCTCGGGTCAGGGCCCGTGGACAACGTAAACTATGCATCCGGTCCAATAACTTTCCAGATTAACCACAACGATCCTCAGAGGGCTTGGTTGGCTCGCGCGGCCTACATCTTCAAGCTCTTCCACGAACACACATGGTACGCCACCAATGATGTGTTGACTTATGCGACGATATTCATATACGACACCGACCACACAGACGCCAGCTCCACACAATCACTGATACAGGCGGCTATAACCGGAGATGATGGCCAGAGCAGATACACTCGTGAAATCTATCCACGCTCCGCTGGTGTGGGTTCAGGCAAGTTTGCACAGAACCGCCTCGTCCCAATACCGCTGCAGAGCATCAACCTCGGCACCAGAGAACCATTCGAAGGAGGTATTCCTGACCCTGAAGATAACAACGGTTTTATCGAGGCTCCGCATCTCAACGCCACCAAGCGTGTCTGGTGGGAGACCGTACTCGTCAACCAGACCTTCTACGTAGGAAACGAATACAACCAAACAGGTGGTCCAAATGCTCCCGAGTATGCTACCGACCCTGCCACCGGCAAGATAAGGCCTCTGTTCGGAGCCTATCCATCAAACCCATCGGTCAACCCAACGATTACGCAGGGAGGCATCACAGGTGTTCCCGCTGGGCCGTTCAGCCTCGTACTTAACGAGACAGTGTATATAGACCCACCTAGGCCCTTGCTGCCAACATGGGAGGGCACTGACACTACTGCGAATGTTGAGACCGTTGGGCCATCGATAGCGAACTTTGAGAATAACACGGTGTTTTATGCTCGGTTCTGTGTGCAGGACGCTGACCTTGCCATCCAGCATCCATGGATAGGCGATAAGATGGTCGGGGCAGAGGTCACCCTCAACTTCAAGACATCAGCTGATGTACCCTACTACCTGGCCCACAGCATACACACCACGGGCAGCGACGGCTGCACCAACGACCCGCACAAGTGGCCTGGATACCTAGGCCAGTACAGCAAATTCGCCCGTTTCCCCAACGGAACCAACTGGGGCCTCAGAGGAAGCCTCAACGCCAGCTACTTCTTCAACCCAGCAGACGACGTCTCTCCAGCATGGAGACCAGGCGGATACTTTGAGCAGGCGTGGGGCGGAAGCTGGCAGGGACCATGGATAAACGCGGGCATGAACTGGAGCGCCCTCATTCCCGAAATCACCTACATGAAGACAAGACAGCTCAGCGATGACCCGCGGTGGGGCGGCTTCGAGATACAGGTCAAGTGGAAAGGCGGAGCAAGAAACGGATACGGCGGCTCCGCAGTCCTCGTCGACAGCGTAAGAGTACGCAACCCCTACGCCATAGCAGCCACCAACACAACCACATACAACGGATGGATAGTCCCGAACGTAGTTCTAGGAAACAACACAGTCCTCATCAAGATACACAACGAGGTCACCGTAACCCTCAGCCGAGGACCCCTCGGAACACCGAGGCCAATCCGTGGACCGGTTACACTGATGATCTCCTCAAACACCCCCATAGGAATGCGGTTGCAGAACTACAACCCGCTAACAGGCACCTTCGACATATTCGTCAACTATCCGCCTGGAGTAGACCTACGAGTAGACATAGTTGAAAACGCAACACATGGCGGCTTCATAAGAACGCCCTTCACCTTCAGCGGCGTTATAGCTAGCATCAAATACCATGACGCAGCCACCAACCAGCCGATAGTCGGAAACATTTCCTACGCTCTCGCAGGTTGGCAGGACATCGGACCAGACGGGGTAATAGACAGCACATCCATCAGAAGGTTCAACGTAACTACTACCGGCGAGACCGGTGCAGCCGAGGTCGAGATATGGCCAGGGCCACCGGGTTCACAGACAATCAGGACACTTGTATCATCAAACAACACAGACATACAGACATTGGATCCAGCGTTCACCTACAATGATTTCGTCGGAGGAATGCTCTTCTCAGGCCAGCCTCAGTCAGGTACATTCGCGATACTCAACGCCACAAAGAGACAGGTAGTAATACTGCAGAGTCTTGCGCCGCACAAGGCTCCTGACATAGCGTTGGCAAGAGCGGGTCTCGTCTACATTACGGCTAATGTTCACGATCTTGCCTATAGGCTTGTTGACAACCTCGGCAACCCGGCTCCAGCCGCCAACACAGCCATCACCCTACAGCGCGGCAACGGACCACCAATAACCAAGACAGGAGCCAGCCTGATACCCGACTTCTTCCCATCCACAGGCAGCCTACAGTGGAGCTATGACCAGCACGGCGAAGGATGGGCAGTATTCTACCAGCTGCCCGAAGACCTCGCATACATGGTCACCGTCACCTTCGACGGCACACCCGTCGGAGAAGCCACCGTCGACAAACTAACCCACACCATCATGGAGGACCTCGTCCTCCGCATCTACAAAGTCAAGCTCGTCTTCGTCGACTGCGAAAACAGCCCACTCTCCAGAGAAGCATTCGTCAAAGTAGTGCCACCATCACCCGCAACACCCTACGTAACACAGCTCGACAGCACAGGCGCCCTCGACTTCGGCTACCTAGCAGGAGGACAATACACAATCGACGGCGTATGGTGGAAGGGTGTATGGGTCAAGTTCACAGACGCTAGAATAGGCGACGACACACTGCCGCTCAACCCCGACGGAAGCCTAACATTCACCGTCGACAGCAACATCGACTCACCCATCAAACTCACAGCCCTCATCAACGACTTCATATTCACAACATGGGACTACAACCAAGACAACAGGATACCCAGGCTCAACATCACCCTCACATGGGTCGGTGTACACCCGCTAACAGGCAGCCGCCTATACTTCCTCGAAACCATGGACCCAACAGGCGACACCAACACTGACAAATTCAACACAACCCTCGCATTCAGCCAGTTCTTCCGCTACAGAATCGACCACTTCTTCGGCGGCATATCCAGGTCAAACGGCCTCAAGACCTACGGAGACGTCCGCTACGTCTTCTACAAGATGCCCAGCGCACTCTACAACATAACAGTAACAACAGTAACAACAGGAGACCCCGAGACGCAACAGACACCAGGCAACAGCAAGTGGCCAGGCAGAACCGTGCCCGTCGACTATGAGATCAAGATTGACTGGACAAGCCACAGCAGCCCACCGAGCATCAGAAAGACTCCTGCAGGCCAGGTCAATGACAGAGTCGTCCTCAGAGTCTACATGACATGGAACGGTGAATTCGTCACCGACCCCAACCTCAACCCAATCGGCAACGCAACACTCTACAAGACATGCGGACCCGTCAGGATAGACCTGCTGACATGGGCCCACACCTTCAAACAGCGCATCGTCGACGGCGACTTCGACTACCTCAACGAAGCACGCCGCATAGGCAACGCCACCTACCACATAGTCAACGACAACGGCGTCAACATGGAGATGTTCATACCCGAAGACGGAGTCTTCTCATCGCTCTTCGTCAGCAAATGGACCGAAGACACCCTCCTAACCACTTGGCTCAAAGCAGACAGCCAGCACAGCAGCAACATCTGGTGGAACGGCACCTACCGCAAACAAGACCTCACCTTCTACAGCTACGTCTACCCGCTCGAGTTCACCAGAGGCGAACAGCCATGGGCAAGATTCTACGACAAAGCAGGGCTAACAGGCAGCGGATGGCTGACAACGCAGAAGGGACCGCTAACCAGCCCAGGAGGAGACGTTAGGCCAGGAGACAGCTTCCTCATAAGAGAGTTCTTCAACCCAGCGGTCAACGAAACAGCCAATGGCAAGTGGCCCACCCACAACTTCACAGTCGTAGGCAATGAAGGCCTCTGGAACCAGCAGAGATGGAGATGGGAGCAAGCGGTCGCAGCCGGAGCAGTCGAAGAGATATCAACACCATTCAAAGGAAAGAGGTACATCGAGGTTCCGACAAGACCCACAACACTGGTGTTCGAGAAAGAAGTCGTAACAGTACCCATACCGGTAGGCTTCATAACCCTCAACCTCAAAGACGAAGACCTCGCAAGACCCATACCATACGCAGTCGTACAGCTCGACGTATACTACGACGATAGCGGTACAGTGGATCGCTCCTCCTCAGTTCTCTACAAGACAGGACGTGACGGCAACCTCACACTCCTCTACCCGACACAGGAAGCCATGGAGAACATCCTCGGGACAAACGTTGTTAACTACACGTTGACTGTTTACTGGTACCTCAACAGCAGCATCGTCTACAAAGACGCCTTCAACCTCACCAAGAGAGGCTACTCGGTTGACAAAGTAGCCATCGCCGATGTGACATTCGTCCTCGCCATAAGCGCCAACAAAGACCGACCCGTCAAAGACCTCTACGCAAGAATCTGGTGGCTCAACGTAACAGACGGCAATACAGTCTTCCCAGGCAGGATAACAGTCGACCACGCCCGCAGAACATGGACATACACAGCCGTACCCGAGACACGTGGAGCAGCCAAGTGGACAACAGGCCAGCTCACACTCCCATGGCTACCGACATCAGAGCGCTTCACCAAGAGCGACTGGGACCTGGTATTCGACTCTTCAGCCGGCAGATGGGTCTACGACGATGTAACACGCTCATGGGACATACCCTACCCAAGCTATGAAGACGGCAGAATGATTGACGGATGGCCATACAACCCAGTCCCGACCGGCTACGATCGACGCCACCCGCATCTCACCAACCAGGAAAACAGCAGAATACAGTACCGCATCAGCGTATGGAGCGACCAGCTACCCATCGACCCATCATCGCCAAAATATAACAACGGAGCATGGCAGCGCGACCACTATGAACTGGTCTGGAGAATACCCGCCCAATTCCCAGACGCGTGGATGCTGTTCGGACACCCGCCCTTCGACATCACATTCTACAGAGGAACAACAGGAACAGGACAGTTCCAGCCGATACCTGGCTACGCGTTGACACGGACATGGACAGCCACACCAACACCAGGCAGCAAAGTCGTCGCCATCAAGCTCAACGCCACAGACGTCGACATCCCCGTCTTCTGGCAGGTAGGCGACTACGAGCTCGGCAGCTACGATTGCGGGCCGCTCCTAGGATACATCGTCAAAGGTAGAATAGTGCCACCTCTTGGCGCAACATTCGCACCGAAACCCATCGACGCCGTAACAACAGCGGGAACCATCACAGTCGGCGACAAGACAGTCAACATATGCATCTCCGGCAAACCAGTTGGACTCGTAACGGTCACCAGCGGAGACACACCCTCGACAGTCATATGGGGCGGCAGCACCCTCGTCATAGACGAGGTCTCACCGCCACCAAGCATATGGTACAACGACGGCACAGGACAAGCAGGCGCAGACAACCCCAACAGAGGAACAACCAGCAACTACTGGAGAAACTGGGTCAGCCAAGCCATCGACCCACTCACAGGACAGCCCGTAAACCTACACGTCGGCGACCAGCTACAGGTGCCTGGCGTAGACCTAGGCATACAGTACATGGGCTACGGCAGACCATATGAAGGCGTCGCACGCACCGCAACGGTCACGGTAGTGAGCAACGACCCAGACAACAGAGCACACAGACCCTTCATCAAGATGTTCGAGTTCCAGAACGTCTCGGCCAGAATCACCGACTTCAACGGGAGGCCACTGCCCGGAGCCTTCTACCAGATAATCGACGCACAGACAGGCAAATCAGCCGCATGGAGCTATGCAGGACCCGACGGCAGAATAGTGCCCATGCCCATTAGAAAGCCCGGAGGAGTCTTCATCCAGAGAGTCCTCTACCTCGGACAGGGCGCCAACGGAGAACCCACATGGCCAGTCAACAGCTTCGCCAGATGGCCCATAGCATATGACAGCAGAGACGACGAAACCACACAGGAAACACAGAAACCAGACATACCTCTCGGCTTCGCATACACAGCCGAAGCAGGACCCTGGCCAACGGGAGACGGATGGTTCCGAGCCGATGTCTGTAGACATGCAGGAGATGGCTCATACAACTACACCGCAGGAGTCCTAGAGGCACTCGCCAGCTGCCCGCCGGCAGGCTGGGGCAGAAGCTTCGACGTCATCACACGCATCTTCGACCTCAGGATAAGATTCGTCTACGGCGACGCACAGAGACCAGCCGACCCAGCATACGTCTTCAGCGCACCCAGCCTAGCACTGCCCGACGACTTCATCATACGTGGACAAGGAGCCATCTTCGAAGCCAAACGCCTCGCCAGAAGCTCCTACGACATCGTCGCCCTCTGGCCCGACGCAAACGGTGAAGAAGTCGGCAGAAGAACCTTCGACGTCAGCAGAACCAACGTCGGAACCGTTGAGGGCACAGTCGTCCTCGCACTCAGAGACCTCAGCTTCAACGTCGTCGACAGACAGGGCAGACCCGTGGCAGGCGCTAGAGTAAGCGTCTCACCCAACCTAGTCAGAGAACAGGACATACAGCTAAGACCCGACAGCATATTCACAATCCTCCGCGTACCCGACGGCAGAACCTATGACTTCACCGTCGAATGGACCAGCCCATACGGAACAACAGCGAGAGCAGCGGTAAGAGACACGCCGGCAGGCCTACAGAGCAGAGGCAGCATAGTCATACCCGTAGACGACGTAACCCTGACAGTAGTCGACTTCGACGGTAGACCCGTGGCAGGCGCAGCCATAAGGTTCGGCGGACAACAAGTAGGCTCAACAGACAGCCAAGGCGTCGTCATCATCGGACAAGTACCGCTCGACAACGAATACCAGATAGAGGTTTCCAAGGATGGCACAACTATCGGCGGAGACCGTGTAAGGTTCACCGCCTCCCGGACATCGGCAACCATACAGGCAGGCATATACGACATCGCCGTAATTGTCAAGGGCGCTGCAGGACAGCCGATACAGGGCGCCATTGTTGAGCTGGTGAGAGGAGGAACAACAATAGCCACAGCGGCCACAGACGCCAGCGGTTCGGCGGTCTTCTCCAAAGTCGTGGGCGCAGACTACTCAGTAAGAGCATCCTACGAACAGTTCAGCAACTCAGCCAACGTAGCTAGAGGCGTTAGAAGCGCAACAATCGTCCTCGACCTCTACACCATACTGTTCGGCGTACCCATGACCCTCGCCACGTTCCTCGCGCTGATCATCGGCCTCATACTGCTGGTCATCGTCGTAGTCGTCATCGTCAGCGAATACATCCGCTGGAGAGGACGCCGCCTCGGCATCTACCCAGCAGCACCACCAAAGAAATAAACACCCACCTTTTTTAAACCCCCTTCAAATTTTTTATAATCCGTCAAAACCCTAGCTCAAAGTATAGAGGAGATATTTTCGACACAAATCAAAACGGAAAACGTTTTTAGGAACTGGGGAAAAAACCAGCTGGAATGCGTGAAACAACAGCCCTTCTGACAATCGTTGTTTTGTTAGCCGCCTTCACAGCTGTATCTGCTCAGACAAGCGACCCCTGCATCACAACAGACAAAAGGATAAACCTGGCCGGGGACACGCTTCCACCCATTGAAGCCACGCTCGCCGGACGGCTTAGAGAGGATTTTTACAGGTTCGAGAACCTGAGACCCGGTGAACGCCTAGTCCTCAGAGTAACCGTTACCACAAACACGTCAACAGGGTTTAACACGTTGCTGATGTGGGAGATAAGGCCCAGCCAGTTCTCCCGCATAGGCGGAGTGCAGACCATTCAGGCAGGAGGCCCGCTGGAGTACGTCTACAGCTGGGCACACAGCAACTTCGGCGAAAACACCTCAACCACGCTCTGCTTCAAAATAGGAATATTCTCAGAAGCGAGACCCGCCAAAGCCGACTACGTCATCACGCTGGGAATCGAGCGGCTAGTGGACACAGGTGGAAGAGAAGCCGCCGACAAACTCGAAAAAGCAACCCCCCTGGGAGCGTTGAGAACAGGGGAAACAACCATCATCTCAGGCTATTTAACCAACTCCAGCGAAGGACTAGACTACGTAGACACATATGTCCTCACAGCGGTGCTTGGAAAAGGGAAACAATTAACCGCGACACTGACGACACAGCCTGGAAACATCTATGAACTCGTCATCCTCGACCAGACAGGCTACGGGCTTAGAAGCAACAGAACCAACACCAGCGGTGAAGCGGCGGTGAGCCTGGAAACACAGGACGCAGCTGAGAAAACCTACTACATCAGGGTGTCTAACCAAGGCGGAGTGGGCGGAGGAGGCCCCTACACCATAACCCTGAGCATCAACGAAGCAACCACATCAACGACCACGACAACCACCACAACCCCCATAACCACAGAAATCACCACACCCAGCCTATCACATGAAACAGCCCAGCTCATAGTCTACGGCACCGTAACCGGCATAGCCGTCCTCGCGGTCGCCGCAACAGTCATAATGAGGAGAAGAAGCCAAACAGTCGTCGGCGAAGAAGACCAGTGGTACTAAACCCTCAAAATGTTTCGCCCAATTTTCTTGAAATAGTGCATGGCCTCATCGGGCTTGACGAAGTGAAGCTCGAAGGGGTGGTAGACGGGAAGCCCCGCGGCATCTTCAATCTCCACCTTCAAGGCACCGCGTTCAAGCATCGACTCGGGAACCCTGTCCGAGACAACCAAGACATCCACATCGCTCGACGCCACACACTCTCCCGTGACAACGCTGCCAAACACATACACATCCGCATCCCCCAAAACCTTTCTAACAGCCTCAGCCAACATCCCGACAAATTCTCTCCAGCGCCTAACCATCTCAGCCCTCCTACGCGCAGTCTCTATCATGCTGGGAAACCCGCCACCCTGCCGACCAGCCTAAACAGCTCGCGGACAACTTCTAAAAACTCCGCCGCATCCATCTCGGAATATTCCTTCGGAAAATACCTCGCCATAATATAGACATCCTCCAAACTCGAGAGAACACTTCTCCTCTCTTCTCCAAACTTTCTCAGCTCATCGTCTCTCGAAGCCTCGGCCAGCTCCCACACCAGACGCCTCAAGCTATGAGTCCTGCTATATTCTCCGACTAGTTTGAGAAGAGCGGACTTGAGGTAGAGCTGGGCAGCCTGCTCCAGCATGAAGTCAACCTTCTTGTCTGCCAACGCTTTCTCAGCCATCTCAAGAAACTCCACACCCCTACGCCTCAACACCTCCACCTCATCCCTTCGAGCCATCCCGACAACCCATTATCATCAGCAGCCTAATAAGTCCCATCATTGTTAGAAACTATGAGCATGTCCCGGAAGGGGTTCCACCAGCTCCCCCACATGGCCGACATCTACATCGAGGCATATGGCTCATCGTTGGAGGAGGCGTTTGAGCAAGCTGGACTGGCCCTCTTCAAAACACTAGTGCTGAACGCTTCGGAGAAAACCGTCTCCCTATCAGTCGAGGCACGTGGACAAGACCTGATGGAGCTTCTCTACGACTGGCTCGAAAAACTCCTCCACAAATTCGAGATAGACAACATCGTCGCCACCGAGATAAAGGTCAACAAAATCATGAGAAACGGAGAATACAGGCTCGAGGCCACGTTATGGGGAGAAAACTACAACAGGGAAAAACATCAGACAGGCACAGCGGTGAAGTCACCAACCTACGCACTCATGGAGATAGACACGGAGAAAAACAAGGTGCGTTTCGTCCTCGACATATAGCGTTAAAGCCAAGCCGCAAAGCAGTGCATCGGGCCCCCGGGCATGAAAAAATTCGCAGTGTTTCTTCCACATTCCTTCACGGCGGAGGTGCCCAGCTTCCGCGAAGCCACTATGAAAATAGGGTTTGTCGGCAGAGTTCTCGCCACCTTCAGGGTCGATGAGCTTGTTCTATACCCCGACGAGCCCGGGGCACCGCGTCTCCGAAACGCTCTACTGATAAAGGAGCTTCTCGACTACCTCGTCACAGCCCCCTACCTGCGCTCCAGAGTATATCCCCTCAAGCCAAGCCTCCGCTACGCAGGCCTCCTGCCACCCCTCAACATACCGACCCACCCCGAGGCAGACGCGTTGAAAAAAGAGGGAACACACTACAGACAAGCACTTGTCACAGCTTCTGGGCAGACATCGCTCCTCGAGGCGGGAATGGGAAAGCCGCTGAAAATCCCGCGAAAGCTCCCCAAAAACACGATAGTCACTCTACGGGTCCGGGTTAAGGAGGGCCGTGTCAAGTACTCGGTTGTCGGCAAAAAATCAGGCGAAACCTACACAGGGTTCAGGACACGTGTCGTCAAAAGCCTAGAAGAAGCCCTCAAACCATACACATTCAGGCTAGCCACCTCCCGCCTCGGCGAACCAATCAACCAAGTCTACGCCACAGTCGCCCAACGGCTAAAAGAATCCACCCAAACATGCGTAGTCTTCGGAGCCGCCGACAAAGGCCTCCACGAAATAGCACGGGCCCACGGACTCGAGTACAACAGACTCTTCACCCATACAGTCAACACAGCACCCAACCAAGGAGTCAAAACAATCAGAACAGAAGAAGCCCTCGCCTACACCCTGGCAATCCTCAACCTCGCAAAAACATCAACCATATAAAAAACAGACAACAACCATAAACAGGAGCCGGGGTACCCAAGCCAGGATAAGGGGCGGGCCTTGAGACAAGACATGAAAGCCCGTGGCCACACAGGCCTCGTGGGTTCAAATCCCACCCCCGGCGCATAAAACACTTTTTACCCCGTTGTCACGAATTAGGGAAGGGTTTTGAAGGCCTACCTGATGAAGGTCGTGGGAAGAGTGCAGCGCGTCGGCTACAGACGCCATGTGCTGGAGCTTGGGCAGGAGCTTGAGCTAGCTGGCTACGTGAGGAACGAAAAAGACGGAACCGTTACAATCTTTGCACAAGGCGATGAAGAGACGCTGAACAGATTCATGGAAGCTTTAAAGACCCCGCCTCCCCCGGCCAAGATTAAAAAAAATAGAGATAGCCGAGACACGGCCCAAGCCAAACCTCAAACACTTCCAAATACGCTACAACAAACTGGCCGACGAGCTCCAGGAAGGCTTCGGAGCCATGCAGGCAATATTCTTCACATACTGGGAGGAATTCCGCGACTACAGGGGAGAATTCAGAGATTTTAGAAATGAGTTCCGTGACTTTAGGGGTGAGTTTCGCGATTTCAGAGGTGAGTTCAATGATTTCCGGAATGAGTTCAGAGATTTTCGTAGCGAGTTTAGGGATTATCGGTCGGAGTTTAGGGATTTCGTTAGCAGGATGGATGCTTTTGTTGAGAGGGTTACGAAGGTTTTGGAGGTTTTGACGGAGCAGAGCAAGAGGAGTCTGGAGATTCTGGAGGTTGTTGCACGTGATTCGAGGGAGACGCGGGAGATGCTGTTGGAGGCTTTAAAGATGCTGAAAGAAGTTGCCAGCAAAGCGAGTCCGTGAACCTGTTTACAAGGCTGTGGACAAACACATAATATATGATGTGCTTTTCCTTTCTATATGAGGGCCGCTGTTTTACGCGGTGTCTTTGATGTTGCTGTGGAGGATGTGCCGGTTCCCGAATGTGTGTCTGACTCGGTTCTTGTGCGTGTAAAGGCTTGTGGTGTCTGCCCTGTTGATGTGAGGGTCTATACTGGGGAGAATGTCTGGGTTCCTCTCCCCTCGGTCGGTGTCTCGGGTCACGAGGTTGCTGGCGTTGTTGAGAAGGTGGGTGAAAATGTTTCTGCGCTCAAGCCCGGTGACAGGGTGGCGGGAACTCTCTCGAAACCATGTGGAACATGCCGCTACTGTGTAAAAGGCTATGAAAACCTCTGCACTAACTCGCTCAAGCCCAAGGTCTTCGGCTTCGCAGAATATGTTGTCGCATATCCAGGACATGTTCAACGTTTTAGAGAGACGATTGATTTTGAGGAGGCGGTTTTTACAGAGCCGTTGGCCGCGTGTATCAACTGTGTCGAGAGGTCGGGTCTACATACTGGTGACTGGGCTCTCGTCGTCGGCGTGGGTCAAATAGGGTTGATGCAGGTTCAGCTGCTTAAGCTGATGGGCGCTATGGTTGTGGCTGTTGATTATTCTGAGGAGAGGCTGAGGCTGGCTGAGATGCTTGGTGCAGATGTGGTGGTTGATGCCGCCGATAAAAGCGTTGTTGAGAAAGTGAGGAGCTTGGCTGGGGGCGAGGGTGTTGATTTTGTCTCGTTAACGGTGGGTGAAGGGAAGGCTGTTGAGACAGGTTTCAGATGCTTGGCTAAACGAGGTGTATTGAACATTTTCGCGTCTCTTCACGGCGACGGCGTGGTTGGCGTAAACCTCAACAAGCTACACTTTGGCGAATACACGTTGACAGGCACCTATGCAAGCACACGCGGCCACATAAACAGAGCCGTCCAGCTCATCGAAAAGGGGTTGGTGAAGGTCAGGCCTCTGATAACCCATAGGCTTCCGCTGGAGAAGCTTGTCGAAGGATTTGAGATTCACAGGGAGAGAAAAGGAGTTAAGGTTGTCGTTTTCCCGTAGACGCTTGAATCATCCAAGGGGTCCATTTACTGCCGAGGGCACGTGTTTTCTGGATTGCTTTTAGAAGGAGTATAGTTGGGATGAGGCTGAACCCCATGTGGAGAACGTTGTAAACTGCGGTGAACACCAGCACGAGGAAGAAGCCTGCCTGCCCGCTTGAAATATCCACTCCCAGAAAAGCTCCCAGCAACGATGTGGCAAGAGAGAGAAAATCGGGGAAAAGTATGAGAAGAACAACATAGTTGGCGGCTGTCATTGCTAAGACACGTAGCACGGTTCCCAGAAAAGTTCCGGCGGCGAGCATGGGTTTGAACCCCTTTGCGTAAACCATTCTCGAGCCCAGCCAGAACCCGAGCAGAGAGGAGGCCACCGCCAGAAACTTCATCGTCGGCCCAACGGGGGTGAATTCTCCCACAGCCAGCAGAACAAAGTAGTATACGAGGTTGGTTATGAGGGCTGGCCATGGACCGAAGCCGAGGAGGGAGATGAACACAGGTATCTCCGCGGGGTCTATCCTTAGGTAGGGAATGGGTGGGAAGGGGATGCTCAGCGGCAGGAAAGCCAGGATGAGAGCGAGAGCGGCCATGGAAGCGCCAGAAGTTATGGTCTTTGTGCTCAGCATCATTTCCTAGGATACTCTGCCGAAATTTAAGACTTGGGGAAAAATCCAAAGGATTGTGACAAGGTCTCCGGCGACTCTTCCTAGCGGCGTTGCACAGGTGTTATGGGTGCTCTACATCTCCGTGAGCAGGGGTGGCCGCAATGTTAACTTAAATAACTGTGGGCGAAAAATTTGGACATGGATAAGAAAGCAGGGGACATAATGGCGGCCGAGTTTGTATCTGTGGGCGATGATGAGCCTTTCACCAAAGTTATTGGTTTGTTCACCGATAGGAAGCTTGATGTTGTGGTTGTTAAGGACAGCCGCTCGGGCAGGTTGGTGGGTGTTGTGACGAAGAGGGCTGCGCTCTGGCCCAACGTCAACCCCACAAAAGTCTTGGCCCGGACGCTCGCCGTGAAAACTCCCAAGATAACTCCGGAGGACACTCTTCCACATGTGGCCTCCGCTATGGTTGAGAAAAACCTCAAAGCCATGCCTGTGACGGAGGCCGGTAAACCAGTCGGCCTCGTGGCAGCCGCTGACCTGATACTAAACTCTCGAGAAATTATCAAAAACCTGACTGTGCAGAAAATCATGACAAAAGACGTCATCACAATAAACGCCGACGACACGATAGGGAAAGCAATCTCCATAATGCGTGACCAAGGTGTCTCGAGGCTGCCCGTCGTCAACAACGGCTACCTTGTCGGAATAGTCACCGTCACAGATGTTGCGGAGAAGATTATCAAGCCTAGGACAAGGCCTTCGCTGGGAGAGGTTGCGGGTGAGAAGGCGCGGACACTCAGCAACCCTGTGAAGAGCATCATGACACGGGAGGTGGTGACGGCCCGTGGAAACGAGACAGTAGTCGAGGCGGTGGAGAGAATGAAGCAATACGGCTTCTCGTCTCTCGTTGTCACGGAGAGAAACCGTGTAGTGGGCATAGTCACGTTGATGGACGCTTTGTCACCTATAGCGAGGGTGGCTGGGGAGCAGCAGAACAACATCGTCGTCGAGGTGAGCTACAAGATGAGCAGAATAGATGTTGAGGATAAGGAGAGGGTCATGGAGGTGGCTAACAGGTTTGTTCAAAGGTTTAGGAAAGCGCTGGGCACAGGGGTTCTCACGCTATACTTCAAGGAGCATCGGGAGAAACACGGAGACATGAGGTTGATACACTGCAGGGCCCGGCTCAACTCTGACCGTTACCAGTTCGTCGGCGTCGGCGAAGCATGGCGAGCTGACCTCGCAGCACGCTCCGCGTTGAAGACGATAGAGCGCCAATTCCTTGTCAGGAAAGAGCTCGCGTCCCGGTATCCCTTTGGGCCCGAGTTCCTCACGAGCCTAGCCGAATACTACTGACTCTTCAACATCTTGAGATAATCCTCCACAGACATCTCGATAACAAGCGCCCCCACATATCCACACGAACGGCATAGATACATCTTCCCCAGATAGCCTCCCAGATAGAGGTCGAGGCCCGTTTTTTTACAGACTAGACACAATTGGACAGTTTTTTCCCTTGTCACTTAGCTCCAGCCTTCGCGGCCCCTGCCGCGTGCGCGAGTATGCTTATCTTCGCAGCGATTTTTTTGGCGGCTTCGTCGAAGGCCTTGGCCGCCGGAGAAGATGGGGCGGCTAAGACTATTGGGACGCCTTGGTCATGGTTTACCGAGACATCAGGCGACATCGGTATTCTGCCCAAAACCTCGACATCAAGCTCAGCCGCCATCTTGTCGGTGTGGCTTTGGCCGAAGAGGCTTGATTCTTTACCGCATTCGGGGCAGACGTAGTAGCTCATGTTCTCGACTATGCCTATGATTGTCACGCCCAGTCTTCTAAACATGCTGAGAGCCTTAGCTGCTATCACCGACGCGGCCTGCTGAGGTGTGGTTACTATGACGACGCCTGTGAGAGGCATGGTCTGGGCAAGAGTAAGAGATGCGTCGCCTGTGCCCGGTGGCAGGTCGACTATGAGATAATCCAGCTCACCCCACTGTGCCTCTGTCAGCAGCTGCTTCACCGCGCTGGCCACTAAAGGACCCCTCCAGATAACCGCCGTGCCCTCGTCGACGAAAAGCCCCAGCGACATAACCTTGATGCCCAGCATCATCTTAGCGGGCTCCACCTTCTTATCAGGTCTTAGACGAGGCGGCTCAACAATCTTGACGATTTTCGGGATAGTGGGGCCGTAGATGTCGGCGTCGACAAGCCCAACCCGAGCACCGGACAAAGCGAGACTACACGCAAGATTGATGGCTACAGTCGTCTTGCCCACACCTCCTTTTCCGCTGGCGACAGCAACCACGTTCTTGACATCGGGATAGGTGGAGGCCATAGGCTTAGCAGACCAAACACGCGCCGTAACCCGCATATCAACAGACCTTACTCCGGGAATACTCTCAACAGCGGCGCGGGCGCTATCCTCAATAGACTTGTTATAGGGACACGCCGGAGTAGTAAGCTCCAGAGTGAAGCTCACGTCACCGTCTTTGATAACAAGGTTCTTAATCATGCCAAGTGTGACGATGTCTATCTTCAAGTCTGGGTCAATGACTTGCCGCAACGCATTCAGGACAGTTTGCTCATCAATCAACACATTATTACCTCCCGCGGTATTCTTATACGTTGTCTTTTCACAAAACTTGTTTCAACATCCGCCACACGATGTCGTCTACGTGGTGAAGGTTTTTTACCACTTTTCCCTTTGAGAGTGTCGAGGCTTCTTCGGAGCTCATCAACGCTTGTCCAACGGCCAAGGGTTTCGAGTGAGTGACGTCACGTACCAGCACCACGTCTCCCGTACGGAAAACATCCATCTTCACTATGCCAGGCCTCATGACATCGGCTCCAGACGCCACACGGGGCACGGCACCCATGTCAACCCACACCGAAGCAAGCCTCTCGAGAAGAGGCTTGTTACCCTCGACAAGGGCTGGAACAACCCACTCACCACCAACAACGAAGAAAAACTCATCCACAGACACCACCTTCACACCCTCGAGCTCAAAAACATCCACACCACGCTTCAAAACCCTCTTCACATTCACATCACCCAAGAAAACCCTAAGACGAGGCAACAAAGCCTCAAACTCCGAAGAAGACAAACTCCTACGCTTCAAGCGCAGAAACCACCCACGCCCAAAATAAAAACACAAACGCATCTCGCCCGCTTGATGCTGAAAAACCCTAGGGAGCACACGGCCTCTCGGCCAGCGCATCCATTAATCTCTTCAGCATGCCCATAGTATCCGATGCACTAAGAAAACACGCTCCTCCTATGAGTGCTTTTGGACAAAGCAAACACTTAGCATAAACTCAAAGCGTTAAAATAAAAGCTGGGCTATAAGGTGTTTAGTCGCGGGGGTTGCCAAGCCTGGTCAAATTTTCTCAGCAAAAGCTGAGAGAAAACCAGCGGCGCAGGGCTTAGGACCCTGTCCCGAAGGGGTTCGTGGGTTCAAATCCCACCCCCCGCATGGCTCTTGCCGTCATAAACCTATTAACCGGTTTTTCAGACTTTCTTCAGGTATACTGGTTAGGTATGAGTGGTTTGAGAGTTGTTGTTGACGAGTCTGCGCTGCGTCTAGGGGTTGTTGGAGAGTTTGTGGAGCGTGGTGGCAGGGTTCTGGTGCATCGGGCGCTGTTGAAGCATCTGCAGGAGAGGGCGTTTTCAGGCGACTTGGCCGCCATGGATGGATTGAGGAATCTGATGGCTTCACGCGGGGAGTATGTGGAGTTTGTGGGTGAGGCTGGCGGAGTCGGGTGGCGGGAAGCCGTGCTCGAATACTGTAGGAGCAACCGTGAAACGCTGTTGACATCTGACCCCCTTGTGGCAAGGGTCGCCGAGTCTATGGGCGTTTCCTACCGCTACACAGTTCCCGAGCCGCCTCTACAGCTCGAGTCGGTTTTCTCAGGCGACGTGATGAGCCTACATGTCAAGGAGGGGCTTGAGCCGAAGATAAAGCGCGGCCACCCAGGCCGCTGGGTCTTCGAATCCATCAGAGAAAAGCCCATGTCGAGAACCGAGATTGAGGCCCTTGTCTCAACTATTATGAAAACAGCGTTTGACGTCTTCGGCACAGAGGCTTTCGTCGAAGTAGACAAACCTGAGCTGACGATTCTACAGCTTGGCCAATTCCGTATCGTAATTACTCGGCCTCCCCTCTCAGATGGAATGGAGATGACTGTTGTCAAACCTGTTTTGAGGGTGCGGCTCGATGATTACAGGCTTCCTCCAAAGGTCCTCGAGAGGCTGGAGAAACGGGCCGAGGGTATCCTCATAGCTGGGCCACCTGGAATGGGAAAGTCAACCTTTGCACAGGCCCTCGCCGAATACTATCGCAACATGCGGAAGGTTGTGAAGACGGTTGAAAGCCCCCGGGACCTGAACCTTCCACCCGACATCACACAATACTCCAAAAGCGCGGCAAAAGACGGGGAGATTCACAGCGTTTTGCTTCTCAGCAGGCCAGACTACACGGTTTTCGACGAGATGCGTGAGGCACGAGACTTCGAGATGTACATAGACCTCCGCTACGCGGGCATCGGCATGATAGGCGTCATCCACGCAAGCACACCCATCGACGCCCTGCATAGAATAGCGAACAAAGTAGACATAGGGATACTTCCCTCGATAGTGGACACATTAATCTTCATGGACAAAGGCCGCGTGGCGAGCATACACACCCTCGAGGTGGTGGTGAAGGTGCCGGCGGGACTCAAGAGAGCCGACCTGGCTAGACCAACTGTAGTCGTCAAAGATTTCCTAAACGACGAGCCCGTGTACGAGCTTTACGTCTTCGGTGAGCGGGTTTTCTTCGTACCTGTAAAAGTGTCTGAGGACCGTGGAGGCGAGCTGGCTGTTATGCGGCGGATTATTGGTAAGCATCTCTCGGACTTCAGCGTCGATAGAGTAGGTGACAGGGTTATCGTCGCCATCGGCCCCGGTGAAATGAGAACCTATTTCAAGAAATGTCAGAATAAGGTGCTGCGGATGGCTAAGCACATGGGGCTGGAGGTTGAGGTGGTACCCAAACAGGGCCCCGAAGGTTGATGAAGAATCTTCACGCATCGTCCGAGAAAAATGAGGAAAACGTCTGCAACGTCTGCCACGGCATAGCGCGGCTCTGTAAACTAAGCACATGCCCCTTCTACAGAGACCTATTCAAGGAAGCATTAGCCGCCAAGCTCAGCGGCAGACAGCTTAGCGGACCATCTCCACCAACATTCCTTGTGGGGGAAAAAGGATATCCGCGTGTCGCTCTCGGTTCAGCCCTGGTCTACGCCGATGACATAAACCCCGCACTTTTAGAGTCTCCCAGCAAATGGCTTGATTTCTCCGTTAACGAGCTGTTGAGGCTGAGACTCTCACTTCTCCTCGGCCTAACCATCACACATGTCAAAACACCTATACAGAGAAGAGACCCATTTACTGCTCTACAAGAGTCGGCGGCATCAATCAAACCAGTCGACTTCGAGATAACCACAGCAGGAGCGGTGAAGACCATGCCCGGCTTCAGCATACGCACAGCGCCCTACGGGCCCTCGGCTCGGGTTGAAAAAGTCAAGCTCACGGGCAACGTCTCCATACCCCGGAAAGTAGATAGCTACCTGAACGACCCCTACGTCAAAGCCGAGGAGACGTTGACGAGCCTCTACAAAACCGGGCATGACGAATACTATCTCACACGACTTTTCTCAGCAGGTCTGCTCGGAATCGCGAGTCAGAGAAAACTTGTGCCAACCGAGTGGAGTATCACAGCGGTCGACGACATCCTCTCAAAACAGTTATACAACCAAGTCAGGCAATACAGCATCATAAACGAGTATCGCGTACACAGCTACTCGGCTGTGGAAAACTCCGCCACAGTAGTCTTGACGCCGACGCCGTGGATGTATGAGCTTCTCGAAGGATGGCTCCGTTACAGAGACAAGCCACCCTACAGCGACCACGAAATAATTAGGCCGAGAAAAACTTATGCAGAAAACACCGGCGGAGCATATTACGCCGTGCGCTTCTCTCTGTTGCGTCACCTCGCCGATAGACGTGAACAGAGTGGGGCGATAGTGTTTTTCGAGATTAAGCCGGGATGGGTTCCGCTGGGTGTTTGGCGTTTCCGCGAAATCGTGAAGAAGGCTTTGGAACAGCGATGCGAACGTTTTCAGTCGCTGGACGAGGCGCTCGCACACGTCAGGCCGCGTCTCTCTATTCCATTACACAACTACCTCAAGCAAAGTAGCCTCATCCCGTTTCTTAGAAGACAGCAGAAAATAGACACCCCATGACAGAGCCTTATCTCTCTACATAGTTTTAAGCAAGTACATGTCTTAGTCAGTATGTCTTCTCCCATCAGGATGGAGGTCTTGTTTGCGCTGATTGCTTTTCTCTGTCTTGGTTTAACTGATTTTTTCCGTAAAAAAGGCGCGGCCGCTGGTGCAAACTCTTTTAGCTACTTACTCGTTGAGACGGTTGTTCTGCTGGCGCTTCTCCCGATTGTAGCGATGGTTTACAGCGGGAAACTTACGCTGAGCTTCTCGGGTGCAATTCCCTACGCCCTCCTCTCCGGCGTCACCATAACAGTCGCACTCGTCGCCATGCTATCAGGCCTCTCAATCGGTGAGGGAAGCCTCGTAATCCCCATCTCACGACTCGGCCTTGCCCTCGCGACGCTGCTCAGCCTCTTTTTCCTCAACGAGTCAATCACATTAACCAAGGTGCTGGGCATCGGGCTGGCGGTGGCAGCCGTCTTTCTCCTCTCTAGATGATGTCCTCCAGAGGTGTCTTGACGTACCAGCTGTGTCCGCATCGTGGACAATATAGGCTCCAAACCTTCCTAACATGCGAATCACTCGGCTTGGTGGGGATGGTTAACCGGTAGCCACATTTTGGACAGGTGTATTCATCTTCTACGCTGGTCAAATCGAGGCCCTTGCGTCAAGCTTCACCCAATCAGGATAGCCGTAGTTCTCTGCACGATAGTCGGGGCGGTAGGGCTTTATGTCTATGACAGGGGTGCCGTCAAACAGGTCAAGACCCTCCACAAACAACACATTCCTCTCACGTCTAACAAGCTTCACTAGCGTCAGAGCTATCGGGTTGGGTCTCACAGGCGAGTCCGTAGAGAAAACACCCAAGATCGGAAGCTCATCCTCACGCAACCCCATCCTCAGCAGCCGCCTCGGCTTCACCTTAAGCAACGACCTGTGCTCCGGCTTCGACTTGTGGAAGACAGCGATGATGAATAGGTGAGTGTATTTCTCCACACCGTCCAGCGCCTCCTCATACTCGGGCAGTATCTCAACACGCCCCGAGACGGCGCCGGCGTTCTGCTTCACGTACTCGTCGTCAAAATCCACCCGCACGTAGCCGACGACCTTAAACTCCATCCACCAACCATTATCCCTGCTTGATTTAAGTATGTCATCCCTTCTTCATCTGTTCTATGTACTCCTTTAGAGCTGTGGCGTTGTTGTGGACCGTGTCCTTCGCCGAGTAAAGAAGCGATACCGTGCCGTGTTTTTCCTCGAGTTCAAGAAGTTTCCTGACTCCGTCGGGCTGTCGGCTGAGTTCCATGAAAAAGCGTCGCTTAAACTCCTCCCATCTCTCCGGCTTGTGGCCAAACCACTTCCTAAGAGAACCGCTCGGCGCAACTTCCTTTAGCCACACATCAACAGCCGCACGATTTTTTCCCAGCCCACGCGGCCACAGCCTGTCAACAAGAACCCTGCAGCCGTCCTCGGGAGACGGCGGCTCATAAACACGCTTAGTCTTTATCACGTAACAAATAAAATCGCTCACAAGTAAAATTCTTTTCCGCAATACGTCAAAAAGTCGATTTGAGAAAAACTTATCCATCAACTTGCCGTCTCTTCATCCTCTGACGTAACTTGTTGTGTAGATATCTTTTTTTGTTTGCTGCAGCAATTGAGTTTATGGTGTGTTAGGTTGAGTTTCTCCGCTTATGATGTTTGGAGTTTGGCTGATGAGTGGGGGCCTGAGAAGGTTGTTTTTGCCTATGACCCCGACACGGGGATGAGAGGTGTTCTGGTTATCGACAACACCGCCATCGGGCCAGGGAAAGGCGGCATAAGGTTCACCCCAACCGTAACCCCCGTGGAAGTGTTTCGCCTCGCCCGGGTGATGACTTGGAAATGTGCCCTCGCGGGGCTTCCCTTCGGCGGCGCAAAAGGCGGCATTATGGGCGACCCCAGTAAGGTGGACAGAGTTGCTTGGATGAGGTCTTTCGCCAAAGCGATAAAGCCCTACGTGCCACTCCAATACGTTGCCGCAACAGACATGGGAACCACTGAGCTGGACATGGCTGTGTTCGCACATGAAGTCGGCGACGTCAGAGCCTGCACCGGCAAGCCCAGTGAAATGGGCGGGATACCTCATGAGCTCGGCACCACAGGGTATGGTGTGGCTGTGGCAACAGACCTCACCCTGAAGATGCTCAACAAATTCGGCTCACTAAGTCTTGACCCACATGAGGCTAAAGTGGCTATACAAGGATTCGGAAACGTCGGCTCTTTCACCGCAAAGTTTCTCGACGAACTCGGCTACAAGATAGTCGCGATATCAGATATCACGGGATGCATATACAACCCCGAAGGCCTCGACATACCCCATATCATGAGAGAGCTGCAGACGGCTGGCTCGATAGAGAGACTCTCAAGATACGAAATATATCACAAGGAGAAGATTTTCGACGTAAAGTCGGATGTCTTCATACCCGCCGCAACCTCCGACACAATAAATAGCGAGACTGCGCCCAAGCTTATCAAAGCTGGAACAAAGCTGGTTATCGAGGCGGCCAACATACCAACCACTTCAGAGGCTGAAAAAATGTTGATAGAGAAAGGATTCTGGGTCGTGCCAGACTTTGTCGTCAACTCAGGAGGAGTAATCGGCTCATTTGTCGAGTATAAAGGGGGAACGGAGAAGGAGGCCTTTGACCTCATAAACTACAAGATCACCACCAACGTCAAGCTAGTGATAACCCTTGCACAGCAGAACGGCTCCACACCCAGAAAAATAGCTCAGGAAATCGCCAAAACACGAGTCAAAAGAGCCATGCTCCTCCGTCGCGGAGCCATAGATGTTGCGCGAGAATACTTCGCACGACAGAAACCACTCTACGAATTCATGGTGCCTGACCTACGAAAAACAACGCATACTTAAATGAAAAAAAAAGTATTGAGATAATGCGTATCAAGAACCCGTTTTGGGCGCGGTAGCTGATGTTTAAGAAAGCAGGGGTCTTGGACTATTCTTTTCAGGGTCTTTACTGAATAATAGCCTAACACCTTGTATATCCAGCCTATCTATACCTTTTAAATACCTGATAAGATGGTAGAGGCTGAAATACTGTTTATCCACCTCTCCCCATCCATATACCTTCAGAGACCTCTCCAAAGACTTATTCCCATACTCAAGCTTAGAACTAATAGATAACACACCATCTTTAAACGAGAACATGACATAGTCAAAATCCCTCTCAAACATTCTGAGAGTGGATAAAAACAACTTGGTAGATAGCCTGACATCAGCTATAACAGGCTCAAAACCATTCAACAGAGAACCAATCTCGCTAACAGAGACCTCCTCTCCCTCCTTATATACAACATCACCAACCCTAATCCCTCCAAGCCTCTCCGAGAAATCATAGACAACAACCCCATCACCAAAATTCTTAAGCCACTTCAAGGCATACTCGACACGACCTGTGGCACGAGTATGTGTTGGTGTTCAGAAAGGTGGTGTAGATGACAAGGTTCTACGCAGACATCCACCGAAAGAAAGACGACTCCGGCTACCGCATCACATACACAACTGATGGCGAGGCCTTTAAACATGTTGATTCTCCGACGAAGATTCCGGCGGAAGCTGGCGACAAGGTTTACGTAGACGTCATACCGATAATGCATACAGATGGCTTCATAGAGTTGCTCAAGACGGGTGTAGAAGTCTATTACCTCAGACGGCTCACATTGATTAAGAAGATGAGGGAGAAGCTGGGGATTACGTCGAAGTCTGCTAGGGCTGATGTTAGGGTTCTGATGGCTATTGAGGAGAGGTGGTTCAAAGCGGTTGATGAAACCTACCTGATAATGCGGGAGAAGGCCTCGACCTTCAGAAGTCTCCAGAAGACTATTGAACAATACTCTAATCGTTTAGATTCTGCGTCCGAGGACGAGAGAGAAGACCTCCTCGACATGGTCAAAATCGCTGAGAAGAAGCTCCATAGACAGGCAAAAAGGATAGTAGAAGAGGCTGAGAGGAGATACTCAGCCTACAGCATACTCGTCGACGAACTACGTATATATGGCGATAACCACCTACTCTCACAGGAGGCTTTGGCGGAAATTATGATGTATGTTAACCCACGATGGGGCTGGAGGAAAACCGCAAACTTCTTCGGACTATTCAAAAACACCAACAAGAAGAAAAAGAAGAGATACAACGGCCAAGCAAGAAAAGCATTACAGAGACTAACTATCGCAGTCTACAACATAAAACCAAAAGAACTGACAGCAAAGATGCAGAAGACATTACTCCGGCAAATCTGGCTGACAATCCGACGGGAAGCACAAGAGAGGCTGGCGGGCATACCGGCCCAGCAACAGGGATAAAACCCAAAAGCTAGTATGACAGATTATTTGACGTTCCAGCAACTTTGCTGGATATGACCATACTTAAGACGTCCGGCCTCTTCTAGGGTTTCCTAGGTGTTGTTTGGTGGTTGCCTGCCAGCCAACCACTCCCCTATTTTTTCCCTTCTTTTTAATTCTTTTATTCTCGTGATTTTAACTAAATAATCTACAGCAAAAAAGCTATCAGAGGCCCTGGTAGCTCAGCCCGGTAGAGCGGCCGCCTCGTAAGCGGCAGGTCGAGGGTTCAAAGCCCTCCCAGGGCTAAAAAATCATAGTTGCTTGAATTTGTTGGTTACAGGGTCCAGTACCTCAGTTTTCTCAACCGTTTTTCTCGACACAACCACCCCTCTCTTTATTACATATAGTGGTCTTCTTTGAAAGCTGAGAGCCTCTAGCTCATCGTATGCGTCGAGGATAACCAAGTCTCCGTAGGCTCCAACTTTTATTCCATACCTATCCCCTATCCGCAACGCCTTTGCTGCGTTGTATGTGATGAGGTTGAAGGATTTCCGCAGCTCGTGGTGAGACATCATCTGAGCCACGTGGACAGCCATAAACAACACCTGAATCATGTCACCTCTGCCGAGAGGATACCATGGGTCCATGATGCAATCATGGCCCAACGCCACGTTTACACCGTTTGCGAGCAGCTCCTTTATACGGGTCACCCCCCTCCTTTTAGGGTATGTATCAAACCTGCCCTGTAGGTGGATGTTGATTAGGGGGTTGGCGACAACCGTGATATCCGCTCTTCTAAGCAGACGATAAAGTTTAGCCGCGTAGGCGTCGTTATAGGAATGCATCGCAGTACAATGTCCCGCCGTCACACGGCCGAAATAGTTGTTCTTTATTGCGTATGAAGCCACTACTTCAAGAAAGCGTGATTGCTCATCATCTGTTTCATCCACATGCCCATCAACATCTTTACCATACTTTTTAGCTATCTGGAAAGCATATTCGATAGATTTTACACCGTCTTCCCGCGTAAACTCTATATGGGGAATCATCCCGACATTATCCACACCCATTTCCACAGCCTTCTCGAGAAGCTCAGCGTTAAGAGGGTCCGTCATAATTCCGTCTTGAGGAAAGGCCGTAACCTGTATGTCCACCAAACCTTTGTAAAGTCTCTTAACCTCAAGAAGACCCTTTACAGTTGTCAATGAGGGGTCGGTAACATCGGCATGGGTCCGAATGTAGGTGGTGCCGTAAGACATCATTAAACTCAGAGCCCGCTTTGCCCGTTCGACTACGTCGTCCACTGTAAGCCTCTTTTTTCGCTCAGCCCATATCTCTATTCCTTCAAGCAAAGTTCCCGACTCTCATTGAACCGTGGGTCGCCCATGGTCAGCACAGAGTCTAAATGAAAATGCATATCCACAAAGGATGGCAAAACCAGCCTCATACCAGCGTCAATCTCTTCACCGCCTCCCCCCAAATGTTCACCGACTTCACTTATCACACCATCTTCAATGCGTATATCCACAGGCTCTGACCGCTCGGCTACTCTGGCACGTCTTACAATTAATGTGCCGTTCATATCTCTTTAATTTGAACACGGTGATAAATCAGTTTCCTTCTCTTCTATAGGGTGTCAGAAGGGCTTTAGGCGGCCTCACCCGTTTTCCTAGAAATGCTCCTGCACCGATTGTTAGAACGTAGGGAATGGCCTGGAAGAATTGGTATGGAATTTGAACCACAACTGTCACAAGCCAAGTCTGCACCGCGTTCAGCAAGCCGAATAACAGTGTGGCAACCCAGACCCATTGTACCTTCCAATTACCGAGAACCACCAGAGCCAAAGCTATCCAGCTCCATTCTCCCCCTACGTTTAAATTGAAAGCCCGAATATCAACCAGCGAGTAAAAAGAACCGCCAAGAGCCATGAGAATGCCGCCAAACATTATTGCTAAATATCGTGTAAAATGCACCCTTACACCCAAGGCATCAGCAGACTTCGGATTCTCTCCGACAGCTGTGATGACAAGCCCCCAACGAGTCTTGGTGAACACTAAATAAATAATTAACGGGATGATAAAGATTCCAAAGTATACAAATATGTTTTGTTTAAAAATCACACCCACCACGGGGATTGACTCGAGTAGAGGAATTCTCAGTACAGGTATTAAAGGTACTTTGGGTTCAACCAGTGGTGACCCGATTAATATCCTGTGAAAAAAATAGGCGAGATTCATAGAGAAAAAGGTGACAGCAATGCCAGCTATGTGTTGTTGGGCGCCTAGTGTAACTATGAGGAAGGCGAGCAATAATCCTAGTAATGCGCCAACAGCTATGGCAAGCAAAATCCCCACGAAAATGTCGTTAAAAAAATACGCGCCCATGAATCCCCACGCCGCTCCTGAAATCATGATACCAAGAATCCCCAAGTTGAGTGAGCCGCCTTTTTCGCTCAATGTTTCTCCCACAGATGCCAGAGTAATTGGTGTGGTAATCGTTATAGTTAATGCTAATACGCTTGTTAAAACCGAGCGTACAAACTGTGTTTCATTAGATTGCGGAAAAACCTCCAGCGAATATAAAACCGCTAGAAAGAGGATGAAGAAGATAATACGCAAACGCAATTTTCTAGAAACATTGAAAGTCCTTAATTTTGGCTGCTGGCTATAATCTAGTTTAAGTGGCGTCTTGTTATGCTTGATTTTATACTCCTTCTGCTTAAAGATTCTTAAACGGAAACCTACTAGACGGCTCAAGACAATGAAAAACACCAGTGTTTGGGCCTGGATAAGGTCCGCGAGGAAAGACGGCACACCGGTACTCCAAGCCATGGCATTTGCTCCGTTTATGATTATGCTGAAGAATAGTGATGCAATAGTGGCGCCGATCACGTCCAAGTTACCTAACATCGCTATAGCTAAAGCGACTAGTCCGTAGTTTGGTCCCACGAAAGGTGTCATGTAGAACAGAATGCCCATCAGCTCGATGGCTCCTGCTAACCCAGCTATTCCTCCGCTGAGGAAACAGACCCAAAAGTAAACTCTGGAAACGTCGATGCCTTCAAGAATCGCTGCACGCGGGTTGGTGACGGCTGTTACCTTAACCCCAAAAGTGGTCCTCGACATCAGGAACCATAACAACAACATGATTATGAAAGGAGCGATTACCCCTGCATGTAGCCTCGTGTCGGGAATAAGGACAGGTAATTTAGCGTTTATACTAATTTCCTGTGACTGGGGATAAGTTGTGTAAGGCGAGCGTAAGGGTCCCGTCAGTAATCCTGCGTTTATTAAGAGTATGGCAGACCAGATCAGAATAGTTGTTAATACCTCATCTTGTCCCTTTTTTGTCTTTAGCCACCATGAAATCAGTGCTACGGCGGAACCCGCCAGCCACGAACATGTGAACATAAGAGGTATCAGGAGATATTGTGGGACCGAGCCCAAAACCACACCCAGCCAAGCTGACATCAGCCCCCCGATAATGAATTGTCCATGAGCACCTATGTTCCAAAACCTTGCACGGAAAGCGATCAATATAGAAAAGGCAAGAAGCGTTAATGGAGTGGCTGTTACAAAGATTTCTGAAGGGTTTGCGAGTGGCCAAGTAATTAGATAATAATAAACGTCTACTATGTCCGCACCAGCTAGAGCCACATAAATCGATGACGTAAGCAACGCGAGGCCCGTTGCTATGATTGGGAGAATTATGCGGACGCCGGGGGAAGGTTTTTCTCTCGGAATTAATGTGAGCTTCAAAAACTTACACCACGCCGCTGAGTGACATACCCAATTGTTCAACGGAGACCGCATTAGCTTGGTAAGTGCCTACAATTTCTCCATCTCTCATAACAGATACTCTGTCGCATGTCGCGAGAAGCTCTCTTACATTCGGTGAAAAAATCACTGAAGTAAGACCCCTTTCTCTCCTTTCATCAATTTTCTGGAAAAACATGGAAGCCCCCATAGGATCTAATCCAACAGTGGGGTGAAGGGCCAACAGAATTTTTGGCTCGGTTCCAAGAACTCTGGCAATGTAAACTCTTTGCATATTTCCCCCGGACAAGTTGGTAACAGGTCCTCTCAGGTCTTTAACTACTATCGAGAAGTCTCTGACGAGACTTTTCGCCAATTCAGTTCTCAGTCTAGAATCTATGAAGAACCCCTTTGCTTTGCAGTATTTATCAAAAAGCCCCAAAGTTAGGTTATCAAAAACAGACGCATCTGTTATAAGTCCATCCCTTATCCTATCGTCGGAAAGAACGGCGACTCCTCTTCTCCGCATAGTTGTTACAGTCGGGTTCTTCACCACGTGTCCATAGACCAGTATCTCGCCTCTCTCTATCCTCCTCACTCCCAAAATCCCTTCGACAAGCTCCTTCTCACCTGTGCCTGGAATAACTGCAATGCCGTGAACCTCTCCTGACTTGATGCTTAAATTAAAGTTTCTAACCACGAGGTTTCCGCGGTCATCCCTGATGAATAAATTACTGATTACGAGAGCATCCACGCTATTTAGCTGAAAAGCACGACGCGAGCTTTCATATCTAACTTCTGTATCGAACATCGATTTCACTAGAGTAGATACATCGAGATCTGTTGAGGAATGACGCGTGGCCACCCTCCCCCCCACCATGACCAAAATTTCGTCAGCCACATCGATTATCTCATGTAAATCATGTGAAACAACTAGAACGGTATGCTGCTTTGAGGTCAGTTTTCTTAGAATAAGTTTGAGAGTATTTTTATGGTGTTGAGGTAGGAAAGTCGTTGCCTCATCTAGTATGAGAACGGGGCTTAAGCCTTTTTTGTGTAGAATTTCACACTGTATCAGGGCCTTGACTATCTCGAAGACTCGTAAATGTCCTATGGGAAGCTCCTCTACCCGTCTTTCAAGATCAACCTCAACACCTAACTGTCTAAGCAGTTCATGTGCGAGGTGATTCAATGACTTCGTTGGGATAAATTTTGGTAAAAGCATTGAAAGATGCTCCGCTGGTGTAAGATATGGCGATAAGTTTGGATGCTGCTCAACTTTCACAACACCACATACGTTGAGAGCTTGATGGAAATCAGTGACCTGTATACCGTTTACCCATACTTCGCCTGAATCTGGAAACAGGTAGCCTGAGATAAGGTTCATAATCGTTGACTTGCCGGCTCCGTTGGGCCCTACAAAGCCGTAAACACGAAATGGGGATAGCTCAAATGATATGGAGTCAACCGCCCGTACTCCCCCTACGAAGGTTTTACTGACATTCTGCAGCCTAACCGCAGGCGGCATTCCTTTCCCCAACGGATAACAAAAAAGGTGTGGTATTTAAAACTCTGAAACCGGAGGCATCTCGTTAATGGGTATCCAAGTCAGTCCATCCATTACTTTGTTTCTCCATTCATTCACGAGGTTAAGTATCTCCGTTGTCAATGGTGGCGAAGGTTTCCCGAATTCGTGGAAATCGGCGAGGTAGGAGCCGCCGAAACTCATCCAAGAATATGTTCCAAGGTTGTCGGCTACCCACGCGTTTGCTAAAACTCGCTGGAACGCTATTCTGACAGTTGGCCTCATGTCCCAGACCAAGCTAGTGATCGTTACTGTTGGTGCACGTGAGTATTGGTCAGCCATGTTCCCTATTATCCAGACATCTTTGCCTTCCGCCTTGGCCTCTACAGCGGCCTCCTCAGCTCCTACTCTCTCAGCAAATATTACGTCGGTGTTCAAGTCAATTAATGCTTTGGCCAGTCTTTTCGCCGTTGCAGGATGGTACCAAGGCGATTCACCGGGTGGAATGTTGCCCAGTAGGTTCACCACTTTAGCCTTGACATCGGGGTTGACGCTTTTGGCGCCGGCGATGAATGCGTTGACAATTCTGTTAACCTCGTTTATATCCATAGCCGCGACCGCACCTATGCGTTTCGACTTTGTTATTTTCCCGGCTATAATGCCTGCAAGATAGGCAGGTTGATGCAGCCAGTTATCAAATACTGAAAAATTTGGCTGTGCGGGTAAAAATTCGCTTCCAGCGGCGAAAGCGACGTTCTTGAATTCTTTAGCGACTCGTCGCGCGATGTCCTCTTTGAGAAAGGCGTCAAGGAAAACTATGTCTGCCACCCTTGCGGCATCTCGGAGAGCAAGCTCATAATCGCGTGGGTCGATTTTTCTGTCGACAAACTGGTAATCAACGTTGATTCCCTTGGTCTTGAATTCGTCGGCAACCGCCAAAATAGCTGCATGTATCGCGCCGTCCCATGGCTCGCTTATCGGTGTTTGGAAGACTGCTCTAACGGTTAACTGCCGCCTTGGTTCAACACCGGTTGTCACTGTTTGCGTGATGGTTGTTGGCACTGTTACAGTTCCTCCTGCAACTGTTCTAACTTCCGTTACAGTTTTTGGCGCTGCTGACGCGCTGCCGGCAAAGTATCCGCCGGCACCGGCTACGATTCCTGCCCCCACAACACCTATAGCAACTTTTCCAGCGGTGGAGAGCGCCCTCCTTCTACTGATTCGAGTTTTTTCCTCATTCATCACATGCTAACAGGAGCGGATGCATATAAGGCTTAGTTGAACACACGAAGCAGAACGGCTTCTACAAAAAATTAATATTTATCATAGTCACATTATTGTTTGATGACTGAAAAGATTTCTAGGAGGAAGGCGCTTTCGACTGCGGGTAAAGTTGCTGTCGGTGTTGTTGGCGCCGGTATCGTCGCCGGAGTTGGTGGTTATTTTGCTGGAGCATCTACGGCGGGAGGAGTTAAAACGGTCACGGAGACAAGGACGTTGGGAGCCGCCACGGTTACGGTTCCAACCACGGTAACGCGGGCAACCACAGTTACACAAGCTACAACTGTTACGAAGGAGGTGCCGGCCGGTCAAAAAATTGTTCTCGGCATGGTTTTGGGAGGTTTCATAGAGGGCTCGACTTGGGACGGGCGACAGGTAAGGGCCGCTGAGCGTTTGAAAAAGTTTTACCCATGGTTTGACTATGCATATGACGAGGGCGTTGTTCTGAAGGGAAAAGACCCGATTTCCTCTGCCCGCGACCTGATAGCGACCGCCAAGGCAAACATTGTTTTTGGAAGTTGGGAGCCAGCCGCCATTCCGGGCTTCCATACCCTGGCAAATGAGTTTCCGAACGTTTACTTCCTCGGCATTGTTGGGAGCGATGTCTCGTCTGAGAGGAACTTTATGCGTGTCTTCGTCCGGCAGTATCAGGCGATGTATCTGGAAGGGCTTGTCGCTGGAGCAATCACGCAGAGCAACAAGATAGGCATAGCAGTCGGCCCCCTTGCTGTGCAAAACCTCCGAAGAATGGCTGCTTTCTATCTCGGCATCAAGGACGCCAACCCAGATGCAAAACTTTACATAAAATACGTTGGCGAATGGTTCGACCCGCCCAAAGAGAGAGAGGTTTCGCTGTCTCTCCTCGACCAAGGCATCGACGTACTAACACATTACACAGACTCCGTCGAGCCTCTCAAAGTAGCTGAAGAAAACAAGATATGGTTTGTCGGGAAGGACACCGACATAGTCGGTCTATACGGCTGGTCAACAACCGACACAGTCGCGGTTTCATTCGACACGCGATGGGAGGTGATGTTTGACCAGATAATCAAGGAATACCTCGCCGGAACAACAAATCCAGATAGAATATTCCTAATCGGTATGAACAAACACATCTCAACGCCTGAAAACAATCCGTTCATGCCCGGATTGACTACAATTCCTGCTGTTGACCTCCAGAACAACAACAAAGTCGGGTTAGACGCCATTAGCCCAAAGGCCAAAACACGTATACCTGAAAACATTCTGAAGCTAATTGAGGAGAGAAGGGCCGCTATGCTGTCGGGTGCATGGGACCCATTCTACGAGCATCAACTGGTTAGCAGCGGCGAAGGCGTCGAGATACCTGAGCTGAACCTCAAGGTGCCTCCTAAGGGAACTGTTGTTAAGCCGGCTAAACAGATGCCTAGCGACGAATGGCTGCTGGGTAGGCTAAACTTCATGCTGGACGGAATAATATTGCTGAAGTAAACTCTCCAACTTTTTTATTCTTTAATGTATGGCTGTCCAAGTGCTTCGGGCTTTAGGAGAGCCCATCTTCTACGGAACCTTTCGGTTGATATTATTGTTAGGATGATGATGGTGAGTAGGAAAGGCATCATTCTGTTGACGGGCAAGGGTGCGGGGAAGCCGGGGTAAATGGTCTCGGGAGAAATTCCGAACTGCCAGACGAAACCGAATGACAGGGCGCCAGCCAAAAGTATGCCGGGCCGCCATAGGGAGAACATGACAAGTCCGAAGGCAAGCCACCCAAGCCCCTTTGTAGGAAGATGGCTCCAAGCCCCGAGATAGGAGAGAAGAAGAACAGCTCCCGCAAAGCCTCCCAGCGAACCGCCTATCGTGGTACAGAGGTACCTGATTTTTTCCACGTTGACTCCAGAGGCCTCGGCAGCTGCTGGGTTTTCTCCGACCGAGCGAATCTTGAGACCGAAATGTGTATAGGATAGAACGTACCAAATGACTATCAGTGACCCGAGGGCGATGAATAGAGCCGGGCTGAGACCGTTTATACGTGGTATCGAGTAACGAAGGGGGCCAGTGTATCTGTCTGCCCAATATGTCACAAACCCTACAGCGAAAAGCCAGACGCCCATGCCGCTGATTATCTGGTTGACGCGCATCGACACAGATAAGAATGAGTGGAATAAGCCTAACAGAGTCCCGACAAATGTGCCGACGACAAACCCTGCCAAAGGACCGTAGAGCTGCGCCGTCAAGAAGGCTGACGCACCACCCGCGAGCATCAGCCCCTCGATACCCACGTTTATCACACCCGACCGCTGTGTAAGCAACTCACCCATAGCAGCCAGCAACAGTATCGTTGAAACTTCGAGGAACCGTGTTATAAAAGGCCAGAGTGGGGTCGTGCCTTCAATCATTTCCCTTTCACCTTGATCCTGTAGTATAGGAAGAACTGGAAGGTGGCGAAAATTATCGAGATTATTCCTAGGAACAGGAAGTCAAGCCCAAAGGGAAGCCTGAATCGTCTCACTAAGACGGTCGAGCCCACGATGATTGATCCTATGAAAAATGATGCAGGCATGGCGGGTATCGGGTTTAGAAGACAGACCAAGCCGATGATTATGCCCCAGTAGGTTAGGTCTCCAACCGCTTTGTAGGCGTCGGGGCGCGGTATCCTTAGGTACGCCGGGTCTCCCGCCCACATGTGGTATCCGGCAACGCCAGCTAATGCGCCGCCCAGACTCATCACGAGAACGGCGGTCTTAAACTCATCTATTCCCACGAACTTTGCAGCGGTAGGGCTGTGGCCTAGAATTCGGATCTTGAATCCTGCAACAGTTTTGGAGAGGAAAAAGTATAGGATGAAAGCGAAAGCTATGGCCAAAAAGGTTGTGAAAGGTGTGCCTAGGATGAATGGGGCTTGGGCGTTTTTTGGCAAGGGTCTGCTCGTCGACTCGGCGGTGCCGGCCCACGGGCCTCCCACTGTCAAGAGATAGACCATCCAGAAGGCGATGTTGTTGAGCATTAATGTCACCACCACCTCGTTTACGTTGAACTTGCCTCTCAAAATCCCAGCCAAAGCGCCGTAAAGGGCGCCAAACACCATTCCCGAAAGAATCATCAGAGGAATCAAAACCTCGGGGGGATAGTCTGGCAGAGAGTAGGCTACAAAAAACGCCCCTATCGTTCCAAGGTAAAACTGTCCCTCCATTCCGATGTTCCAGAAGCCAGCGCGGAGAGGAACTATGAAAGCTAGCGTGCTGAACAAAATCAGCATAGACCTATGTATTGTGAGAGGCAAGCCCAGCTGGGGGTCTAGGGCAAAAGAAAACATGTTTTGATATGCAGTCAACGGGTCGGCGCCCTCAACCGATAGAACTATGCTGAAGACTATGAAAGATGCTATGGTTGAGTATATCGATATTTGAACTCCTCGTATCCCGGAGATAGTTACCAGACGTTCTCTCTTTAACTTGGTGTGGCTAAGCAAGGACGCCCCTCCTCTCCGAATAAGCTCCCGCAATCATGGCACCAACCTCCTCCTTTTTCAGGTCGATGTTCTGAAGTACTTTGACAAACACACCCTCATATATTGGGGCTACACGGTCGCTTAGCTCCATGATTTCGTCGAGGTCCTCTGAAACTAGAATAGTTGATATGCCATGTGTCTTTGATTCTAGCAACTTTCTTCTAACAAAGTTTTCAGCTGCTATATCCAGTCCTTGCGTCGGAAGGTTAGCTATAATCAGCTTCGGTGAACTCAGTAGAACTCTACCGAGCACAATTTTCTGCTGATTTCCGCCCGACAGATACGCGGCCTTCGTGGATGAACTTGGTGCAACAACGTTGAACTCTGATATCACCCGTTCGCAGTATTCTTTCGCGGTCTTGTAGTTTATCAATCCTCTTTTAGACATTCCTTGATTGAAGTAAGTTGTCATCAGTACGTTGTCGACAAGGCTAAGTTCTCCTATGAGGGCGAAGTTCAGCCGCTCGGGCGGTATATACACAATGCCCATCTTCATTCTCTCTAGAACGGAGGTCTTTGTGATGTCTTTGCCTTGGAAGAGGATGCGTCCCGTCAGTGGTTTACGTAGCCCATAGATTGTTTCGACAAGCTCCTGTTGCCCGTTGCCGGTGACACCCGCTATCCCGAATATTTCGCCCTCGTAGACCGAGAAGTTTATGTTCTTAAACGCCACCAATCCCTTATCATTCAAGGCAGATAGGTTCTCAACACGTATAATCTCTTTTCCAACTGGTACGGCTGGCCTCTCCAAACTAAGCTCCACATCTTTACCGACCATGTATTCCGCGAGACTTTTCAGAGAAGCTTCACTAATGTACAGTGTTTTCACGACCTTACCTTTGCGAAGAACAGTTACGCGGTGGCTTACGGCAAAAACCTCCGGCAACTTATGTGTCACAAACGGCATCAACGATATCTTCTCTTTAGACACGGCTCTCAGCGAATCCAGGAATGCGTCGATCTCAGGCGGCGTCAAAACAGAGGTCGGTTCATCTAGGATAAGTATGCGGGCACCTCGGTAAAGGTTTTTAACAATCTCCACAAGCTGTTTTTCGCCTGCGGAAAGTTGCCAGACACGCGCGTCCAAGTCTATCTTGAAGCCAAATTTCCTACATAGTTCCTCTATCTCAGCCCGTGCCTCAGATTTTTTAATCAAACGTCCGACGCGTGGGTGTCCGAGGATGATGTTTTCAAAAACCGTGTGTGCCGATATTAGTTTCCGGTGCTGATGAACCATTCCAATACCCTTGTTGATGGCGTCTAACGGCGACCTGAATCTCACCTTCTCCCCAAAAAGATAGATTTCACCCTCATCGGGCTGAAGCATCCCGAATAGGATGTTCATTAGAGTTGTTTTCCCTGCCCCGTTCTCGCCTAGCACTGCATGAATTTCACCCGCTTTCATCTCCAAGTCAACATGGTCTAGTGCAACGACTCCGCCTGGAAATTTTTTCACCAAACCCCTGACTTCCAGAATAACATTGTTGTTTATCTGCGAAGCCATCCCCAACACCTAGGCAACGATAAAGTAATTTAAGAACCTTATTTAACCGTGTGGCCGCAGGTCAAGCCTAATCTCTTCATGACGTTCCAGAATGATTTCACCTCTGCGAAGTATGTAGAGTGGATCCGCTTGGGTGGCAAAGGCGTGATGGATTGATTCTGCGTCGAGTATGATGAATGTAGCGTCCGACCCCTTTTCAACAGTGTATCGCGGTATCCTCATAGCCTTAGCCGCGTTGAATGTGATCATGTTGAAGAGTTTCATGATATCGGATTTGCTGAGCATTCGTAAGATATGTGATGCCAGGAAAGCCACCTCGAGCATCTTGTTTCTTCCGAAGGGATAGTATGCATCAGCTACGTCGTCTTGGCCCAACGCCACGTTTACTCCTCTATCTATCAGTTTCTTCACGGGAGCGTGTAAAGGTCCTGTGTGAGGGTTAGAAACTATATTCGCCTCGGTCATGCGCAATAGTTGTATGAGGTCTTCGAGGTAACCTTCTTCATAAAGGGCCATGGCTCTAGAGTGATGCGCCGACACTCTGCCGACCCATTTTTCCTCCAAAGCTTTTCTGACAAGCATTTCAGTGGTGCGTAGAGATGGGTCGCCTGCGTCATCCGTCAGCATCGCCACGTCCCTGTTGAATGCCTTGGCAATTTCAAACATTTTATCGACATGTAATCGTTGCTCTTTGGGAGAATTTTCTATCCACGGTATTCCCCCGACCACGTCGCACCCCATTTCAACAGCTTTCCACACCAGCTCCTCAGCACCAGGGTCTCTAACAACCCCTTCTTGAGGAAAAGCAACCACCTGAATAGTTAACACGTCTGCGAGTTCCTGTTTAAGCCGCAGCACCGCCTTCACGGCTTCAAGCCGAGCAATAGTGTCGGTGTCAACGAAGGCTCTAAGAAATAGACATCCATGCTTAAGGGCCTCGAACAACGCTTTTTTGGCGTTGGCGTAGACCCAATCCTCTTTATACCTTTTCTTAATCTCTGACGCAGCGAATATGGCTTCAGAGGCCTTTGTCATCTTCTCTTCTTGGTAGAATTGGAGCGCTTGGTCGCCTATCATGTGGAAGGTGTAGACTTTGCAGAGGTGGAGATGGGGGTTAACAAAGGGCTCGGTAACCAGCCTGCCGCCTGCATCAATAACCCTCTCACCCCTGAGACCTAAGCTAGATATCTCAGCAATTTTCCCATCCTCAACTCCGATATCCACCAAACAATCCCAACCCCTCAACCGAGCGTTCCTAACCACGATATCAAACATTGTCCAAAATTTTTCACACACTCTCTAAAATCTCTTCACTCTGGAGCGAAATCAAGCAAACGCATTGGCCCAAAAACTAAATTATGAAGTGTCACATAGATTTATTGGAAATGGCCCTGACAGTGAATTTCTACTCGAGCTATCTAAGGAGGGCGGCTGGCGGAGAAACCATTCGGCTGGAGGAGAGCCCGAGAACAGTGAGAGAGCTGCTGGACCTTCTCGCGGCAAAGCTCGGTAAATCGTTCGAGGAACTCGTTTATGACCCTAGGCAGAAAACTTTGAAAAGAGCCATAGTTCTGCTGGTGAACGGTCATAGTATAAAGATGCTCAAGGGGTTGGACACTCCTCTCCATCCAGACGACAACGTTTCAATCGACACGGTGGAAGTTATAGAGGTCGTCGGCGGAGGATAAATCTATCCAGTGCCTGAGGCCGCGTCAATTATCGCATCTATTATCTGTCGGTAGCCCGTGCATCTACACAGTATCCCGTCCAAGGCATCCGCAACTCTCTCTCTGTCAAGTTTTTTCTCATTCTGGACGAGCCAGTGCCCCATGATCACGAAGGCGGGGGTGCAGATGCCGCATTGTAACGCCCCATGCTTTATGAATGATTTCTGCACGGGTGTCAGCTCACCGTTTCTAGCCAACCCCTCAACCGTCAATATGGTGGAGCCGTCAACTTCGGCGGCCAGAACCAGACATGATTTCACTGGTTTGCCGTTGAGGAGAACGGTGCATAGGCCGCAGTCTCCCCTGTCGCATCCATGCTTTGTACCCTTTAGCTTGAACTTCTCACGCAAAAGCCATAGGAGAGTTTTGTGGTCCTCTACCTCGGCGAATCTTTCAACCCCGTTCACTGTCACCTGAATCCTACGCAACATTTACCACCTCCGTTCCCAGTAGCTTGAGGAGAGCGTTTCTCGTAAAGGTCTTGACTAAATGTAGACGGTATTCTTTGCTGGCACGGACGTCTGTTATGGGGGAGACGCTGGCTGCTGCGATTTCCACAGCCTGCTCGATTTTTTCTCTGAGAGGGCCATCGCCTCTGAAGACGTCTTCAGCTTTTCTGGCCCTTACCGGTGTGGGTGCAACGCTTGCATAAGCCAAACGGACATCTCTGCCCCGGTCTGCAACAAGAACAGCTACACCAACCAAAGCAAGGTCTTCACTCCAAGTTCTCATAGCCTTCAGATAAGCCCCCCTAGCGTCTTCAAGAGGCTCTGGCAAATAGACCGACTCAACTATCTCACCGGCTTCCAATACATTCTTCTTAACTCCTATGAAGAATTTTTCGATAGGTATTTCCCTTGCACCGTTCTTGCTGAGCGTTTTTACCACAGCGTCATAGACTAGCAATGGTGGGGCGGTGTCTGCCGCTGGCGAGGATGTGCATATGTTTCCGACGAGGGTTGCTCTCATACGTATTATCTCGTCAGCGATTGTTTTAACCGCCTCCCATAGAACCGTGTAGCGTCTACGGATTGGCTCGAAGCTCAGAATCTGTTCATAGGTTACGGTAGCCCCTATCACGAGGCCGCTGCCTCTTTCATAGCTGAGCTTGTTGAGTTCTTTGATGTTTTTCAGGTCTATAACGGCTTTTGGCTTGGATTTTTTCTCTCTAAGGTCAACCAGAAGGTCTGTTCCGCCCGCTAATGGCTTAGCGTCTCTTCCATAGCTGCTCATTAGGTCGAGAGCTTCTTGAAGCGATTTGGGCGCGTGGTATACAAATTTCGACACCATGCTCAGCTAATCACCTCCACAACCCGTTTCTGTTTCTTCGCCTCTATCGCCCTCCATATTCTCTCGGCATTTATCGGTAGATCTTTCAAAACAATTCCCACAGCATCGTAGAGAGCGTTTGCGATAGCCGCCTCAACCGAAAGCATAGAGAGCTCACCTATCCCCCGAGCTCCGAACGGCCCATCGAGCTGCGGGTTCTCGATAATAATGGCTTCATGCTCTACAGGTATGTCGCGGGCCCGCGCAATCTTATAATCGGTCAGGTTATAGTTGAGCAGGCGGCCGTTTTCGTCATATACGTAGCCTTCGTATAACCCGAGGCTCATTGACTGGACGGCTCCTCCATATATCTGACTCTTAACCGTAAGCGGGTTGATGGCTTTGCCGATGTCAAAAGCCGATACGAGCTTGAGAACCTTGACCATTCCAGTGTCAGGGTCGACCTCGACTTCTACCGCATGTGCTCCAAAGGTCCACTTCAACGCTGGGAGACCCTGCCCAGTTTCGGGGTCAAGATATGTTAGCCGGGATGCTGAGTAAAATCCTCTGCCTATAACGGGACCCCCGACAACGTTTCCGTTTGGGTAGGTATAGCCGTTGACTATCTGCCGCAGCTCCAACCCAACCTCAGGTCTCCCTTTGACAAACACTCTCTCATTCTCAAGAACGAGGTCATCTTTCTGGACACGTAAAACCTGTGCCGCGATCTCCAGTATTTGGTTTTTGGCGTCTCTTGCAGCCATTTGGACAGCCTTACCGTCCATGAACAGCCCCCTGCTCGCGACGGTCTGCCAAGAATAGGGTGAGACATCTGTGTGACGGAAGGGGACGACCTTTATTTTCTCTAGTGGAATGCCCAGTTCCTCAGCCGCTATTTGTGCGAGAGCCGTTTCGCTTCCCTGACCTATTTCGGTTATGCCAAGCAATAGCTCAGCTGTTCCATCTTCGTTGAATTTTATGATGGCTGATGATGAGGCGTTGGGCGGCATAGCTGGTGCTTTCCACAAGGCGGCTATCCCTTTGCCACGTGGTTTTCCGGTGATATTCTCGGATTTTTTGCCCCATCCTATGGCGGAAGCGACGGCTTTAATGCATTCATCTATTCGTCCCGCATCCTGTCGAAGTACCTCTCCAGTTGGTGTGGTCAGGCCTGGTAGAAGAGCGTTTTTCAGCCTAAACTCGACAGGGTCTATCCCAAGCTCGTTGGCAACAATATCCATCTGACGTTCGATGGCCCAGAGAAACTCGAAGTGGCCGAATCCTCTGAAGGCCGTGCCCCATGGATGATTAGTGTAGACTGTCAACGAGTCGGCTTCAACGTTGGGCACGTAATAGGGGCCTGTGCATGAATAGCCAGCCGCTCTACCTATGTTCACACCATAATCCGCATAAGCGCCTGCGTCGTACACGTAAAACAGCTTCTCAGCCATGATTTCCCCGCTACGTTTAACACCTGTTTTCACCTTGGCGTACATGCCCTGTCTCACTGGCGCGGTTGTGAATTGTTCTTCACGTGTCAGCTCCAGTTTTACCGGCTTTCCGCCGACAATCTTGGAAAGCATAACGACCAGTGGCTCGAAGTTGATTCCAGCCTTTCCACCAAACGCTCCGCCCACGTAGGGCACGTACACGGATATCTTATGCTCCGGTATACCGAGCGAAACGCTTAGGATGTGTCTAACAGTGAAAGGTGACTGCGCCGAGGTCCAGATCTTCACGTTGCCGTCTGGAAGATATTGGCCGATAGTCACATGCGTCTCTAGCTGTGTGTGAGAAACCTGAGGCATGGAAAACTCGTTCTCAATTATAACGTCGCTTTCGCGAAAACCTTTCTCGACATCGCCTTTTCTTAAGGTGAATTTGTTGGCTATGTTTGTTCCTGGGATGGGTCTAAACGCTGGAGAATGAGCGTATTCGCCGAGTTCTTCGTGGACTAGGGGAGCACCGGGCTTCAGAGCTTCCCTGACATCGAGAACAGCCGGCAAGGGTTCATAGTTTACATCAATTAGTTCAACAGCCTCCTCCGCTTGCTCCAAACTCTCAGCCACTACAGCCGCTACAGGTTCACCTGCCCACCTAACTTTCTTGTATGCGAGAATGTAACGGTCATTAACATAGAGTCCCACCCTAAATGGAAAATCCTCGCCAACAGCCACTCCAACAACCCCCGGACATCTCTTAGCTTTCTCAACGTTTATTGAGACTATTTTCGCATGGGGATAAGGGCTAAGCAGAAGCTTTGCATAAAGCATCCCAGGCAGCTCTATATCACCTGCATACTCCGCTACACCAGTGACTTTCGGGTAGGAGTCGACACGGGGAAGAGGTTTACCAACGTACTTGAACCCTCCAAATTGGCTGATCACAATATAATAATTACATACGTGCCTTATTAATTAGACGGTATGAGAAAAATTAAAATCATTTAAGACCGGCAGAAAAGAAACGCCCCAGCTGAATAGGTTTATTTATAGCTGGTGATATGACTAAGCTGTAGATGTCTTCAGGTTCTGTTTTTGATCGAATAAACTCCCTTTTGGATGCCGGCAGTTTTCGGCCGATTCTCTCTGGTGTTGAGCAGCATGGTGCAGACATGCCGCATAGGCCTGGTGACGGTGTGGTGGCGGGCTTCGGTAAAATAGGGGGAAGAAATGTAGCTGTTTTCGCGCATGACCCAGCTTTCGCAGGAGGTTCCCTCGGAGAGGTTGGTGTGAGGAAAATCGCCAAGCTCTACGAACTGGCAGCCAGATTTGGTTACCCAATAATCGGGCTAGCGGACTCGTCAGGTGCACGTATCCAGGAAGGCGCCAGGTCCTTGATAGCGGTAGGCGAGCTGATAAAAACAGCTAACAAAGCGCATGGAAAAATTCCCCAGATCAATGTGATAATCGCGGGAGGCGTCGGAGGAGCAGCGTTTACCGCAGCTGTTGGAGACGTGGTGATTGGTGTGGCTAAGACTGGCTACATGTTTCTACATGGACCACGGGCGGTGAAGCATGCGACTGGTCAGGATGTTTCGATAATGGAGCTAGGCTCCGTCAAAACATTGGCCGCTTCCTCGGGTTTAATAGACTTTGTCACGGAGGATGAGGCGCAGGCAATTTCTCTTGTAAAGAAATTGCTATCGTATCTGCCGTCAAACTATCTCGCCACCCCGCCTACATCAATCGCAACAGAATCAACCATAAAACAGGATTTAGAAAGCACAGAAACACGGAGACTCATAGCAGAAATTATTGATCCAGGAACCTTCCTCGAGTTCAAAGCCGATTATGCACGAAACCTCATAACTGGTCTAGGCCGTGTTGACGGACTGGTTGTCGGAGTTGTGGCCAACGAGCCAAACGTCTTCAAGGGATACATCGACGGTAAAGCATGTGTGAAGCTTTCCCGATTTGTTGACTTTTGCAACAGCTTCAACATCCCTGTTCTCACGATAGTCGACACACCGGGGTTTGAGCCAGGAGTAGCCGCTGAGCACGGCGGCATAATCAGAGAAGGCACATGGGTATATCGCTCATATCTCAACGCCACGGTACCGAAGGTGACGCTGATAGCCGGCAAAGCCTATGGCGGAGCATACATAGCCATGTGCAGTAAAGGTATTGGAGCTGACTATGTTTTGGCTTTGCCTGACGCTGAGGTGGCTGTCCAGCCGCTCGAGGTCTCGGCTGAGATTTTGTTCCGCAAAGAGCTTGAAAAACTTCCAGATGACCAGAAGGCAGCGGCTTTCGCACAGTATGTTGAAGCCTTGCGAACAAAATCCAGGGGAGACGCGCTATTATCGATAGGTGTGGCGGATGTTATCGTCAAGAGGGAAGAAGTCAAGAAAACAGTTTCATCAGTCCTTCACTCCCTCTACGACGGGTATGTGAAAAACAGCTCTCTCAACAGAAGCTAAAAATTTTCCGTCTTCCGAGTAAAAACCATCCTCTTTTTTGTTGAGTAAATTATTGCCCGGTCACCTTAAGCAGCTCTTTCAAAGTGTTTGGTTTCAGCGGACTTTGCGTAGGTATTACTTTGCCGTCGAAAGCGTCTTGAACTGCTGAGGCGATGACCGCGGCCACGGGAATAACGCCTGCTTCACCCACACCTTTTACCCCGAGCGGGTTCAGCGGCGAAGGCGTCTCAAGATGGTATATTTCGATTTTTTCAGGCATCTCCGTTGCTGACGGTATAAGGTAGTCAGAGAAGGTTGTTGCAAGAGGTTGACCTGATTCGTCGTGGACAATTTCCTCATAAACCGCTCCTCCCAGTCCGTTCGAGAGCCCACCGTGTATCTGGCCCTCGACGATAAGCGGGTTAATCATTGGCCCGCAGTCATGCACTATCACGTACCTGAGAATGTGGAGCTTACCTGTTTCCGGGTCTATCTCGACTTCTGCTGCGTGGCCGCCTGAGGCGAAAACCGACTGCTCCGGGCTGAAAAACCGTGTTGCCTCGAGTCCCGGCTCCCTTTTTATCAAGCCTCTTATCGGATGTGCGTAGACTGCTAGTTCTCCGAGTGTATAGCTCTTGTCTGGATGGCCTCGGACGAAGACCCTGCCTCCTTGGAATTCTATGTCCTCGGGGTTGGCTTCGAAAAGTTTGGCCGCAACCTCGGCCGCTTTCTTCCTAACATCCATGGCGGCGAGGTGGACAGCGTTACCCGCGATTGTCGCTGATCTGCTGGCGAATGTTCCAACCCCCCACGGCATATGCGCCGTGTCTCCCACAACTACGTCAACATCGTCGACGGAGGCCCCGAGAACATCGGCAGCGATTTGGGCGAGAACTGTGAAGTGTCCTTGGCCCTGCGAACCCACTCCTGTGGCCACAACTATTCTCCCTGAGGGTGTTACGGTTACCTTAGCCATTTCATAAGGCCCGACACCGGCGCCTTCTACGTACAGGGCCAGCCCCAACCCGACATATCTTCCCTGAGCTCTGTATCTCTGTTTCCTCTCTGGCCAAGATTTGTAATGGATTTTTTCAAGGAGCAGGTTGAGGAGGCTCTCGTAGTTTCCGCTGTCGTATTTGACGGGGCCGCCGTCTTGGTAAATTATTCCTGTATCGTATGGAAACTCATTGCTTTTGATGAGATTTCTCCGCCTAACCTCAACTCTGTCAAGGCCCAATTTCTGAGCAGCTATATCCATCACACGCTCCATTACATACACGGCGTCGGGTCTTCCAGCTCCCCGCACAGGGCTTACAACAGTCTTGTTCGTGTAAACCGACATGAACTCTATCTCCATCGCCGGAATCTTGTACGGCCCCGGCATCGTCCCAGACGTTATTATCGGGACCATGATACCGTATGGGGTGTATGCTCCCGTGTCGACGAGGAACCTGTCTCTGAAACTGAGTAGCCGACCGTCTCTACCGAAAGCGGCCTCAACATAGTGCACCTGAATTCTCTGCTGATTCGTTGCAACCATATACTCTCTCCGTTCCTCTATCCACTTCACAGGCCTTCCCAGTTTAATTGCTGCAAATGTTGTCAGTATCTCCTCCGGGTAGAAGAGCATGATTTTCGGCCCAAATCCTCCGCCTATGTCGGGCGCTATTACGCGGACTAGGTGAAGAGGAATATTGAAAAGTTTTGACAAGGTGTTTCTGATAGGTATCGGAGCCTGTGTAGAATCCCAAACAGTAAGCTGCCCCGTCTTCGCATCATAATGGGCCACAACTCCCCGCGTCTCTATAGACGCCCCAGCCCCACGATTGAAAACAAACTTTTCCCGTATCACTAAGTCAGCGTTCCCTGCTAGAGTTGAGTCCCCAACGCGGATGATATGATGTGCAGCAATATTGTTGGGGACGTCTTCATGAACGAGGGGGGACCCCTGTTGAATGGCTTTCTCAACGTCAACCACGGCGGGAAGAGGCTCGTATTCAACTTCTACCATCTCCGCAGCGTCTTTCGCGACATACTTGTTTTCAGCGACTATGAACGCGACAGGTTCACCAACGTATCTAACCTTCTCCTTCGCCAATGCATAGTGTGTCCTCATGTAAGGAATAGGATACTGTGGAAGAGGAGAAACGGAGGGGGGCAGGGGGCCATTCAACTGCCCAAGGTCATCCGCCGTATAGACAGCCACAACACCTTTCAATGCTAGAGCTCTGGTCTTATCGATTTTAGTGATACGCGCGTGTGCATAGGGACTGCGAAGGACAGCTGCGTGCAATATGTTGGGGAGAATTATATCGTCAACAAATAGCCCTCGGCCGGTTACGAGTCGCCTGTCCTCCAGACGGGGAATGGGCTTACCTATTAGTGTCATATGGCGATAGGGATGGGCTTTAATTTAAAAATTAATGTGTGAAAAAATTTTACAATTCTATTTCGAGTTTTTCGGTGGGTTTGAGTGGCTTGCTCTTAGCGAGCAGGTCCTCCGGAACTGGTCTCTCACCCATCAATCCTCTCTGAATGAGGTCGGGTTTGACAACTTTTTCCCATCGGTCTCTTGTCAGGTAGAAAACTCTGCCTCCACCAAGCTCGTGCTGAATCTCTGGCCACGGTTTCATGGCATGCTGAAGCCTGAAACCCATTCTATAGCCGAACGGGCTCTCGAAAGTCGCCCACCACTCCTTCGCGCCCACCACATCAAAAGCGTGCTCAATCTTTGATGCATAGAGCATTATGCCCAGCCTTTCAGCGCGTTTGAAGACGATTGTATGAAGGCTAATGCAGATGTTTTCGTCGGCGAACCTGTGGTTTACTAGCCCCATCAACTCGCCTTCGCGGTTAGTGGCGACTATAACATAGGTGTCTTTTATCCTGTTTTGGACCCATGCCAATACCTCTGAATACGTTCTTACTGCGACGAGGTGGTAGTAGTCCTTATCATAGGCGGGGTCGATTAAGCGCTTGAGGGTGGATAGTATTGCTGGGGCCTCGCTCTTGTCAGCTGGCCTGATGATGACGGGCTCGCCTGTTTTCAGCTTGTAAGTTTTAGGTGGATATGGTTTCTGGAACCTCTCATCTGGTGGCGCTCCTCTGAGGAACTCCTCGATCTCGTCTACACCGAATTTAAACTCTTCAAAAGATATTGGGACAACAGGCTTGACCATGTTGAACTTACATTATTCGTCAATAAATATGTTAATCAAGCTGTCAAGGCATTTTAGGAAAGATTGAAATTCACCTCTACGGTGATGCAGACGTTTGTAGTGGCTAAGGCGGGCAGCGAGGTTGGAACCATCTTCAAAGACGGTGAAAAGTATTGGATAGAATCCGTCGGTGAAAGGTCGGCATACATCAAAACAACATCTGGTGACGTGGTCATCCTTTCGAGAAAACTATTTACCCCTTATTCTATCGTTTTTGGAGAGGCGTGGGAAAGCGTTAGAAAAAGGCTGGCGGTAAAGCATTCTGTCCTCTATAATGAGCCATTTCTGGAAATCGGCGACGGCTTGAAAATATGTGTTAAAGTCGGTGAAGACTCGCCCAAAATCACTTTCAACGGGAAACCTGATGTGGAACGGTTGAGGCAGGTCTACAACGTTTACATGATTATCGCATCGGTGTCGGAGCTTGATGGTTATGTGGAATGTTTAAGGAGTGTGCGAGTGTTTGACACTCAAGATGTGTTAAACTGCCTTGTAGATGTTGTTGGAAGGGGGCCAGGGTTGACGCCCGCCGGTGATGATTTTGTCTCAGGTGTATTGCTGGGCCTTCGCCTGCTGGGGCTAAAGGCCGATGCGAGCGAGCTGTTTCAAAAGGCGCGCAAGTCTTCGAGGTGGCCGAGTTGGAAAATGATGGAGCACGCACACCACGGCTGCACCTTTTCACCGATTTACAATCTGTGCAGAGAAATCCTCATGGGAGGCGACTGTGTAGAGCACGTATTTGAAGCCGTCCGAATAGGCGGCTCAACCGGTCTAGCGACGCTCGCGGGCCTACTGGAGACGCTGAGGATTTTTTCAGAGCAGCTTGTCTAAAATTTTCTTCAAATCCTCTTCTATCTCCACCGGCGGATGCCACTCCACGTCAACAACCTCTACACCCTGTCTGCGGAGGCTATCGGAAAGTATTGAGATTCCTATGCAGAGAACCTTGTTTATGCTCTCTATTTTCATTTTTCCACCTCCAAAATAAGCTCACTAATCAAAAAGTCGACAAGGCTGGGGTCATTTTTTCCACAAGCTGCTGTGAAAACGGCGGCCATGGCGTTTGAAGAAGATGTCAGCACGCCAAATTTTTCGATACCGCTAACCTGAGGCCATTGATAGTCCTTGTCTGTGCCGACCACTCGGACGGCTAGCCTCTTTTTTCTATTTTTCAAAACAGCTTCTCCAATCTCGTCAAAAACTTTACTCACTATATTGTCTGGTGCGCCGTATCCAATTATCAGGTCCATGGCTATTGAATTGGTTGAGTCCGACTCTAGCTCTGTTACGATGCGTCTGTTTCTGAGTGTGGGGTCTATTATCGGATGTGGTCTGCCTTCGGTGAACTCCTCCGAACCATAGTCAACTATGGTTGCACCTATTGAGGTGTATGGGTTGTCAAGTCTGCGGGTCCATGATAAACCTATGTTTGAATATATCTCCAGCCCCGCCTTGTTCCAAACGTACGCGGTCTCCGTTGCTAGAGTACCGCCGCTGTAGAAGCCACGTGGAAAACCAGGCTCATGGGATACCATTTTCTTCAACATATCTGCTTCTCTTAATAAGCTGTTTATCATCTCGTCCCTCTTGCCCCTTGAAAGCTGTGAAGCTATATGCATCACCAGTCCATGTAGAGTGTGAGACTGCGGTTGGTCGGTGATTGGCTGCGAGACTCCGAGCAGACATAGTGCTAGTGGTTTCGAGATTTTCTCCTCCTCTAATATTCTCTTAACCACGTTGATGTCCGAGTGTTTCGCGATAAACGCGATGAATTTTGTGTCGCTGTCGCCGTTTAGAAGCCTCAAAGCCTTCTGCGCCATAATTCCACCAACTTTTTCAGTCAAGTCTCTGGCACCTACACCTATGGCGTGGCTAACACCGATTCCATATGCGTCCAGCAGAGTTACAAACTCTTGGATGCCAGACCCCGCGGAGGCAACTACTCCAACATTTCCCCTCATGACATTGTTTGCGAAACCGAATCCAACACCAGCGACAAAAGCTGTACCGGCTTCGGGCCCCATGACAAGCAGGTCTCTAGAAGAAGCTTTCCGCTTCAGCGAAACCTCCGTCTCTATAGGGACGTGGTCGCTGAAAATAAACAAGTTAACGTTTCCTTCAATAAGTTTAACCGCCACCTCCTCGACGTATCCCCCCGGTATAGATATCGAGGCAAACTTTACGTCAGGGTTAGCATTCAACGCCTCTTCAATGCTGATATATTTTGGCGCAGTCACATGTGTCTCGAACAATAATTTCTTGGATGTTTCCAAAATTTCTTCAATGTTTCCCGCAGCCTTGACAGCTATTATTATGTCGTTGGGGCCAGCTTTTTCTCCTTCGCTTGTCAAAAGCCCCAAGGGTTTGAGCGACTCTTTGTTGGAGACCGTCCCCATTACTACCGCGGCATCGACGACCCCCTTCAGCCGCTTGATGCTTTCAGAAACCTCCATCAACTGGACAGAGTCTCTGTAAACTCCGCTTACAACAAGGTTCGCGACCTTATAGACAGCCATGTCACCTAGTTCATGCGACGGCGAATATTTATATCATCCGACACACATATCACTTTCCGTGAGTAGCAGTAGTGTTTTAGATCTTTCAAAAGTAAAGATTTACGACCTTTCTCAGCCAACCAGCACCAAGGCGCCGCCTTTCATGTGGTATCCGCCTTTCAAAGCCACGTGGATAAAGAGGCTTAGCGAGCACAACGTAAACGCCATGTATATCGAGGGGCCGCTGCATCATGGCACCCACTTCGATGGGCAGTTACATTTCATGACAGGTGGAAAAGATATCGCAAGCATCGACATAAACTATTTCATCGGCGAAGGTGTCGTCGTCGATATAAGCAGGAAGGTGGGAGACTATGATATCTACACACCTGAAACAATTGAGGGCGCGGCCAAAGAGGCTGGGCTTGAGATTAGGCCCGACGACATTCTCATCATTTACACCGGCTACAGCAGATATGCTTGGTGTGGCCAAGAGCCTGATGAGGTCAGATACATATGTAAACATCCCGGGCCAGATGTCCGGTTTGCGAAATGGTGTATAGAGAAGAAGATTAGATGGTTGGGTGTTGACGCAGCTTCACAGGACCACCCGCTCAATACAATCATCCGCAGAGCGAGACCAGACCTAGTCGCAGAGGCCGAGAAGAAATGGGGAAAGAAAATCGATGAGTTGATGCCTTGGCCTGAAAACTATCAAGTAATGCATACAATGTTGTTCCCGAAAATGATTCTGCATGCTGAAAACCTTGGGGGCGATATCGATAAGGTTGCTAATAAAAGATGCTTGATAATGGCTCCGCCTTTCAAGTTTGAGGGTGGGGAAAGCGCGTACTGTAGGGTAATCGCCATAACTCCAGCTAAGTAGGAAATGGAGAACATGAAGGAAGAAATCGAAAGAGCGAATCAGAAGACTCTTGAGCTGATGATGGAGACGAAGCCTGTTCTAACCGACCTTGTCGAAGCACGCAAATCCATCCAGTTCCTCAGAAAAGATTATCACCTGACACATGCGGGACCACCTATCTCCTGGGAGAGAGCCAGCGGCCCTCTCCGTGGAGCCATCATAGGAGCGGCTTTATACGAAGGATGGGCCGATAATGAGCAGAGAGCGATACGGCTGGCTGAAACAGGGGAAATAGTTCTTGAGCCCAACCATCATCATTCGGCTGTGGGCCCCATGGCTGGTGTCATTTCGCCTTCCATGAAGGTTTTCGTGGTCTCTGACGGCGAGGTGAAGGCTTTTAGCAACCTGAACGAGGGCTTGGGAAAAGTGCTGCGGTATGGAGCGTATTCGGAGGATGTGCTCAAGAAGCTGAAATACTTAAACGGGCCGTTCGCGGATGTGCTGGCCGACGCCATACGTGATGCTGTCAAGGAGAAAGGAGGAATAGACCTCCGCAACATTATCGCTCAAGCTGTCCACATGGGCGATGAATGTCACAACAGGAATATAGCCGCAACCTCTCTCTTTTTCAGGGAAATCACGTCTCATGTTGTGAAGGTTGCTGACACGAAAACGGCTCAAGAAGTGTTAACCACCATCAACGCAAACAACCTTTTCTTCCTAAACCTAGCTATGGCGTCCTGCAAACTCATGACGGATAAAGCCCACAATATAAAATACAGCACAATCGTCACAACTATCTCGAGAAACGGCACAGATTTGGGAATAAGGGTCAGCGGATTGGGGGACGAATGGTTTACCGCCCCAGCGCCTGTTCCTAAGGGTCTGTATTTCCCGGGCTTCACTGAGAACGACTCAAACCCCGACATCGGAGACAGCACAATTACGGAGACAGCGGGTCTCGGAGCGGCGGCCATGGCGGCAAGCCCCGCAATAGTCAAATTCGTCGGCGGCGACGTTAAGCTAGCCCTCGAAATCACCAACCGCATGGCTCGCATATGCTATGGGAGACACCGTTACTTCACGATTCCTTATCTAGAGTTTGAGGGGACTCCTGTTGGGGTGGATATTCGGCGCGTTCTGCGGCTTGGTCTTCCTCCCGTAGCAGATACGGGGATAGCTCACAAAAACGCCGGCGTCGGTCAAGTGGGAGCGGGCATAGTTGAAATTCCTATCGAGCCTTTCAAGCAGGCTCTCCGCAAATACGCTGAGAGATACGGTGTTTAATTAATTTAGGCAACGGTTAGACAGCTACGGAGCTGGCATGGATTTAGATGGCAATAGGGTTAAAATCTAGACTATTCACCGGTTGATGGGTTGAGTCAGCATTCACCGCGTGTGCACGTGATTCCGTTGGGTGATGCTTGGAAGGCTTCGAGGCTTAGGAGAACCGATGCAGCGGTCCGTTTAGTCAAAGAGTATGCGATGAGGCATGGAAAGGCCTCTGTAGTGAAGATATCTCCGAAGGTCAACGAGATACTTTGGGCGAACAGTCGTCAAAGCCCTCCGCGGAGGATACGTGTTGTTCTGGAAAAAGAGGACGAGGACACGGTTGTAGTGAGGCTTGAGAACGAGGCATCGGCCGAGGAGAAGGAGTAGCGGAGCTTGTTATGGAGATTAGGCTGGAGACTGTGCTCGGCTCCGCTGAGGTGGGCTTGTTTGCTCTCCCAACAGACCGCTACGTTATTCTCTCCAAGGAGATAAACCCGTCGAAAGTCAGGGTATTTCAACAAGTGCTGAAGGTTGACACCATCCTAACCTCTTTAGCCGACAGCATCCTAGTCGCGCCTTTCGCGGCGGGTAACTCAAACGGGCTGCTCTTATCCAAGCTCGTGGTGGATGAGGAGCTGAAGAAAATCAAAGCCGCTCTTCCCGACTTGAACATTCATCGTCTCGACACCAAATACACAGCCGTAGGCAACCTGATACTATGTAACGACAGAGGCGCCGTGGTTAGCTCTCTGCTGGGCAAAAACGTTGCGAAAGTTGTTGCCGATGTTTTGGGCACCGAAACAGTTTCCTCAACTGTAGCAAACAGGTCCTACGTGGGTTCGCTGGTCGCGGCGACAAATGTGGGGGCGCTGGTCTTTGTAGACGCTGAGGATGATGAGCTGAAGCTGGTGGAGGACGTGCTGCATGTCAATGTGGATACTGGCACGGTCAACGGCGGTGTGCTTTTTCCACGCAGCGGAATAGCCGCCAACTCCAGCGGCGCAATAGTGGGCGCATTAACCACAGGGCCCGAGCTAATGACCATCTCAAGAGTTTTCCAGAGATAACCTTCCTGTTTGATAACGTTATAAAGGGCTTCTGTGAATCTGTTTTCAGCCATGTCGGAGGCCGAGGTCGCCCAAGCGCTTGAGGAGCTGCAGTTGCTTGAACGTCTTGTCGCAGACCTTCAGGCGAGGATTCTCACGCTGCAGAGGTCTGTGGCTGAGCATGAGGAGGCTGTGAAACTGATTGAGGAGATTCGTAAGTCGGGTGGAAGCATGAAGATTCTCGTGCCTATCGGCTCGGGGACATTCGCCGAGGCAAGCCTTCAATCCGTTGAAAAAGTTACGGTCAGCTTGGGCGCGGGTGTGTATGCCGTAAAAGCCCTCGAGGATACTCAGCAGCTTTTAACCAAGAGAAACCAGGCTCTTCAGGCCTATGTCGACGCGTTGGCTAAGAGGCTGTCCGAGTATGCGGGAAGAGCTGAGGAGCTGCGCAGGTTTTTGAACAGGGCTTTGACGTCGCAGCAGCGGCAAGGGTAGTAGGATTTGCTGAAAACCGTCGCGAAAATCTTCTCATCTTTCATAGAGACAGTGAAGACGGCGAAGCCCTCGCCGAAAGAGGTTGAAAATGTCTTGTCCGATTTTTATCTGCAGCTCGTGGAAGCTGATGTGGCGGTGGAGACCGCTGACGCGATAGTAAACAGTTTGAGGCATACTCTTTTGGAGATGGATGTTCCACGGTTCGGTGACCGGGAGGCCGTTTTGAAAGAAGCCTTGAAAAAGGCGATTGAGCCGCTTATCAAGGTGGCTGACGTCAACCTTGTTTTGAAACGGGTTGACGAGGCCAGGAAACAGGGTAGGCCTGCGGTGATTCTCTTCGTGGGCCCCAACGGCTCAGGAAAAACCACGACAGTTGTGAAGCTCGCACACTATCTGAGGAAGAGAGGCTACTCCGTGATTCTTGCTTCAGCAGACACCTTCAGAGCAGGTGCCATCGAGCAGCTGGAGACACTCGGGCAGCGGGCGGGCTTCATGGTTGTCAGCCAAAGCTATGGAGCAGACCCGGCGGCTGTGGCTGTGGACGCTTTGAACAAAGCTTCAAGCATGCGTGTCAACGTTGTTCTAATCGATACAGCCGGGAGAACAGAATTGGACCGTGGACTACTCGAGGAGATGCGGAAACTCAAAAGAGTTGTTAAACCCGATTTCGTCATATACACGGGCGACGCCCTCGCCGGAAACGCCGCTGTCCAGCAGGCCAAGATGTTCGATGAAGTGGTTGGCATCGACTACGTTATCTTATCGAAAGTTGATGCCGACGCCAAAGGCGGCTCAGCCATCTCCATTTCACATTCAACGGGAAAACCGCTCCTCTTCCTCGGCGTTGGCCAGGAGCTCGACGACCTAGTGGACAAGCCTGCTGAAAAACTGCTCGAGGCGCTTGGCTTCGCCTAACCTTTAATTAAGGGACTCGAGGACCATTTAGCAGATGGAGGCTCTACGAAAGATACTAAGTGTAAAAGAGGGGAAAGGGCCTTCGCCGACCTTCACCGAGCCTCAGCTGGTTTACCTCATTTTTTTGATTGGCTCGGAGCCGTACATCGGCCGTAAAAGGTTGAAGGAGCTTCTTCAACTGGGGGAAGGGTCTGTTAGAACCATGGTCTCGAGGCTTATGAAACGGGGGCTCGCCGTCTCGACACGGGGTGGAGTCGCTTTGACAGAAAAGGGGGAAGAGGTCTACGAGAGGCTGAAGAAACTTGTTTCGCCGTTGAGAAAAATATCTTTCAAGATGCCTTGGGAAGCGCCGGCGAATTATGGACTCGTTGTAAAGGGCTTGGCTGAAAGAATCTCCACGGGTTTGGAGGAAAGGGACGAGGCGGTGCGTCACGGCGCCTCCGCGGCTATGGTTTTGACCTTTCTCAGCGACGGCGTCCACATGCCGCGAGTCAGCAACCTAAGCGTCGAGAGACCCGAGTTTGCTGAGCAGGTCAAATCGTTTTTCAAACCTGAGGTGGGGGACGTGATAATTATAACAGGCGCCGAGGACGAGCCGCGGGCCATGTACTCGGCCCTTGCAGCGGCTCTGAAAATTTTGCTTGGAAAAAGATAAAAACCCTGTGTTCCCGTATCAATCATGACTAAAAGCTCGAGGATACCGGGTTTCTACACACTCAAACCTGAGGAAAGGCTTCGGGTTGTCGCAGAATTTGCACAACTAACCGATGAGGAGAAGAAGCTAATCTCCTCATGCGGTCTCGACATCGCGACCGCTAGCAGAATGATTGAAAACGTGGTCGGCGTCTTTCCTCTACCACTCGGCATCGCAGCCAACTTTCTCATAAACGGCAGAGATTATCTTGTTCCGATGGCTGTTGAGGAGCCTTCTGTGGTGGCTGCTGCATCTAACGCCGCGAAGATGGCGCGCGACGGTGGAGGGATTTTCTCTTTCCAGCCCAGCCAGCTCATGATCGGGCAGGTGCAGCTTGTCGAGGTAAGCAACCCGTTTCATGCTAAGATGGAGATTTTGAGGAACAGGGATGAGATTCTTGCGCGGGCTAATGAGTGTGACCCTGTGCTGGTTAACTTGGGTGGAGGGGCGAAGGATGTGGAGGCGCGTGTTCTCGAGACGGAATTGGGCCCGATGGTGGTTGTGCATCTCATCGTGGATGTTAGGGACGCGATGGGGGCGAACGCCGTCAACACCATGGCCGAAAGCGTTGCACCATTTCTCGCACGCCTATCTGGAGGCAAATTCCGTCTCCGCATAATCTCCAACCTCGCCGACAAACGCATCGCACGAGCATATGCCAGAGTTCCCGCCGAATCGGTTGGAGGTGTCGAAGTGGCCCGCGGAATAGTTGAAGCATATCAGTTCGCCAAGGCCGACCCCTACAGAGCCGCCACACACAACAAAGGCATCATGAACGGCATAGACGCAGTGGCTATAGCCACGGGTAATGACTGGAGAGCCATCGAGGCAGGGGCACATGCATATGCGGCGAGGAACGGGCGATACGAGCCTCTGACCATTTGGGAGCAGACACCAAGCGGAGACCTATACGGTGTCATCGAGCTGCCCCTAGCCGTGGGCATAGTGGGTGGAGCGGTGAGGACAAACCCCGTGGCGAAGACGTGTCTCAAAATCTTGGGCATCAAGTCGGCGCGGGAGCTTGCCGAGGTTATGGCGGCTGTCGGGCTTGTCCAGAACCTCGCGGCGCTTAGGGCGTTGGCGGCCGAGGGAATACAAGCAGGTCACATGAGCCTTCACGCCAAAAACATCGCCGTCATGGCCGGAGCGACGGGCGAGGAGATAGACCTCGTCGCAGAGGAGATGGTCCGCCAAAAAACCATTCGCGTGGATAAGGCTGAGGAGATTTTAGCGGAGCTTAGGAGCCGTCGCGGCCAAGGGCCTTCCGCCACTCCTCGGCGTTAAACCTCTTCTCCATCTTCGCCATCTCCTTAGCGAGAGCTTTTTCCAGGTCGACTCCAAACCTGTTGGCCAACTGGACAAAAAGTGTAAGAGACTGTGCGAATTCGCTGTCGAGGTCTTCACCGGGCGAGGAGTGGCCCAACCCGCTCCGTTTATACCCCTCCTTCTCCAAGATGAATCGTCCAATCTCAGTTATCTCCTCGATGAGATGGGCGTAGATAAGAGATTCTCGGAAGCTGTCCCATCCCCGCGCCTTCTCAAACTCCTCAACCCTTTTCTGAAGCTCTGAAAGCCTCATGCAACCACCCTACAGAAATAGCTGTATATGAGGCACACCGTCGACATAAATAATTGATTTCTCGCTTGCGTATCCAAGCTTGACCGCTGCCTTTACAGCGTTCTCCCCCAGCAAATTGATGATTGTCCCCATCCTAAAGTAATCTTCGAGGTCGGTCTCACAAACTAAGACACCTTTGTAAAAAGACTCCTGCACCTCAACAGAAACTCCTGTCGAAAGCCGCAGCTTTCTGCCCAGAAGCATTTCGTCGCAGATGGCGACTACCACTTCACCTGTTTTGGAGCGATGCGTCTTCACCCAGCACCGTCCTTCATCAGCGGCGTTTGTGGACAGGTTTCCTCACTGTATCAATCTACCGCGGGTCACTATATAGCCGTTGTGTCCTATATTCTTCTTACGGGGCTTTTTGCTCCGCATGCATCGCAGACGAGGAACCTGAACCTCTTCTCGCTAACTATGCGTGTGTCTATTCCGTTGCAGACGGGGCAGCGGACGAACTCTTTGATGTAGAGGTCGAGCAGCCGCTTCACCTCATCATGCATCATCCTTCCCTGAATCACGAGCTTATCATCCGATACTGCTCCAGCTCGGCCCGTCTCTTTCAGCAGAAACCTAGCCAGATGCGCCGGCTCCCTGTTAAGCATCTTAGCCACCTGCCCGAGGTTGGTGAAAAACGTGTTTTTCGCGTCTATGACGAGGTTCGGCGATATCTCCAGAACCCTGTCACCGGCGGTGGCGGAAGACCCCCTCGTAACCCGTGCCAGCACGTTGTCAAGAAGCATCTCATAGAACTCTTTGCTTTTTAGGTCGAGGCTCATACCGATGCCAGTGGCTGGATGCAGCTAAAAAGGATTAAAAACATGGTTCTCCGCTGTTTGTCGGTTTGACCGAGCCTTTCCATGTGAAGGACTTGTCTCTGGCGGAGAAGGGAGCCAGTCGCATCATGTTGGCTGAATCGATGATGCCTGTTCTCTCCTTGTTGAGAAGAAAGTATGCTGACGAGAAGCCTTTTGAGGGATATAGGGTCTCGATGTGTTTGCATGTGACGAAGGAAACTGCTGTGCTCTGCCGAGTTCTTCGAGAGGGAGGGGCGAAAGTGGCTCTGTGTGCCTCAAACCCTCTCAGCACGCAGGATGATGTCGCGGCGGCGTTGGCGGTCGAAGGGTTCAACGTCTACGCTTTCCGGGGGATGTCGACGCAGGAATATTACGGGGCACTTGGAAAAGTCTTGTCTCATGGGCCGCATCTGCTGGTCGACGACGGAGCTGATCTCATCACCTCTTTGCACAGGCTTATCCACGGTTTACCGGATGTGCATCTGGAGGATGTGAGAAGAGGAATGGATGGGGCGGATGTTCCACGTGTTTGGGGCGCGACAGAGGAGACGACAACAGGTGTCACGAGGCTTAGGGCCCTTGATGGAGAGGGGCTGCTCGCATTCCCCGTCATCGCCGTAAACGACGCACTGTCCAAAAGCCTTTTCGACAACCCTCTAGGAACGGGGCAGTCGGCCCTCGACGGAGTGCTGAGAGCCACAAACCTTCTCCTCGCGGGTAAAACAGTGGTGGTCGCCGGATACGGGAGAGTTGGCGCCGGTATAGCTGAGAGGGCGAAGGGAATGGGTGCACGGGTTGTGGTTGTCGAGCCTGACCCCATCAAAGCGCTGCAGGCATACATGAACGGGTTCACAGTCACATCTATGTCAAAAGCATCCGAGATAGGCGATGTCTTCATCACGGCAACCGGCAACATAGACGTGATAAGGGGAGAGCACTTCGAGAAAATGAAGGACGGAGTTTTCCTCGCCAACGCCGGCCACATGGACGTCGAGATAAACAAACAAGACCTGAAACAGCTGGCTGTCTCCGTCGAAACCATACGCGAAAACGTGACGCTTTACCGGCTGAGAAACGGCCGCAAACTCTTTCTACTCGCCGACGGGAGGCTGGTTAACCTAGTCTGCGCAGAGGGCCATCCCTCCGAGGTTATGGACCTCTCATTCTCACTGCAGGCAGAGTCTCTCCGCTATCTGATAAAAAACGTGGAAAAACTGGGAAAACATGTCTACACAGTTCCACGCGAAATAGACGAAGCCGTCGCGGCGCTGAAGCTCGCAGCCTTTGGCGTCGAGCTGGAGAAGCTCACCCCCAGGCAGCTTGATTACATGCGGAGCTGGATGGCTGGAACTTGAGAAGTCAAAAAATCGGCCCACACATCTATTTCTTGGAGCTCAAGACCTCTGGAGATGGGTTAGAAGCTGCTCTACGAGAGATTAGGCTTTTGGGGGAAACAGGCGGGGGACGTGTTTTCCGCGGTGATGAGAAAACTTTTCTCCGAAGTTTCTTGAAATTCTGCATGGATGTGGATATCTTTGTCACGTGGGGTGGAGAATCGTTTGCGTTCCCTCTCTTAACGGCTAAAATTATCAGAAATCGGCTTGACCCGGCCCCATTATACGAGGCCTATCACCTTGACCTGAAAACCTTTTTTGGAAAAACCTTCTCTCTAGACGTGTCGGATGTATCGGAGGCCTCTGCTCTGCTTGGGTTGAGAAAAAGGAGGGGAACGCTTGAGAACGTGCGAGCTGTTTTCATGGCTTTGCGTAGCATCCTCCGTGTTACAAGGCCTGAGCTTGCTCTCTAATACCATTTGTTTTTGAGTCCCACAAGGTATGCGAAACTGTTTGTGGCGATGTGCATGAAGATTGTGAAAAGGAAGAGGGATGCGAGGGTCGCGGTATCCATCCACGGAGGCAGGCCGTGGAAAAGATGTATGAGCAGTAGGGCCGCTGTGAGGAAACTTAGCTGGTCAAGCACGGGCGCTGGACTGCCTGTCTTCAGCCCCAGACGCCTCTTGACAAATGCACCACCTACGTCGCCCAGCAGAGCCCCTAAAGAGAGTAGAAAAACCTCAAACAACCCGAACAACCAGCTCCATAGAAAACTCATAACAAACCCTGTCAAAAACCCCGCTAAAACGCCCACAACAAACCCTTCAACGGTCTTGCCATCCCCCAAAACCCTGCGGCCATCAACAAACACTCGCCCACAGTCGATAGGCCTCGTCTTCCTCAAAATTTTCGCGGCAACCACAGGAGAAGCATTAGCCACGTAAGCGGGGAAAATGTATGCAAGCCCCATCAAGAAGCTTGACGCATCCATCGAAGTCCAAAAGCCTATGCCGAAATTAAAGTTCATCAAGAGCGTTATGGGGTATAGTTGGTATGCAAGGTTCGTTAAAAAAGACTTGAATTGTAATTTTAAAGAATTTATGCCTTGTGGCTTAATTCGCAGGCTTCTTTCGGTCCCGCGAGCCTAATTTCTGTCTTAACTCTGGGCAGTTTCTCTGGTTTCGATGACTGTTTCTAATAAACAGTTAGGCCTATGGTCTAGGATTGGCTCCTTTTACTTCTTACTGGAGGGGATTGGTGAGAGGCTGTCAGGATGGATAAAGACAGAGATAATCCAGAAAGCATACATATACAACATACCTTCTGAACCCGATTTGAACCTTAGACAAAGAAACACCAGCAGGAGAATAGGGAATAGAGCCCAAGGGAATTTAGGCCACAAGGTATGAAAAAGCAATAAAAACGCTTCGCTCATTTTAACCTCATAAGGGTTTTATATGAGTTTTTTATAAACGAACTGATTTTATCCGAACTGGCCGCAGCATGGAAAAAATAGTGATAAGAACCGCAAAAATAAACAAAAACATCACAAAACAGGGAAAAATAGGGGAGTGGTTGGCTGGCAGGCAACCACCAGACAACATCTAGGAAACCCAGAAGCCGGCATGCTAAACGCTCTTGAGGTGCAGTCCATTGGCTGTCCTATATATACAGGGGCATACCATGGCCTCTGGGTTTTATCCCTGTTGCTGGGCCGGTATGCCCGCCAGCCTCTCTTGGGTTTCCCGTCTGTATGTCTTCTTCCACCGATAAATCGCGTCGAGTGTTTTTCCGAGTTCCATGGAAAACCTCTTGCGGTCCTCCTCGGTTAGATACTTTGGAATCGCTCCGAATCGTTTTACCGCCAACTGCACCAATGAATATTTTGCGGCTCCATCGTATATCAACTTATCCTGATGTTTTTTAGGGATTAGCCCAAATTTTCTGCGGTTTTCGCTTAAACTTTTGGTCTCGTCTAGCTCTAGGAATACTTCGGAGGCGAATGCCTTAGAGATGACATCATCTATACCGAGTTCGGTGAATAGTTTGTCAATCTCTGAATATTCCTTTTTGAGCACACGAACGAATAGATTAGCCTCGGTCGTTAGAAAGTTCTCCGAAATCTGTAGCCTCGTCGTGTTCTCTTCCTCTGGCAATGGCAATGCACTGAGTTGTTGAAGAAGCCTCTGATTATTTTTTCTAGCAGTCCGGAATAGCACCATCTTTGGCCAGCACATCAGAAACACCCTAGTCATTTTCCTATGATACTTCGGCTTTACGTATCTCAGCAGAACAGCATCGTAAACATCGTTCTTTATCTCGGTCTTGAAGCCCTTTACGACATCTGGATGATGTCTCATCAGCCACTCCACGAGACCCCTAGGCTTTCCTGAGCTCTTCCTCCTCCATCCATGAAGAGCCGAAGGCCTAGTCAACACCCAGACCTCCACCCCGTCTTCGATAAGCTTCATAAGAACCTCTACATTCGTCGGCCATAGTGCGTCAACCAGAACTCTGTTCACACCATGGCTCACTAGAAAAGCAGGAAGCTTTCCGTTACCAACCTGAACCACCGTCGGTATATGAGGAAGGAACACCGTTGCCGGCCTTTCCCAATGGAAATCAATGCATGCGCCCTCAAACCTCGGCAGTAAAAGCCGCTCAAGCCTCCTATAAAGCTCCAGCGCCTTCCTTTCATATTTCATACCCATCTACACCACCTTTCTGAACACCAACACATACTCATGCCACAGGTCGTGTCGAGTATCCCCTGAAGTGGCTTAAGAATTTTGGTGATGGGGTTGCTGTCTATGATTTTTCGGAGAGGCTTGGAAAGATTAGGGTTGAGGACGTTGTATACAAGGAGGAAGAGGAGGCTTCTGTTACCGAGATTGGCTCTCTGTTGAATGGTTTTGAGCCTGTTATAGCTGATGTCAGGCTTTCCACCGAGACGCTTTTATCCACTCTCAGACTGTTATGTTCTCGTTTAGAGATGGTGTCTTATCTCTTAGTTCTAAGCTTGAGTATGGGAATAAGTCTTTGGAGAGGTCTTTGAAGGTGTCTGGACGGGGAGAGGTGGAGAAACAGTATTTCGGCCTCTTAGGTATTTAAAGGGTGTAGATAGGATGGGTATACAAGGTGTTAAGCTATTATTCAGTAAAGACCCTGAGAAGAATAGTCCTTATCCTATCATTATAGAGGGTAGGATAAAGGATTTGGAGATAACACTATACCAAGCACCAAGAATAGAATAAAACATCAAGGCATTATTCATTGACCTGCCAGTTTTAAGAACTACCGGGTTTATAGAGTGGTGTTTATGATTGGGGTTCGGTAGTGGCGTTGTTTTCTTTCTCTCTCAAAAGAATATCCTAAATCATAGGATTTAAGGCACCCTGCTCGCTCCACCAGGCTGAGCTACCAGGGCCCCGCTGCCTCCATTGTTTTGGTTTCTTAAAAATTGTGTTTTAGGATATGACGCCGTATCTGTAGCTGCTGGTTGCATATCGCTGTTCTGTGAAGCGTTTTTCGTGGAGAAACTGGGGGTCTATGATGCTTGTTTTCTTTCCCATGATTATGTCTGATGCGAGTATTCCTATTGCTGGGCAGAGCTTGAAGCCGTGTCCGCTCATGCCGACTGCGTTGAAAAGGTTCTCCACATCCTGTGAAAAACCTATGACGGGTAGCCAGTCAGGTGTAACATCGTATAGGCCAACCCATCCGCCCACGAAACCCGCTTCAGCCATGACCGGGAAACGCTTCGAAACAGCTTCACCGTATCTCGTCGCCGTCTCGATGCCAACCCTCTCCTCCAAATCAAAATCTGTGGCATATCTTCTTGGGTTTGAGAGGTCTGGGTTTATGCTCCCCATGTAAGTCTGGGTCTCGCCAGCGGGTCTCATGTAATAGTTGTTGGGAAGGTCTCCGACAACGGGATGATTGCCTTCGAAGCTGGAGGGCCTTTTCCACACAACTATCTCCTCTTTGTAAATTTTGACCGGCATCTGTACACCAGTCATTTCGAAAAACCTGTTGCACCAGACACCCGTAGCGTTAACAATCACATCGGCTTCCAGCAGCCCCTTGGATGTCTCTAGTCCAAGAATTCTTCGACCATCACGTCTGACGGAGTGAACTTCACAATCCTCCAACAGGGCCACTCCTTCTCTCACAGCGGCGGATGCATATGTCTGGGCCGTGGTTACCGGGTCTGCGTAGCCTGAAAATGGTTCATAGGCGGCGGCCGCCAGAGAATCCGTGGAGGTTTGGGGAAGAATTTCTCTCACTTCCTCGGGTCCAAGTAAACGTGTTTCGACGCCGAGCTTTTTCTGCAGCTCAACGTTTCTCTTCAACCCATTCAAGTCTTCATGGCCAGCGAAGATAAGGAACCCCACCTCTGTGAAACCCGAGGGGCCTCCCACAACCTTCTCCATGTTGCGTAGAATTTTCCAGCTTTCAAGAGCCATTTTTATCAGGGGCTCGGTGCTGTAATGCAGCCTGACAACGGCGGTGGACCTCCCCGTCTGCCCCCATCCAACCCTCTGCTTCTCAACAAGAGCTACTTTTCCAGCACCCCGTGAGGCGAGATAGTAAGCTATGCTCGAGCCAGTTGAGCCCCCGCCCACAACAACCACATCAAAACGCATACAGACACAAGCCTAACACCTATTTAATACCTTTAAAAACAACCTCCTGCCGCATTCCCCCAAATGCCGACATACACCTACGAAAAAATAATGATGCCAGACGAGGCCGTTGAAAGAGCGAGGAACTCGAGAAAGACTGTTCGCATTAGTTATTGGAAAAAGTTTGGCGATGACCCGCCCGGCTGGCTAGTGGGCGTCGGACGGATAGAGGGGAACAGGTTTATTCTTGAGGAGGAGTTTGTGGCTAAGGAGTTGCTTCTCAAAACCGATGCATATGGCTTCGTCGGGTTTCAGAGGCCGGAGCAGGGTGAGGCTGTCGATAGGGGATGGATAATCGCCTTCGCCGGCGAGGTGAAATACGACGGGCAAAGATGTGTAATTTCCTGACTAGTAGATGTCACCGTTCTCCTTTATCTTAGTATCCTCGTAAGGCGCTACCTTTCTTCTGTAAAACTCATGAGAAACCGCGGACAGGACGCCCAGTGCTCTGTTGTAGTTGAAGTAACTCGGGCTGTACACACCGTTGAGAAGCCGCGAGATGACGTAGTTAAGCCTGCCATCAACCCGCTCCGCCGGCGCTTTACGCAGCTTCTCAAGCAGTGCATCTATCTCCGCATCAAGCTCCTTCCTCTCTTCCCGTGATATGTAAGGCATGGTTAAACGATGTTTTGAAGGCTTAAAAACATAAGTGCAGCCAATCACACAATATTCTATGCACTTCGTAACCCTGATACGGTTTAAGAAGAAGTTGACGAAAGAGGATGTGGACAGAACCGACCGCATCATCCGCGAAAACCCATCCGTCAAAGTTAGGGAGATGCTTTGGACGTTCGGCCACTACGACGGAATCCTTGTGGCAGAAGCCCCTGACGCCGAGACCTACCTCAAGTTCATCCTTCAGTTCACAGACTATCTCTCAACCGAGACATTGGCCGCATTCCCCCGCGAACAGGCGCTCAAGCTGGCTGGTCTGAGGTAAACCCTATAAAAACAACCCGATAACATATATTGCCGATGCCCGTTTTCATGGACAGGACGAGGCTAAGCCCAGCCCACCTACCTAAGAGACTGCTGCATCGCGAGAAAGAGTTCAGCCTTCTCAGAAAATTTCTTGAGGCTGGTGTGGAGAGAGGTGACGATGTTTTCTACAGCCGTGTACAAGTTGTTGGCCCAGTTGGAGCGGGAAAAACAACTCTGTGCCTGATGGCTGGGCAGGAGATGCAGCGCAAACACAGAAACCTCACACATGCATACGTCAATCTAAGAAGGTTCACATCAAGCAAAGTAAGCATTTACCGTTACCTTGTCAAAAGCGTCGCGGAAGAAGCATACAGCGTCTCCCTCTCAGCCGAAGAGCTCCTAGAAAACCTCCTCCACTTTCTAAAAAACACTGGACAACGTCTAATCATCACTTTTGACGATGCAGATTATCATGTCTCGATGAGTAGGGGAAGGGAAACGGTAGTCTATGATTTTACGAGGCTGCATGAGTTTTCATCAGTAAGGCCCCTGAATGTTTTGGGGGTTGTGTTTGTATCACGTGAAAGCGGATACGGTGGTTATCTCGACAGGGCGGAGACGAGCTCGCTCGGCGCCTCGGTGCTGCGTCTCGAACCCTATACACGTGAACAACTCATCGACATTCTCGCCGACCGTGTCTCCGAAGCTTTCGTCCGAGGCGCTGTCCCTGACAACGTGGTCGAATACGTGGCCGACGTTGTCTCCAAACCTCCCTACAGCGGAGATGTTCGCCTAGCCCTCGACCTACTTCTCTACGCCGGAAACCTTGCGGAAAATGATGGAAGAGATGTTGTGAAGGTTGATGATGTGAGATACGCTTTGTCGGAGACTATCTCCGTTTCGCGTGCAGCAGAGTACGCAGACTTGCCCGAAAAGCCAAAGGCAGTGTTGCTCTCAATAGCTAAGGTTCTTCAAAGGAGAGATGAGCAAACAGCAGAGTTGAAAGAAATTAGAGAGATGTTTAGCCTTTTCTGTGAAAGCCATGGCTTGTCGGAGTCGGGTTTCGACAAAGCTTTATCCTATCTCGCGGAAAGGGGCTATGTCGAGAAACATGGCGACAAGGTGGGGCTGGTCGGCGTAGACGCCAGAAGACTTTCCCTGCTTCTTGAACAATCACTCAAGAGGTGAATACACTGCCTCCACGTCATCCTCTCGAACAAGCTCTCAAAACCTATCAACACATAAGAGTGGTCAAAACGCTGGCTGAACACGGTAAACCTGCGACAAAATACGCACTGGCCAAGTTCACTGGCCTATCCTTACAAAGACTTGATAAAATTCTCCGAGAACTCATTACACAGCGCTGGGTCAACAGGCATTCCACAACGCCGCCCAAATACAGCCTCAACAAAGATAACCAGATGCTTGGAAAATTTCTCACATTCCTGTCCGAGGCCAACTACCTCACTATGGGCGAATGGGTTGAAGACCGAGGAGTTGGGTGACGAAGTTGTGAGGGGTTGCTGAGATGAGTTTGTCCGAGTCGTCGTGGAGGGTGTTCTGGTCGTCGAACATGTCGAAAGCTGGTGTTGTGCTTCTAATCCTATATCTCGTCATCTCGGTCTATGTCGTTGTTTCTTATCCGCTTGACTTCGGCACAAGGTTTTGGAACAACCCTTCATATTGGGCCGACAACCCGAAAGAAGCACCTCCAGAGTGGATAGCATTTTTCACGGCACCTTCCCCGCCCCGACACATGGTTTTCAGACTCGAGAACCCATCAGAATACACTATACAACGGTTCAGCTACGGCTACAGTGATTATCCCAGCTTCATCTCCATAACCGTCTCAGGTGTCACTTACGCTTCAAGGCCTCCGACTCTGTTGTTTGAGCTAGTTAGGCCAGATGGAAAAGTTGTCCCCTTTTACGTCTTATCTGTTTCGAGGCCTTTGCCCGGCGAGCAGCCTCCCTACAGAAGGCATTACGAAGCACCTTTGAGGGTGTTCGTCAGCGGAGACCCTGAGGCGGCCTCTTTCGTGAGCAGGTTTCTCCGAAATGAGTATGGGCTGGAGATAGGTCCTGAGGACATTTTGCGGATTGGTGTGGAGCGTTATCTTTTCGGAGAGTTTGTGGAGGGTAGGCTTGTTCCTCTGACGGGAGACTATGTGCTGGCTGTCACGGTGAATAGGGCTGATGAGGGTGATGCAGTGGATGATGTGAGGGTGGTTTTCGGTGGCAGGGTTTACGGTGTCCTAGGTACCGATAGGTTGGGAAGAGACCTTGCGACCGGTCTTCTATTCGGGTTCCCCATCTCCCTCCTCGTGGGGCTTGTGACAGCCACTCTGACCACGGCGATAGGCTCGCTCCTCGGCATGCTCAGCGGCTATATCGGCGGAAAAACGGACACAATAATTCAGAGAACATGCGACATATTAAACAACATACCGTTGCTTCCGCTACTCATCTTCTTCACATTCATACTCAGGCCAAGCATCTGGATAATCATTGCCATCCTAGTTGCGTTTGGATGGTCCGGACTCGCGATTGTTGTTAGAAACATTGTGATGCAGGCGAAGACAGCGCAGTTTGTCGAGTCAGCGGAATCTATCGGCGTCCCACGTGGCCGAATACTGAGACGCTACATCTTCCCACAAATTGCGCCCTTCCTCATCGCACAGCTAATCTTCTCCACACCCTCAGCCATTTTAGCCGAAGCCGCTCTAAGCTTCCTAGGACTAGGCGACCCATCTTTACCCAGCTGGGGACAGATACTCGAGTATGCTTTTAGAAGTGGTGGAGTTAACCTTGGGCTGTGGTGGTGGGTTTTGCCGCCCGGGGCCCTCATAGCACTCCTCTCCTTCACCTTCGTGATGCTCTCGATGGGGTTGGAGCCGGTTGTCAGCCCGAGGCTTAGGAGGATGGTTTAGACATGCTCGCCGTCATGGACTTGGTTGTCTACTATGGTCTCGGTGGAAAAGTTGTGAAAGCTGTTGACGGTGTAGACTTTAGCGTCGGCGAAGCCGAGGCACTTGGACTCGTCGGCGAATCCGGATGCGGAAAAACCAGCACAGGCCTCGCGGTAATGAGGATGCTTCCCCCAAACGTCGTCAAACTCGGTGGAAAAATCCTGTTCGAAGGCATTGACATACTCTCTATGAATCCTAGGGATTTTGCTGAAGAATATCAGTGGAGAAAGATTTCGATGGTTTTTCAGGGGGCGATGAATAGCTTCAACCCTGTTTTGAAGGTTGGGCTGCAGGTCGCGGAGCCGCTGATGGTTAAAGAGGGTGCTTCGAAGACCGAGGCCCTCAACAGGGTAAAACAAGTCTTCAGACAAGTGGGCCTACCTCCTGAATACGTTGACAGATATCCCCATGAGCTGAGCGGCGGGATGAAGCAAAGAGCTCTGGTGGCGATGGCGTTGATTATGCAGCCCAGGCTCATAATCCTCGACGAGCCTACATCGGCTCTGGACGTATCCATCCAGACACAGATTATGAATATGCTCAAACGCTTGAAAAGAGAGCACGGTCTCTCGATGATATTTATCACTCATGATTTAGCTCTTGTAAGCGATATCGCCGATGATATTGCGGTGATGTATGCTGGAAAGGTTGTGGAGCTGGGTCCGTCGGAGAAGATTCTGCGCACCCCTCTTCATCCATACTCCTCAAAGCTTCTCAGCTCCACACCGAGGTTGAAGGGGCCGAGGAAACTCGACTACATACCCGGCGCGCCTCCCAGCCTCACAGACCCGCCTACTGGATGCAGATTCCATCCCCGCTGCCACCGTGTTTTCGAAAAATGTGTAAAAGAGGAGCCGCCGTCCTTTGTCCAAGACGGGGTCGGGGTTCGGTGTTGGCTTTACCAAAGCGATGAGGCTGAGAAAACATGAACCTATTACGCTCACTGGTTACACAGGCTGTGACGCTGGTTTTTGTGCTGCTCAGCGTGCTTCTGATGGTGGCTGTTGTTCTGGGCGCTACAGGTGTGTCTGACAAGATTCTCTTAGCATATGTAAACGAGGAGCTGCGTGCGGTGAGGCAGAGTCTCTCTCAGAGAATTAAAGACCCGGTTGAGCTGGAGAAGGCCCTAGAACAGGTGAGGCTGGAGCTTGAAAAATCCTATGGGTTGGACAGGCCATGGTATGAAAGGATACCGTCGCTTATACTGCGGGTTCTCACACTCGACCTCGGCTACTCGAGAACAATCACAAGCTTCGACGGAAGCAGAAAAGTCGCAGACATCATAATGGAGCGTCTGCCCTACTCATTACTGCTTGTCACGACGGCAGTGGTGATAAGCGCAGTTGCCGGGATAAACTTTGGATTGAGAGCGGCTACGCGTAGAGGCTCCCTTTTCGACAAGCTTGTCTCATACACTGCGGCTGCGTCGTATGGTTTGCCGTCGTGGTGGACAGGGCTGATACTGCTGCTTGTTTTCTACTTCTACCTTAGGCTGCTACCCCCCGGCGGGATAATGAGCACGCCACCCCCCACGGAGCCTGTAGCCAAGGTTCTCGACATGCTCTGGCACACAGTGCTTCCTCTCATGACACTTGTAGTAGTCATAGTCGGCGGATGGGCTTACGTGACCCGGACAATCGTCCTTAACATCACGCAGGAGGACTTCGTCACCGTCGCCAAAGCCAAGGGCCTTCCCGAAAATCTTCTGCGACGCAGATACATATTGCGACCAGCCGCTCCACCCATAGCCACAAACATCGTCTTCGCCATAGCCGGCTCTCTTGGAGGCGCAATACTTACCGAGACTGTTTTCAACTGGCCCGGCATGGGTAGACTCTACTACGACGCCATCACTGCCTTCGACGAAGGCCTAGTCGTCGCCCTCACATTCGTTTACACATTAATCTACATCGCGGCCCGGTTCATTATCGAGGTTCTGGTGGCGGTGTTGGACCCGCGGGTGCGAGTCTAAGCAGTCATACAGTCTGGCAATATCCAGTTTCTTCATCTTCAGTATCATATGGGTGAAAGCCGCCACCTGCTGTCGGCTTTCTCTCATCAATTATTTAGGAATGTTCCGCGTGATGAGGCAGGCAAATGTTTTTCGTGGGTGTTTAAAAACTGTTATAAACAGGGTTTGAGGGTGGTAATCGGTATGAAAGCTATTCTTGTAGCCGCCGTGGTTGTCTCGCTGTTTTTGGGAGCAGCGGCCGCAGCGGTCGCCTACAGTTTTGTATTAGGGGAAACCGAGGCAAGGTATCAAAAGCTTCTGGATGACCTGAAATCTCAAAACCTTGACTTGAGCAATCGTCTAACCGAGGCGGAGAACACTGTCAACAAGCTGCGCTCAGACATAACAAGCCTCCAGACATCTCTTCAAACAGCCGACCAAAGGGCTCAACAGCTCTCCGAAAAGGTGAGACTGCTCGAGAACCGGCTAAACCAGCTTTCGTCCGAGCTTGAGGCAGCCAACACAGAGGTGAAAAGCCTCCGCACCAACATGGAATCAGTCAAGGACGTTTTGTCTCTTCTTGAGAATGACAGGGTTTTGATAAGCTGGTTGAGGAGCGAACCTCCGGGAACAAGAGAGGGTGATAGAGAGTATTGGAACGAGACCAGGGCCCTCGCCGTGAAAAGCGACCCAAACCTCGTGCTAACAATTGACAAAATCTTGGACAACCTCGACCTCTACTATGACTGGGTTGAGCAGTTTCCACAGTTAACCGATGTTACTCGTGACGAGCTTATTCGATGGTGTCCACTCTATATCGATTGGCTGCTCAACGCGCCGCCCGGTGTCGATGAGTACAACAACGCGGTGAACCAGCTTCGTGAAGAGGTTTTACTCACGGTTATCGCTCATATCGACTCGTTGAGCAGGGTTTTGGAGAGTTAGCGTCTGCGTGTCAACATGAATGCTGTGGCGACTACAGCAGCCACGCCAACCACCGCTATCACCAGCCATGTTGGGATGATGGGTTGTTCCGTTGGTTGCTGTGTTGTGGTGATTATGGGTGTTATTGTGGTTATCTGGGTTGCGGCTGTCCTCCTGACCTCAAGTTTCTCGACAACGTTGAAGGATTGTGCTACTTTGTCGCTGTAGACCACAATCCCGAGCTCCAGCAGCCCCGGGGCAAGGGTCGACGTAACTGTGGACGGCAACCTTATCTCCACCACCCCACCCGTGGCCCGCTCTCTTCCAGAAACAATCGTCTTCCCCGAGACAGGGTCGACAACCCTGTAAGCTATGGCTGTGTCGTCAGGTCCAGCCACAGAAACAGTAACCGATGAATCAGCACCAACAACCACAGAGCCCTGTATCCTCGTTATCCTCGGCTTCTCCACAGCTCCGAAGAACCATTTGCCTGGTTTGAATGGGTATGATGGGTCTCGGTAGGCTCTTAGTTCTGCGAACTGTGACGCGGGGTCGAATGCTGCGAGGATGTAGGGCCCGTTGCTGACAACGGCCAGGTTGTAGGTGTTGACCCAATTGAGAAGAGCCTTATACCTTGTCTGCGCATTTTCCAAGGTCTCGTATCGTTTGTCGCCGACGGTGAAGACGTTTGCTGGGAAGATGTTGCGTGTGATGAAGTCGTTCAAAGCGGTTTTTACCAGGCTAACCTGCTCACGGAGAACGAGGTTGAGCTGGTCCACCCTGAAACGGGCCGCTGCTGTGTCGCTGTATGTTACCAGCCGTCTGTTGAAAACAAGGTCGTCCGAGACCGCCAACAGCTCCCAAGGCATGCCCCCGCCGAAGACATCGGCATATTCGGCTATGTAGTCTGGCTCAAAGTTCCAGTAATCGACATAGACCTCCAGCAAACTGTCTCCAACTATCCGGAAACCTTTGAACGTCTCGAGAACAGGCCTCGACGTGTATGCGATTGCGAACTCTATCCGGCTCTTTGTCTCGTCAAAGGCAAGGTCGAAGGTCTGATATATCCGGTAGAGGATATCCGCCATGGTTATGGGGATGCCGTGATGCCATTTGGACGAGGTGTAGAGGCTGTAGTCGAAAGTTACTTTGCTGATTGCCACCGTGTTAGTGGCGACATTTTTCCAAGTTTTTGAAACAGGGTCCCAGACAAAAGCATCCGGCGGAACGTTGAGCTTCCCCGACGGCCCCGCTGTCTCAACTTTGTAGCTTGCTCGGAAAGGCATCGGCAGTCCCGTGAATGGATGACGTGTTAGCGAGGGGTCGGAGACCGCTCTCAGGAGGTCGGCGCTGTATACGTCGCCAAAACCTCCCACAGGGTTCCAGACTGTTCTCGGCGTCCAAACCCAGAGATGCCCCACGTTTAGAACATCCTTGCCCGGTATGTATGCTTCGCGGAACGTCCATAGACCTCTCGCACCCGCCGCAAGGTCCTCGGAGACCCCTCGGACCTCGGCTTTCATGGGTGTGCTCTGAAGAACCACCGCCACCCAGACCCTAACGCTTTCCGACATACATTCGCTCAAGGCGCGGAGATAGAGCTGGTTTCTCTCCTCCTTTCCGCTGTACTGGCCTTTGAAAATCCTTTGCCCAAGGTCGTCTAGCAACGGGTTGCTGTACTGCCAGTAGCCAAACTCCTGCCAGCCGGGCATGTTTCCAAGCCATGGGGCGCAGAACTGGTTGATTGATGTGGAGTCATATTTCTCAAGCGCCCCACGCCCCCATCCCTCGGTGTAAAGATGCCAAGTAAACTCAGATGGGTCCGTTGTGTAGACACGTGCGATGGCTTGTGCAAATGGTAGATAGATTCTCTCGACGGTGAAGCCGGTTTTCTCGAGCTCTGAGGCGACAAGGTCTCCAAGCTCCCGCCGCTCATCCTCTGTTCTTATAACGAACTTGACTGATACAGGCTTGTCTCTGTAAAACCATTTGCCATCCCTCTTCTCCGCTCCCGCTGAGGTCAAGGCGGCTGTGATGAGGCGGCTGGCATACTCAGGGTCATACCTTATCCCCGTCTCAAGGATTGATTCGAAGAACTGTGCGTAGTCATAGTCGTAGGGTGATAGGGGTGTTGTCATGGGTGATGCATATCCTCTATAGAGCTCTTTGACGACGTAGTCTCTGTTCACGAGGTATTGGAAGGCCTTTCGCACCTCTTTGATGCTGAAGGGGTTCAGCCCGTTTGGGTCGGGGGCTGGGTTTAGTATGATTGAGAGAAGCAGTGAAGGAGCCTTCACCATCTTTATGCCCGGGTTGTTCTCAAGTGCTTGGACACGGGAAACCCTCATGTTGTAGAGATAGAGGTCGATGTCGCCTTTCTCAAGGACCTGCGGCGCAATCTCCTCGGCATAGGCCCTTACCCTGATGACATCGGTTGCTGGGCCAGGCTTATCATGGGGCGGATTGTATTCTTGACCCCATGCGGTGGCCGTGGACAACATCAACAACAGTAAAAGGGTCAACGCCTTTCTCACTGCTTCCTCACCTTTCTGGCGGAAATCACCAAGCTAATCAAGGCTGCGGCAAGCGCGACTATCGCCAGACCAAGAACTATGTCCAGCATGGCGCTGGAGCCTGTTTGGCTTAGCTGGGGTTTCAGCCTCTCGGTGAGGGCGTCGGCGAGCCTGTCCACATCTATTGACGGCGTGAGTGCCGACAACTTTTCCTCGACCGATTTAACCACCTCATCCCTCGCAGCCCTGAGCTGGTCGTTGATGTTGTTGAAGCCGAAGCTTGTGTAATAGGTTGCCTCGGCAACGTTGCCCAGCACGTCTATGGCCCTGATTAGGTGAGCGCCTTCGCCGGACACTGGTATGTATATGGTTGCGGTGAACCTGCCCACCGAATCTGTTGCGAAAGACGAGACAACGACACCGTCAAACTCTATGAAGACTTCGCGCTGACGAGGAGCGAATCCGTCTCCGATAATTGTTATCACCTGTCCAGCGGGACCCTGCGGCGGGCTAATGAAAATGCTGGGAGACTTCACTGGTCTTTGTCTCGCGAACCCGATGTCTTGGTTAGGTGCTCCGCGGAACCCAGCTCTCGAGTCCGTCCAAACCATGAAAACATCCGTGTTAGTCGCCACTATTCCCCAGTAGTCCCCGACAAACTGCGGTATTCCATAGGCTGGGTTTGAGGGGTAATCGGTTACCCGAGAGTTCTCCATGAATGTTGCCCCGCCGTCTGTTGAACGTGTGTAGTAGATGTGGTAGCGGTAGTTGTCTGGGTCGTCTCTCATGTCTCCCCAGATTATGTGGATGGTTCCGTTGGGTGAGACAGCCATCGTTGGGAAGAACTGGTTCCTCAGCGTCAGGTCATCGTTTACTCTCTTTGGCTTTGACCATGTGGCGCCGCCGTCGACTGATTTTGAGAAATAGACGTCTGAAAGGTCGCCGGAGTTCGTTCCCGTGGCTCCGAAGACGATGTAAACCTCGTTGCTGTTGGCTGGGTTAGTCTTCAGAACAGGAAACATGGAGGACCATGACCTGAAGTATGTGGGTGTGAGGAAGAACGGCTGCTCCCACGTGCCGCCCGGTATCACCGGCGAAGGCTTTGACCACGTTCTGCCTCCATCCCTCGAAACAGTGACCATAGGTGTGAACAATCCCTTGAAAGGCCCGTCGTCGCGGGAATCATAGTATGCAACGTAAACTGTCCCATCCTCGGCTACGTGGACGTGGCTTCCTTGAACAAGCCTAGCCTCTTCGTCACCTGCCAACCCGCTGTAAACGGGGCTGACAGCCACGGGCGATGTCCACGTCAATCCTCCATCGGTTGACTTGACAAGCTTTATCGAAACCTCGATGGTCGGCTCGCCCACGAAGGGGTAAAAGTCTAGGAATGGGTAGATTATTCTGAACTCGGTGTATGTTACATATATCGCGTCTTTCGCCGGGTCGTTTTTGTCGGGCCCCACATCCATCCAAGGCTTGTCCAGGAAAGAAACAGAGGCTCTGTCCGCCTGTGGGACAACTCTACCACGTGAGGCAACGTGTGGGGCGCTCCAGCTGAGGCCACCGTCTTTGGATACTGAGACTGTAACGCTCGCCACCTCGGTCTCGTAAAGCAGCCTCCCTATCCTCAAGGGCCTTGCACCTATCGAGAGAAGCGTGTAGTAGACCGTTCCATCTCTGCCAAAGTCCACGACAGGGTCGCTGCAAAAAGTGTCCTCCGGACCCGGCGAAGGCATGCCGGGGCCCCGCCACGTCTCACCTTCCGTCGAAGCTGACGTAGGAGACGGCGCAATGAGACGTCGAAGTCATGTGACACGACGACGATGTGGTCAGGGTTGTTGGGGTTTTACGGCGACATGTGGCTCGTTCTGGTAAGGCCTGTTGCCGATGTCATAGGTTAACATGATGTTTCGGCTGAATTTTGCAGTCGGCGAGCGGTAGGGTATGTTTATCAACGGGCCCATGGGCTTCGCCGCATCGGTTACCGAAGGAAGAGCAAACCCCTCAAACTCCCTCATCTTGAAACTCGGCTCCAAGCCTGTAGGCTGCACCGCCTGAAATTCTTTCGCCAAGCAAATCTGAAGAGGTCATAAGCTTTCAAGTTGGTGCCCGTTCCGCAAACTCCTCACCCCACTCAGCCCCCATTCCAAGAGGAACCGCTAAACCTGCAGATAGGAGCAGAACCAACACTATTGCTCCGAAACGCATGGAAAAACATCATAAACTAAGGCATTAAACGTTTTTCCAAAAACACCGATTAGGTAGAGCAACGTTTAAACGTGGTCGCGTCGGGTTGAAGACGTGGTTCCGAGAGTCGCTCTAGCAGCTTGGCTTCTGGCTCTAATGTTTACCTCTTCTGCTTATGGGCAGGGGTTGGTTCCGGGAACAGGGTTTAGCTCGGCTCTTGAGCTGACACCAGGCTCATACTCGTTCGCCCTCGCCCCGGGTGAGATACATTTTTTCAAGATAATGCTTGAGCCGGGTGACATCCTGGTCGCTAAGGTGCGGATGGCCGCCAACCAAGATTTTGACCTCTATCTTCTCAACCCTCTTAGGGAAATTGTTGGACAAAGTGTTCGCGCCACCGGTTTGACTGACGCAGTTGAATACACGGCTGTGGAAAAGGGGCCGCATTACATAGTTGTGCTTGGGTTCGGCGACTCCGCCGGCGTTTATTCGCTCACCATCTCGGTTATCAGGCCGAAAACGGTGACACAGACAGTTACGGCTGTCGTGACTGAACGGGTTACCGAAACCGTGACAACGCATGTCTTCAACACTAACACCGTGGTCTCGGAAAGGATTGTCACAGTTGTTGACACGGAGCGGGTTGAGGTGGAGAAGGCTCCATGGACGGCGGCTGGTTTAGCCATATTGGCGGCGGCCCTCCTCTACACAGGACACGCAGCATCCGAGGCGTTGAAAAGCCGTCACAAACAACCGCCAGAAGAGCAGAAACCCCCATCAACCACGTCAGTATAAATGACAGGCCACCCACCGGCCCCTTCTCACTTCACGGAGCGGCGGGTCTTCAACTCGGCAGCGTTCAAAGGCCTTAGGACAACGTGGATGAAACCTGCAGCCGCTTGGGATGTTCTGGGGTGAGGGGGGCTCGCCTTGTATAGTCTCTCGCTCAACAAACCTGTTGCCGGGGTCAGGCTCGGGGATAGATGCTATCAACCCCTGTGTGTATGGGTGCAGAGGCTCGGACAAAATTTCCTCAACTTCACCCATCTCCACTATCCTTCCCAGATACATGACCGCAACCCTGTCAGCGAAGTAACGCGTCGTCGCAAGATCATGGGCGATGTATAGAATGGCCATGCGGTAATCCTTCTGAAGCGTCTTAAGCACTTCAAGCACCTCAGCTCTGCTAGATGCGTCAATCATCGAGACGGGCTCATCCGCGACCAGGTACCTTGGCTTTAACACGATTGCTCGTGCTATCGCGACACGTTGACGCTGGCCTCCCGAAAGCATATGCGGATATTTCTGCGCAAAATCCTGAGGCGGAGTGAGCCTCACTTCCTCGAGAGCCTTGTAAACAATTTCAACCCTCTCTGCTTTGTCCTCCACACCATGGATAAGCAGCGGCTCCTCAACAAACTCTCCTACACTCATGTAAGGGTTGAGGCTTGCGTAGGGGTCTTGGAAAATCATGCGTGTCTCCCGCCTCAGTTTTCCCAACCTATTTTCAGGCAGACGGGTCACATCTAATCCATCGTAGAATATTCGGCCGGTGAGTGGTTTGAGAAGTCTTATGCTCAGTTTCCCGACGGTTGTTTTCCCGCTACCCGACTCACCAACCAAAGCCACAGCCTCGTTCTCGGGTATGGAGAGGCTGACGCCGTCGACAACCTTTACTGAACGCGACCCCAACAGGCCTCGCCGCATGTTATACGAGGCGGTTACGTTCTCGAGAACGACCAATCCCATGTCACTTCCCATGCAAAGCTCTTGCCGGCAACTTAAACGGCGGCTGGTTGAGAGTAACCTAGTCTGTTCCACTCTCCTGGGCGTATAGCTCCTGGAGAACGTCTCTCGCCGACACCACCCCCACGAGCTTGCCCGCGTTATCGACCACAACAATATGTCTTATCCTATGCCTCCCCATCTCCTCGGCAGCATCCTCAACAGAGGCGTCAGCGGGAAGGGTGATAATATCTCTTTTACAAATCTCACCCACCTTCACACCAAAGTCCCTCCGCTCAGCAAGCGTCCGCACCACATCCCGCTCAGACAAAACCCCAACCATCCGCCCATTCTCCAAAACAACAATAAACCCGATGTTCTGCTCCGCCATAATCCTGACAACATCATAAAGAGTCGCAGAAGAATCTATGGTTATAGGCCCTCTTCTCACCAGCTGCTTCAGCAACATTCAATAGGATAAGGGGTCAGCAAATATATAAACATGTGAAAACCGGGCGCATTCGACGAGCAAAATTCACACGGGTTCTCTCAAAAACGCCGGGGGTGGGATTTGAACCCACGCGGCCCGGTTAGGGCCACAGGCTCTCCAGGCCTGCCCTCTACCTGGCTGAGGGACCCCGGCTCATGTCATCCACTGAGCGGGTTGTATTAGGTTTTATTGGACACGCTGTAGACCTCCTTTCCAGACTGGTGGATAAGTGGACTTGTGCATGATGACTCGTGTTACGTCAACGGCCATTCCTTCGGATGCTTCTAGGATTGATTGTGCATCCATCGCGGCTTTCCCGAGAGCCACCAGCTCGTTCTTCAAAGTCATCACAGCCACTTCGCTGTTTTCCGCAACGTCGGAGTCAATCATCGAGACACCTGCCACCATCAAGTCGGCGCCATGGCATACGGCGTCAACTGCCGTATCCAGAATGTAGACCTTGGGCAAAAGCTCCAGACATTTCTCAACAGGATACACTACTTTACGCACCGCCTCTTCGTCCCCTGTTTCTCTGTATTTTTCAAAGGCTTCGTAGACCTGCAGAAGTGTTACGCTGTTTTTCTCCTCCAGCGAGCCTGCTCTCGTTCTTCTAAGCTCTTCCATGTGTGCGCCGACCCCGAGGTAGAGCCCCATGTCATGACAGATTTTTCTGACGTAGGTTCCGCCTGAGCACCCTATTCTGAATAAGATGTAGCGACCGTCTCTCTCAAGCAAATCAAAATAGTAGACACGCCTAATCCTCGGCCTTCTCGCTACAGAGGCCCTCACCGGAGGAACTTGGTAAACGTCTCCCGTGAAGATTTTGAAGGCTTCCAGCAGCTTATCGTCAGAGACGTCGCCATGAAGCTCCATCAACCCGACATATTCCTTGCCCCCATGCATGAACACATTTGAAACTTTTGTAGCCTCATTCAGGAGAATTGGTAGGACGCCGGAGACGGCGGGATTTCCCCATACGGTTCTAGGGTCCCGCCGTGACCAGCCAACTCCACGCCCATGATTTTCTTAGCCATGTATGCTACTTCGTGGCTTGTCGGCCCCCGTTGCTTGTCAAGGTTTATTACCCCAAGGTTCAGCAGCTCGTCTAGGCTTCGTTGGTCAGGTGGCTTGCCGTACCTCTGGTCCGTCTCCGCTTCACGTTTGACGAGGACTTCGTAGCTCCGCTTCCAAGGCGGATTGTTTGATTGCATGTGGTTCAGCCATATATTTTTCCAAACCGGCTTCCTTTATGGCTTTCATCACATCCTCGTCTGAAGCTTCTTTCGTTATTGAAAGCTTGTGAGGTGTGGGAATGATGTGTGAAGCGTTCACTCTTCTCCTTCTCAGTCCAGTTAGGGGTTTGGGGCCTGTGACAAGGACGTAGCCGTCTCCGTAGACTGATACAACCACTCCCTTCAGCCCTGCGTCCCTGCCCCGCGTCTTGACCACTACACGTCCTACAAACGATTCATCAACCATGGCTGCAAAAACACGTGCACCGACGATTTTTATACATAAATTCCGCTGGAGCCGGGTCTCGCCATGTCCGGTAAACCAGTCATCTGTCTCGCCGGGTTCGCCGCCGTAGGCAAATCCACCGTTGGAAAAATTGTCGCTAAACGTCTTGGGCTAAAGTATGTCTCTGGAGGCGACGCCCTCAAGGAGCTGGCCGCGGAGATGGGATACCGGCCCGGTGGCCCAGGCTGGTGGGAGACAGCTAAGGGGATAGAGTTTCTCAGCCTGAGGGCCCGTGACCCCAGCTTTGATAGGAAGGTTGACAGGAAGCTGTTGGAGATTTGTAGACGTGGCGGTGTGGTGGTTGATTCGTGGGTGATGCCGTGGCTCTATAAAGGGAGAGCGTTTAAGGTGTGGCTTACCGCAGATTATAGGAGCAGGGCTGAGAGGATGGCTAAACGTAGCAAAATCTCTGTGAAGCAGGCGTCACGTTTGTTGAGGAGCCGTGATAGGAAAAGCGCAGCAATCTATGAACGGCTTTACGACATCAGGATTGGCCGTGATTTTTCTCCTTTACATCTTATAGTCGATACCTCAGGGCTTAGTCCGAAGCAGGTCGCCGAAGTTGTTGTCCAGACGGCTAGGAACTTTTTCAAAGCCCCCACTCGGCGGCGGCGGAGACAAGAATAGACCTCTCGAGGCATCTGTGACATACTTCTCCGCCGTATCTCCGCTCAACCGTCTTCATGCTATGGGCGGCACGTGGGTCGGCTGAGCACCCGCTCAGGATGCCTCCGCAGAAACGGCATCTCCTGGGCCCTGGCCTTTCCTCGAAGAAATGAAGCCTATTTACGCCGCTCGGTGTTCTTACCTGCTTTCTCCTCCTGCTTCTTGTCCTCAGCCTTCTTCTCATCCTCACCACCTCCCGACACAGGCATACCAGCTAACCCCAGCCCAAAAATCTTTGTTATGGGCGAGCTTACTCCGAAAAACGACAAAATAAACCATCCGTAAAAATAGAGTTTGCCAGAGTCTGTCACAAAAGGTATGTCAAGACCCGCTGGAACATATCCGAGCATCTGCGTGCCGAAAAATCCTCCTAAAGTGGGGTAGATTGTGAAGAAAATGAGGAGGCTTGCGAACATCGTTATCATGTTTTTCTTGGTCACCTCCGCATTTATCTGCCTGATGTAGTCCTGTTTCTTCTGCAGCTTTTGGATGGTTTTCTGATCTTTTTTCCGTGTCGCGTTCATTAGCTCACGGTTGTAGGACTGTATCTCAGCCATTTTCGCCAAATCTTCTTTCTTGAAGACGATTTTTCTAATGGCTGTGGTTGATGCAGAGATGGCTGCGGCAAGTGAAGAAAGCAAAAGCATGTCGAGGAACATTTTACTCCCTCCCCAATAGCTTGCCCAACCCAGGGTACATCTCCGATATTCTTTCACGTATGAGCAGCTGGTAGTACTGTTGGAGGATGCCTATGGTCAGCAGAAGCCCTATGCCGGAGCCGAAAACCGCCACATAGTCTGCCACGCTAGCCACCAGGCCTATGATGAGGCCGCCGAGGATGGTCACTGTTCCGATATACTTGCCGATGACCGCTGCGATGACTTCAGGAGAGCGCCTGAAGCCAGGCACCTGCATACCTGCCTGAATGAGCTGCTCGGCAACTTTCTCGGGAGCCAGCCCAGATACCTGTACCCAGAATTTGGCGAACAAGACAGCGAAGACTATCAACAGAGCTGCGTGGACAACCGCTCTGACAGGGTCTTGGAGCACTGAGGCTATTCCTCGGGGTCCTATTACATAATATGCTAACCCTCCCGTCGATACGACTGTTCCCAGCTGCTCGTCAAACCTGTATGTGCCGATTAGGTTTAGGAAGATGTTGTCGTTGTTGGGGTTGAAGCGGCTCCAGACAAGTGAGCCGAGATAGAAGATGTTGCTAAAGACTGTTGTGGCGAAGATTATGGGCACGTTTGAGACATAGAGAAGCTTTACCGGATACTTGGCCCTGTAGCCCTGGAACTTTGCATATGATATAGGTATTTCTACACGGATTGCCTCAATGTATATCAGCGCGAGAACTAGGAAAATTGTTGAGAAGAGTCCGACTAAATCTGGGTATCCGCTCTGACGAACTAGGATGCTTGGTAGATTTCCGGTAAAGATTGCCTGTATTGATGCCAGTATTATTCCTTGGTAGGCTTGGTCGGGTAAGATGATTGGCGAGAAGAGCGCGACGAAGATTTCCTCGGCTACTCCGGCGACTATGAAGAGGCTTATGCCGCTTCCTAGGCCCCATCCTTTCTGGACAAGCTCGTCGAGAAGCATGATGAGTATGGTGGCGGCTACAAGCTGTATGAAGATGGCTATGTTCTGGGTTGCGTTGGTTGGTCCGAAGAAACCTGCGTAGACATAGGCGGCGCTCTGGAACAACGCTATCACTATACCGAGAAGCTTGCTCGTCGACGTGAATAGTCCTCTGTCCTCGGGCTTGCTTAGGTCGAGCTTTATCAGCTCAGCTCCGACGAGAAGCTGCAATATGAGGCCTGCTGTAACTATCGGGCCTATGCCCAAAGTGATTAGTGTGCCTGTCTTCTGTGCGAAGACGACGTTTAGAAGGGCTGGGCTTTGTCCCACCTGTGTCCCTTGCGGAAGACCATAGAGAATTGTGTGGCCCATCCAGGTGTAGATTATGAGGGCGAGGGCTGTCCAGACCAGTTTCTCTCCTAGGCCAACTTTTCTTCCAGGCTTCTTAATTTCGGGAAGAATTTTCGAGACTTTTTCTATGAGTGTTCTGGTGGCTGATTTTTCGCTCATCGCTGCACCAGCTCAGCTGGCTTAACAAGGTTTCCGCCCGCTTGCTTCACTTTTTCTTCCGCTTTTTTACTCCACTTCTCCACCACTATTGTAAGCGGTGTGGTTATTTTTCCATCTCCGAGTAATTTGGTGTAGCCTGCTTCGACGAGGTTTATGAGGTTGTTTCCACTCTTTTCGGCCAGCATCGAGACTGTCAAAAGATTGGCTGTCTTCTCCTCCCGCCTTACTAGTGGTGCGAAGCCGTTTTTCCCAAAGTAGTCTGTGTTCAGCAGTTTCGTCCATTTGTGTTTGTGTCCACCGGCCATTCCTCTGCCTCCCTTTGCACCGGTTTTTCTATGCTGTCCTATCTGGCCCCATCCATGTGTCCGCGAGCCCCTGTGCTTCCGGACCTTACGAAGCCTTGTCGGCATAATTTTCACCAGTTGTGCTTTCCCTCGTCTCGAGTGCCGTGTTTGTTATTAAATGTTTCCGGGCTAAACCATGCGTCGGATTAGTTCGTTTATGGCTTCGCCTCTGTCGCCATATTCGCCTTTGTATTTGTAGCTTCTTTTGACTGTGTTTTTAAAGCCTTGGCTCGGTGGATGCAGCGAGACGTAGACCGGTTGGCTGAGTTTTTCCTCTCCTTTCTCCAGCTTTTCTGCAAATGTCTCCACGTCTTCGCCGCCTACGCCTGCTTTCTTCAGCAGCGTCAGGATGGTGTGCTTGTTGGGCCTCCCCCATGTCAGATACCGCTGCGCCTTCTTCAACATCCCGTTGAGAGTGTCGCTTTCGTTGAACAGCGCGGCTTTGAAAGCCTTATCAAGTTTGAGCGACTCGAGAGTTTTCTTGATCTCGGGTTTTATTCCGACGTGGCCTTTGATTCTTATAACCGCGACTAGGGCCATGGTTACACAGTCCTCCATAGACTGGGTAACACGGCTTCGGCTGTGCGTTTCAGGGCTTCGTAGACGGCGCCGACCACCGAAAGCGATGTCCTTGTTTCGCCGAAGCTTCTCGTCCAGCAATCTTTAACACCCGCCAAAGCCAGAACAACCTTCTGCGACTCGCCAGCGACCAGTCCGAGGCCTCGTGGAGCGGGTAGTAGCTGAACCCTCACGCTCCCATACTTTCCCTCGGATTTGACCAAAAGACTGTGGGGTTCTCCGCATGCGCATTCCCAGCTTCCGCATCCACGTACAACGGGGACGATGTTGAGCTTGGCGTTGCGGATGGCTTTCTCTATGGCGAGGACCACTTGGGTTGACTTGCCTGTGCCTATTCCGATGTATCCGTCTCTGTTACCGACTACGACAAGGGCCTTGAACCGTGTTTTTTCTCCCGCATCGGTCTGTCTCTGAACAAGCTTGACATCTATAACCTCCTGCTCGAGGTTAGGCAGCAGTCTATCCACAATCTCCGGCTCAAGCACACGACCATGCATCTGGAAAATCTGGTCCAGCGAGTTTATCTTACCCTCTTGGACTAGACGACCCAAACGTGTCCGAGGAACCCACTCACTCATCTTCTCCACCTCCTAAAATCTCGCGCTTGATTCTCTCAACCTCTTCACCGAGTTTGCGAAGATACTCCTTGTCCGAGGCGATGAACTGGAAACCAACTGGGCTGTCGCCAATCGCTGCTACATAGTCTGAGATATGTTTTCCGTGGATTCTGTCATCGTCGGGTAAAACTTCTTCACTGACAGGGATTTCGAGCCCCGCGTCCAAGGCTCCCTTGACAACAGCGTAAAGCCTCGAGCCTTTGACAGACCTGTAGACACCGATGTCGACAATCGCCTTCTCCACACCCTTCTCCAGAGCTTTCTTACCCGCCAGCAAACCCGTCAAATAGGCCGCTGGAACAGATTTCAGCGACGCTCTCCAACCATATTTTCTGAGAACCTCTGAGCCGACGGTCACGAGTGTTTCGTCGCCGCCGGCCTTGGATTTCACGATTTGAACAACTATTCGCCTGCTTCCACGGCGGATGACCAGTCTTTCAAGCCCTGACTTCACCAGCTTGAGTCGTTTTCTGTAATCGGTGTAGCCCTGACGCCTTCGCCGTGGCTTAACCCTCTGCAAAACTTCTGTCATGGTGTCGATACCTCCTTTAACAATCCTTTGCTTTTAATGAATTCGCGGAGAGAGGCGACGGATTTAAAGTTGCCTGCCTTCACGAAGCTGTAAATAAGCCTGTATCCACGTGAGTCTATCAAACCCTTCTCGCGAAGCTGTTTGAGGAAACGTCTCTGTGCTCTGACACGGGTCATCCACATTCTTTTTCTCGGCACGAGAGAGTGTTTGGCGCCTTTCCTGCTTCCTTCACCTCTTTTACGGCCGCGCTCGACACGCGCCCTGCTGACACCTTTTTCAGGAACCTTGTATATTGCCCCGTCTTTTATCAGCCCCCTTATCTCGTCTCTTGTAATCGCTGACTCGATGTCCTCCAGTCTCTCCGGGTCAAACCTCACACGGGTCACGCCGCATTTGAGCAAATCAGCGGCTAACCTTTTCTGCATCTCAAGCGTCATCGTCAACCACCCTGTTTAGCAGGCGGGTTAAGAACCTTGAAGCCACGGGACTTAGCTGCCTCGAAAACCTCCTGCTTCTTCCTCAGGCCAAGCCGCCCCGAAATACGCACAGCATCCCTCTCCGGTGAGAGCCTCTCTAACTCAGCAACCGATGCAACGAGAACGTCTCGCAGGCCAGATGGGTGAAGACCCCGATATGTTTTGGGCGACCCGTAGCCGATTTTCGCAAGAGGAGGTGAGCCGCTTTTCTGAAGCCTCATGCGGCTGTCTTTTCCCCGCGGCCTTCTGTAGCCTGTCTCAAGCCTTACGTATCTCCAGCTCTCCTGCCGCACGAACTTTGGAGTTTTTCTCCTTTTCCTCAACACCTTGGCGGGCAACATGCTACTCACCCACAGCCTTCTCCATCACATAAATCCCGTCGAGAAACTTGCGTGGGTCTTTTCTCGGGATACGTGTGGCGTTCTCTATGTTTGCCGCCGTCTGGCCAACGCTCTCCCTGTCAACACCAGTTATTATTATCTCGTCGCCCTTCACCTGCACCTTCACATCGCCGACAATCTTAGCCCGCCGCACATATTTCTCTCCAATGAAGTTTGTTATGTGAACCTCTCCACCCACCACCTTAACAGTTATCGGGAAGTGTGAAGAAACAACCTTCATTTTGTAGACATATCCTTTGGTGACGCCCGTCGCCGCGTTTCTGGCAATAGAGACGAGGGTGCCTAGTAGGGCTTTCGCTTTTCTCGACCTCCCGGGAACTCTGAAAACAATCTTTCCATCCTCAATCTTAACCTCCGCAGGGATATGGCTTATGTCCTTTAAGACTCTGCCCTTAGTGCCTTCGAAGACGAGAGTTTTCCCGTCAATCCTGACATTCACTTTGTCAGGTATCTGGAATTCTTCTTCAATAAACTTAGTAGACATAGCCCAGCAACCTCCCTCCTGTCTTCATTTTTTTAGCGTCTTCATGGGACATGACGCCCTTGGGTGTTGTGACAACGAGGATGCCCACATTTCTAGCCGGCAGGTAGCGTTGTTCAAACATCTCGAACTGGTTTGCTTTCACGCTCATCCTAGGCCGTATTGGGGCGGACCTGTTTATTCTACCTAGAAGCTGCACTCTAAACAATCCTCCACGGCCGTTGTCTATGTATTCAAACGCTCCGATGTATCCAGTCCTCTGAAGAACCTTCAGAATCTCTGCTACTAGGTTACTCGCTTTAACTATGCATTCTCTGTTTCGAACCATCTCGTTGTTTTGCAAAGTTGTGAACAAAGCTGAAACGAGGTCCGTCATATCATCATCACCTAATCATACACAACGAAACCTAGCTTAGGAGCGATTTCGTTAATGCATCTTCTGCAGATGTAGAGTCCATATTTTCTGATGACGCCGACGCTTGTGCCACATCTCCTGCAGACATGGACGCCTTTACCGAATTTCCTCTGCTTAGGCGGTTTGTGTTTCACTCTTCAACCACCTCCACACCCATTTGCCTCAGAAACTCGATTGCCTCATCCACCGATACCCGCTGACCCATGCCGATCTTCGACCTTCGGTAAGCTCTCTTAGAAACCCTGTATCCGGGCTTGACCAAGTGAACCGTCACATCCATACCGATTATCCCCAGCTCGGGATTGTAACGTGTCCCCGGAATGTCAAGATGTTCCTTGATGCCGAAGGAGAAGCTCCCCATGCTGTCTATCGAAGACTTTTTTATCCTGTTGTTTACCGCTGCCAAACCTTTTCTGAGAAACTCCTCCGCGGCGGCTTTCCTCAGGGTTACTCTGAGCGCTATTGGCTCACCTTTGTGTATGCCGAAGCCCCGTATGGTTTTCCTCGCTTTCCGTACCTCTGGTTTCTGGTTGACTAGCGACTCGAGGATTTTCTGCGCTCTCTCAAGCCTAGCTCCTCCCTCACCAACGGCGCAGTTGACGACGACCTTCTCTATCCTCGGCCTCCTTAACAGCTCTACAGAAGCGTTATCCATGGTGCCTCACCTCCAACTGGCATCAAGTTGCGGAGAAGCGTTGTTACGGTTCCTTGCCCTGTTTCCACGGTGGCGGTTGGCTTGTCGGGGAAAACCACCTCCCGCCTTATCCTCATGATTTTACCGTGCAGGCCTGCTCGGGCGCCGCTGTGAATGTACGCATAAACTCCGTTGTCGAGAGAAATTGTTTCAAGTATTTCCTGACTGGGGACCGCGATTTTGAGCGTGTCTAGGGTTTTTATCGCGCGTCCTTTATCAAGCATCTCTCCACGGAAGAGTATTGTTCTGCCGTCGTGAAGCCCAATCATTAATGCGCCGCCGCGTACATGGTTTTTCCTCACAACTTGACAGATTTTAAACCCTGCCTCTTCGCTGGATGTTTTGGCTAATGTCAGTCCTTTACCCGGTTTAATTAGTACCCGATAGTTTTCACCCAACTCAGGTATCGATAAAACATCCATCAAACCCAGCGGGAACCGGGGGTCTTTCACCACCCGTCCATCCACCATGAACTTGCCCTGTTTTATGAGCCTTCGCGCTGTGTGGGCGTTGTCTGCATAGTTCAGCAGGTCTCTCACAGCTATGAGAAGTGGGATAGATTTTTTCTTGGCATGTGGGCCTGGGCTGGGAGCTACGGTGAAGACCGTCGCCTTCTTCGGATAATGGCGGGGTGCTGCCAAGGTTTTTAGATGCGTCATGCCTTTTCGTCCTCCAGCTTTTCCTTACGATATTTGTCGTCGAGGTTGAGCTGGGTTATCATGAGGTTGGGTATCCTAATCGGGACGTCGACGGTGGAGCCGTCAGCTTTCTTGATTGATACGTTTTCGACATAGGCCATCTGTCTCTTTACATCCACTCTCTTAACCTTCCCCTCTATGTTCTTGAAAGTGCCTTTAATCACCTTCACCGTGTCACCTTGCCTGAGCCTAACTGCCCGTCTGCCGTATTTATTCCTCAACTCAGGCGAGAGATGAGCCGATAGAAACTTGCCTAGAATGTGTTTAGGAGCGTTGTAGCGGCGTAGACGCTGTTTCCTCGGAGAAGCTGAAGACATGATTTTCACCTCATACTATCATGCTGGCCGCGTTTGCGACGCGTGGCCAGCGTTCCGCCGCCTCCTTGGCTACGGGGCCCTTGATCTCTGTTCCCTTGAGGTCTCCCTCAGGTGTTACAAGCACCGCGGCTGTTTCCTCAAAAGATATCCATGTTCCGTCGCTTCTCCGATAGGGTTTCCGCTGCCGTATCACTATGGCGTGCATCGGCTTCTTCCTCAAGTCTGCTGAGCCCTTCTTCACGGTTACGCTCACTTTGTCTCCAACCGCTGCGGCAGGAACTCGGCGAAGCCTTGTAGATACTCCATGAACCTGTATAATCTTGAGAATCTGAGCCCCCGAGTTGTCGGCGCATGTTATCAACGAGCCGGGCACTATGGTGCGTGGAATGTTGGGCCTTCTCTCAAGAACCCCTACAGCTGCAACTGCACGTGTTCGCTTTGCCATACTCTCACCCCATCTTCTCCAGAACCACGAAACTGACAGTCTTGCTCAGAGGCCTGCACTCGCCCAGCCTCACCCGATCACCTACATCAGCGTCTATGCAGGGAGGCAGGTGTGCAGATATCCGTGATCTTCTCCGCATGTATCTCTTGTATTTCTTGACGTAGACGATGTGCTCGTTCTCGACGACCACGGTTTTGTTCATCTTCTTTTTGTAGACGACGCCGCTTAGCAAAATACCTCTCACCGATAATTTTCCGTGGAAGGGGCAGTCGGGGTCGTTACAGGATGTTTTCGGCGGGTTGACCGGGATGCCTATGTTCCGTGTCTCACTCATCTCCCACCACCTCTCAACAATCTCTCGAAAGGCCTTGCAACCATCCTCACACCCTCGACAACCTTGCCGTCAACGATGAATACGGAGTTCATCTTGGGAAAGCTTTTCGCGCCTTTCATAGTCTTCACCATAACCATGTTACGTGTCTCGGACACCACAACTCCTTCTGATGTTTTGTTGTTGTACATGACTTTGACCCTTTTGCCGAGAAGGTAGATGTTAAGTGGCTTGGTCATACCTTCTGTCGCCTCTTCTCAGCAAGTACCGTGTAGGCTCTTGCTATTTCTTTCCGTAGCTCCCTTTTTCTCATCGGGTTTTCAACCATGCCTCCCTTCCCTATCTCCGAGACCACTTGCCTCAGCTCGGCTTTGAGCTCCTCGATTTTCTCAGCCAGCTCCTTCTCATTCATTTCTCTAAGCTCTTGGAGCTTCAATCTGCTTCACCTTTATCTCCTCTGGAAGAGGCGCGTCGGGTGGATAGATGAGAACTCTTACGCCGAAGAGCCCGGTTTTCAGCAGCACCGAAGATTTGCCTTCGAGGACGTAGTTCATCGCCAGCTCTCCTGATTTGGGCATAAACCCTTCTGTGAACTTCTCCGTCCTTGACCTTGCTGATGTAAGTTTTCCGCTTATGTGAACCTCCACCCCCTTTGCCCCTGCCTCCATTATCCGCTTCACGGCCCAGAAACCAACTCTCCTGTATCGGAGGCCTCTGGCAAGGTCCTGGGCAATTCTCTCAGCCATGACGTAGGGGTTAAGCTCTGGAACCTCTACCTCAACCACGGTCACCACAGGGTTCTCAACCCCGAATTGTTTCTCCAGCGCCTCTGTAATCTCCTTGATGACTTTCCCTTTGGGGCCAATAACCCTGCTCGGCCTCATGGCATAGATTGTAACTCTTGTGCCGAGGGGAGTAAAGCTGATGCTAACTCCACCGAAGAAAGCGTTCTTTAGCTTCTCCCTCAAATACTCCTCAATATCCGCCTTCTTAATCCTCGTTTCGAGAATCTGTTTAACCAGCGTCATCCTCTGCTCACCGCCGCGAGCTCAATATGAACATAAGTCCGATTATATGGGCTTGAACGTCCGAAGGCCCGTTCGATGTTTTTCCTAAGAACGCGGCCCTTGTGGGACGCCGCGTGGACAATTTCCGTCTTCTCTGGGTCAAGGCCTTTAAACTCCGCGTTTGCCTCTAGGCTCTCAACAAGTTTGAGAAGATACTGGGAGACCTTCACCGGGTAGCCTCCTGGGCCCTTTGTCTCCGCATGATGCGCGCGCTTCTTCCTATATCTTTTGTAGGGTATCATCCGCCGCTTGTTTATCACGTCTTCGAGCAGTCTCTTGGCCTCGGGGATGGTCAAGCCCTTAAGAGCCTCGCAGACCTCCCTCGCCCACTTCGGTGAGACATCTATCTCTCTGAGGCTGGCTCGGACCTCGTCCTCCTTTTCACCGACTGTTGTTGAATATCTCCAGGTCGGCATTTTCGCGTCTAAATTATCCCACCCTTCAAGTCATGTTATAAAGGTATCTTGTGATAGGCTTAACAACAACCACGATAATAACCATTATTGTGGAGGTAAGGAGAGCGGTTCAGCTTACGGGGGGAAGCTCTTTCACAGTCACCCTTCCTAAGGAATGGGTGGAGAGGATGGGGCTGTCTAAAGGTTCTCAAGTAATTATAAGACCTGCGGAGGATGGGGGGCTGTACATCTACCCAGACAAGCCGTCTTCGCGGCGCCCTTCATCGGTTGAGATTGCGTTGACGGAGGACCTTAGCCAGCTGCTCGTCGGCGCATACCTCTATGGATACGACACAATAAAAATTGTCTCAAAAACCCCCATAACCGATACATGGCTCGAGGTGATAAGGCGGGTTGTCCGCGGGTTGGCCGGGGCTGAGATAGTTGACGAGGCCGATGAAAGCGTGGAGGTGCAGATTGTTCTCGACGAGCAAACGGTGGCCCCTGAGAAGCTTCTGAGACGTCAGTACAACCTTGTGATGGGGATGGTTGAGTATGCTGTTAACTCGGTGTTGATGGATGATTCTTCGCTTGCGAGAGTTGCGGTCACACGGGATGAAGAGGTTGACAGGCTTTACTTCACTCTGGTGCGTGTTCTACGGTCTGCGCTGGTTGACCCCGCTCTCGCCAAACGGTTAAACACCTCACCCCTCAGTCTCCTAGACATAAGGGTCGCGGCCAAGTTCATAGAAGACGCCGGAGACCAAGCCGCTGAGATGGCTAAGGAGAAACTGAGAAACAAAAAGCCCATGAGCGATGATGTTAAGCAAGAGTTCAGAAACATCGCCAAAATTGTTCTCTCAACAGGCTTTGACCCAATCGAGGCCTTCTTCAGCCACGAAATCACACTTGTCAACAGAGTCACGGGGCTTAGAACCGAGTTCATGAAGCGAAGCGAAGAATTTCTCAGAAAAGTGTCGGGACGAGGCGAAACCGCGTCACTCTATAAGCTACACTTCCATCTCGCGAGAGTATGCGAGGACCTCGCCGACGTGGCTGAGCTAAGCCTACCCATAAAGCCGTATGTGGCGAGGCAAACTTAAATCTGCACAAGTGCATAATTGAAGATGACCATGGAGCCGTTTGATGTTTACGACATCACCATAATCGGCGCCGGACCCACGGGCCTGTTCGCGGCTTTCTACGCCGCGGGTATGAGAAGTATGAAGACGAAAGTGATTGAGGCTTTGGACACCTATGGCGGGCAATTGACAACCCTTTACCCAGATAAATTCATCTACGACGTCGCAGGATTCCCGAAAATATTGTCCAAAGATTTGGCGAAAAATTTGTATGAGCAGGCGAGCGCATACAACCCGACTTTCCATTTCTCCGAGAGAGTTCTTAACTTGACGAGGCTTGACGGCGGAATAATCGAGCTGACCACTGACAAGGGCGTCCACTTCTCCAAAACCGTGCTCATAGCCGCCGGACATGGAGCGTTTACACCTCGTAAACTTGGGAACCCCTCGGTTGAGCGGTTTGAGAACAAGGGTGTCTACTACACGGTCAGGGACAAGTGGATGTTCAGGAACAAGCGGGTAGTTATTGTCGGAGGCGGTGACTCCGCTGTCGACTGGGCCCTCAACCTCAAAGACATCGCGTCCGAGGTTTACCTTGTTCACAGACGGAGCGAATTCAGAGCACATGAGGGGAGCGTCATAGAGCTATTCCACTCACCTGTTAAAGTCTTGATACCATACGAGGTCAAGGAAGCACATGGCGGCGAACACCTGGAGAAGATTACAGTTTACAACAACAAGACTGGTGAGGAGACGACAATAGAATGCGACGCACTGCTGCTACAGCTAGGCCACATAGTTGATGTCTCGCTTTTCAAGAAATGGGGCCTCGACATGGAGGGCAACGCCATCAAAATCAACGCCAGATGCGAGACAAACATTCCAGGGGTCTACGCCGCGGGAGACATCGCGACACAGCCCGACTCTGTAAAACTTGCACTTCTCGTAATAGGGTTTGCGCAGGCAGCCATAGCGGTAAACGTAGCCAAAAACTACATAGACCCGAAGGCAGGCTACTTCCCAGGCCACAGCTCTGAGAGAAGGATGTAGAATGAAGGCATATCTCGTGGGTGCTCTGCCCCGCACGGAGAAGCTCATAAAAGCCTACCGGGACAGGGCCAAGAACAAGATACCCGAAACAGCTCTCCTGAATGAGCTAGAGACCACCTCCCTAGCCTATATCGAAGCCCAGCGACGAAACGGCTTCACCTACATCATAGACGGGATGCTCGGCTGGAACGACCTCCTCAGACCCTTTGCATCATCTCTCGAAAACGTTGCGGTCAACGGGCTGAGCCGATGGTTTGACAACAACTTTTTCTACAAAGCACCAGTTATCACAGGTAGGCTCAGCCTACGAAACAAAATAGACACATCCCCTTTTTTCCACCAATCTATCGAGACCGCGAAAAGAAAGATTGTCGTCCCCGAGCCCCTCACTTTTGCAAAACTTTCAATCAACAAATTCTACAATAGACTTGATGAACTTGTATACGATGTTGCGCAGGCTTTAGCACTTTATCTTAAGCAGTTAGGGGAGTTTGCGCAGGTTCAGCTAACGGCGCCTTTTCTCGTTTCTGGAAAGATTTCTCCAGAGGATTTGGAATTGTCTCGCTCAGCCGTCGAGGTGTTGAGGAGAACGGTTGACGCTGAGCTTATGCTCCACCTTCAGTTCGGCTCAGCCGAGAAGAACCTCGAAGATTTTCTTGATTTTCCTGTTGACGTGATTGGCTTAGACATGTTTAAGACAAGGGTGGAATGTTTGCGTGGCCTGAACACGGATAAGAGCATTTTCCTCGGACTAGTCGACGGTAGAAACACCTTACTTGAGGACGCCGCACCTACAGTCTCCTTGTTGGAGAAAGTATCGTCCATGGCGAGTTTCAGAGAGCTACATGTGGGCCCGAACTGCGAGCTGGAGCATCTTCCACATGAATATGCTTTGAAGAAGATAGATGTTTTGGGAGAGGTTGTGAAGCTGGCTGGTGACTTGTTATGAGTAAACTGTTCCCTGTTATGGAGGTTGGAAGCCTCAACAAGGCGCCGTTCAGGGTCAAGGACGTGGCTAGAGCTGTTGAACAGGCGGCGAAATGGGGGAAGGCTCTGGGCGTGGAGAACTATGAAGAACTTGTTGACCTGCTTAGAAGCAGTCAAGTCTCTGAGGATTTGTTGGTTGATTGGGCTTGTGTCTATGGACTAAGGTTTTTTGAGTCAGCTGGACTGGATGTTGTCTATGATGGTGAGCAGAGAAGGGTTGAGATGTATGAGCATCCGCTGAGATTCATCGACGGGTTTGAGTACCGTGGAGTGGTGCGGGTCTGGGACAACGAGTTCTACCGCAAGGCCGCTGTGGTAAAAAGGCCAAGGCTCATCCAGCCCTATCATATAGACGAGCTCCAGTTCAACAAGAAACATGCGAAAAAGCCTTTGAAAGTCCCCGTCACTTCAGCCTACACACTCGTGGACTGGTCCTTTGACGAATATTACGCAAAACATGCGGCTGGAGAGGATTTAGTGGCTAAAACCGGTGCTGCAAGGCGGGACTTTGTTCTCGACCTCGTGAAAGAGGTGCTGAGGCCAGTCGTCATGGCGCTTGACAGCGAAGGAGTAGACTACATACAGTTGGATGAGCCGGCGGCGGCAACCAAGCCCCATGAATCAGAGCTCGTGGTTGAAAGCATCAACGAAACATTCCGAAGCGTAGGCGCCAAGAAAGCCGTACACATCTGCTACACCGATTACAAGGCACTATTCCCCGCACTCCTCGAGCTAAAGATAGACGTCCTCTCAATTTCATGCTCCAACGCAGACACCACACGCCTCGGCACCGACCCCGATGCGAGAACAGGGTTCGAGGTTCTCAGGGTCTTCAAAGAATACGACGTAAAATTCAAAGTGGCTCCCGGGCTCGTCGACGTCCACACCGATTTTATCGAGCCTCCTGAGCTTGTTCGGGAAGGGTCCTCTACGCTGCTAAGGTCTTGGGAGACCCTGGTAAAGTTGTGGCCTGCAACGACTGCGGCCTGCGTACCCGTAGTTGGGACGTGGCTTACCAGAAGCAGCTGAGCCTCGTGAGGGGTGCGGCGCTGGCGCGTGAAACGTTTGGCTGAAGCTATTTCTTCTCCTCTTTCTGCTGCCCACTCTGCTGCGCAATAGCTTTCCTAGATACACCGACAGTCATTCCCTTTCTGCCTGTTGTCCGTGTCCTTTGACCCCTGACTTTCAGCCCCAGCGAGTGACGTATCCCTTTCCAGCTCTTAGTTCTCATCATGGTTTGGATATCTTCTTTTATGGCCAGTTCGAGGTCGGCTCCTGTAAGATGCCTGTCCTCTCCGGTCACAGGGTCAAAACGTCTGTTTAGGAGCCAGGCGGGTATGCCGAAGCGTGTGGGGTTTCTAGCTATCTGCTCAATTTTTTCAATCTGTTTCTCGGTGAGGTTTCCCAACCTAGTGGCTGGGTCTATGCCAGCCGCCCTCGCAATAGCATAACCGAGGTTTACACCAATGCCTTTCACGCGTGCAAGTGCATAGGGTAGCCTGAGTGTACCATCGACGTCGGTGTTCAGCACTCGGACGATTAGGCGGAGGTCTTTCGACATCCGGTTTAGGTGTCCAGATGGTCTATTTAAATATGCCAACAACACGACACCGCCGTGGGAATTTTAGATAACAAAATCTGTATAGTTACAGGCGCGTCGGGCGATATCGGGAGAGCTGTTGCTGACTGGTTTCTTGAGCAAGGGGCTTTTGTCTCGGCGGGAGCGAGGCGTTTACAGGTTCTCCGTGAATTGGAGAAGACCTGGGCTGCTAGATATGGCTCGGTGAAGGTTCATGTTGACATGCTCAACGTCGCCGACGAAAAATCTGTGGAGAGCTTTGTGGCTAAGACGCTGGAGCGATTCGGACGCATTGACGCCGTTGTCAATGTCGCGGGATATGTTCTGGAGCCGAGGCTGTGGAACAAGGGTCTAGCCGAAACAACTACACAGGAAATAATCGATGTGATGAGCGTTGACTTGCTCGGGTCTTTCAACATGGTCAAACACACCATAGAACGTATGGTGAAGCAGCGGGGAGGCGTCTACGTCAACTTCAGCTCAACACCCGCCATAACGGGCTACGATAGAGGGCTTGCATACACTCTCGCCAAATCAGCCATCCTCGGCCTAACCAAACACATAGCCTACGAATATGGACGCTTCGGCGTCAGGGCCTACACCCTTGTCCTCGGAAGCATAGAGACAGAGCCATCCACCAAGCATCTCACAAAAGCGGATTATGCGGCACTCGCAGCCGAGTCTCCTCTCGGGAGATGGGGTAGGCCCGAGGAGGTGGCTGCTGTTGCGGGTTTCCTGTGCTCAGACATGGCGAGCTTCATAAACGGCCAGTCCATCGTCGTCGACGGAGGAGCTGTTTTAAGATAGCAACGCTTAAGAGGAGCCGCTTAGAACCATAATCGGGCGAGACCATGGCGATACAAGGCATCGAGTGGATTGTTGTAGCGGTTGTAGTGTTGGTCCTTTTCCTATGGGGGCCAGATAAACTGCCTAAAATCGCCAAGTCAATAGGTCAGGCTAAGCGGGAGTTCGAGAAAGCTCAGAAGGGGCTGGAGGAGGAGATATCAAAAGCAGCCACAACGGCGGCATCTCCTCCGGATGACAAGCTTCTCGAGGTCGCCAGAGCCCTCAACATATCTACCGAGGGCAAGACAAGGGACCAGATAGCCAAGGAGATTGTGGAAAAATCTCAGAAAACAGCCTAAAGTAGAACTAATTAATCCATTTTTTGGTTGACGACGGTTGAGCAAAGATAAGGAAATGCCTCTTATCGAGCATTTACGTGAGCTAAAGGACCGAGTAAAAGTTGTGATGATTTCTTTCGTGGTCGCTCTCATCTTTTGGCTGGCATTCCCGGCGGACCTAACAGAGATTATTCGCAACCCAGAGTTTTACGAGCCTATGGTGACCCTTGTTCTCAAAAGAATAGTGCAGGACTTGGCGGGCGCCAGAATCGAGATAATAGGCTGCTCGATGACTTCGCCTTTTGAGATATTTTTTCTCGCCGCAGCGTTTTTGGCTTTAGCCACTATAATGCCTGTAATCGGCTATGAGACATATGCCTACGTTGACCCTGCTCTCTATCCTCATGAGCGTAGGTTGATCTACGGGTTTACTCTGGCTTTTGTGGCTCTTTTTGCGGTGGGAGGAGTGTTCGGCTACTTTGTCGCCGCTCCTCTCATCATGCGGGCTATGGTCTTCTTCTTCGAGTTGGCTGGCGTGATACCAACCGTCTGCGCCATGGATTTCTACAGCCTCGTCTTCACAACCGTGTTACTCATCGGAGTGGTTTTCACATCGCCCGTGGTTCTAGTCCTTCTCGTCAGGTTCGGGATAATCAGCACCGATTTGATAAGCCGTAACAGGCTATACGTTTACGGCATACTCTACATCTTGGTAGCAATCATTACACCGGACGGATGGCTGGTGGGAAACGCCGTCCTATTCCTACCCCTCGTCGCGTTGATAGAGTCGTCACTGTTTATCGCTAAAAGGGTTGAGAGGAACCGGTTGAAATCCATGATTGTTGGTTACTGCAAGTTCTGCGGGAACGGGCTAAGAGAGAATGAGATTTTCTGCAGCAAATGTGGAAGAGCTCAGGAATAGTAGTGTGATGTAGACTGTGTTGTTTATAGCGTGAATTATTACGGCTGGTGTAAGTGACCGGGCCCTGTCGACGCTGTGGGCGAGGAAAAGGCCGAGGACAAACGTGGGCCCAAGCCTCGACAAATCCAAATGAGCCAGTGCAAAAACCGTCGAAGAAACTACGTCTGCAAATCCTCTTTTCATAATCTTTGACAATTTTTCGTGAACAATTCCGCGGAAAATAATCTCCTCGGCAGGCGCTACCACAAAAATAGTAAGACCAATGTAAAGCAGGTATTCGACTGGGGTTGATGGGGTGAGTGCTAACGTGAGCTGCCGTGCTGCAGGAGTTTGTGGGAACATGGTTGACCAGAGCAGGGATGCGATGATGGCTGAGAATGTGGCGAAAGGCGCGAGGATAAACCCTGTTAAAACTCCTCTAAGTTCTCTGAGGACTGGGTCGAGCATCCTCGTCCTGCTGAGGATAAGTGCAACTGCGAGCAGAGCCAGCTGAGGAGCCCATATGTTGCCGAACCCTGTGTATGCGGCGGCCGAGCCGCCACCGGCCGCGTAGAGAGCAGCCAAGGCAAGTGCTAAAGCAAGAAGAATGTCTCGTATCTCTCTGCTTATCTCGTCTTCCATAGGCTTCTTACCGTCCCCGAAACCTTGACAGTCTTGAGAACCACCGGGGTGTCGCCGATATGTCTCACCAAGGTCAAAGCAAGCACGAGCCTCGGAACCCATAGATGGCCGCAGAGGAAGACAGGCTGTCCCCCGACGCTAACTCGCCTCAACCCAGACTGCACAAGCCCCTCAACCCCATAGAGCCTTATGAAACATTCTTTCACCGCATTCTCCAAAACCACTCCAGAAACTTTACAGCCGCAAATTACGCTGACGTAGCGCTGCCTCATCCTATACACTCTAACGCCCAAACACCTTATCCCTCAAAATTTTCAACGGAGTTTCCGAGACAGGCTTAGTGTCTAGGTTTTTTCCACCGGTCAAGGCTGCGGCAACGTAGCCCAGCTGATGTGGCGGCAGTATTTCCTCGGCATCAGAGGCTCCACTCGACACGATTATCTTTTTGCCGACGGCTGATGCACGCTGCAGAAACCTCGTGACCCTGCCCCAGCTGTTCACGTTCTGAAAACACTCCACCAAATCAGCAACCGTGACTTCCAGCGGGTTGAGAAGAACCTCGGCCACGTGTCTGTCAAAATCAGCAACTTCGCCGTGAACAATCACAGATGCAACTCTTTCATCCCTCCCCGCAGTCATTAAAGCTTCGCGGGAAAAGGGCCTAATGCTTATGACCCGTTTACCGTAATTTTTTCGGGCAAACTCTAAAACCTCTCCTCTGCTCGAGGCATCAGCCACGGCTTTTCCGTAAACCCTCACCCCTTCCAAGCTCTTTAAAACATCACTCCGTACAGGTTCCTCCACGCAGACTGTTCCAAACCCATGAAGGCTAAGAGTGGACGCCATCTCGGCGTCAAGCCTTCTCAGGTAAAAGTCTACGTAATGCTTTGCCATTTCAACGCCTCTCGCCAGTCACCGACGTATGTGAACTCGAGCTTGATTGGGTCGATGTCCTCCGCCGCAACTTCACCCAGGTAGGCCTTTTGCTTGTCAAGGCGAATGTGTAGTTTCCCGCCGCCCCCTCCTCTTTCCTCAACCCCTACAACACTCATGCCGACCCTTGCAACAACGCGTTTAAAGATCTCGCCAACTTGGTCAGGGTTTTCTCCCACATACTCCAAAACTGTTATATTGTCTCCGAAATGACCTGTGAGGCTTGTTTTACTCGACGGTAGAATGTTTTCTCCTAAAATGTTTTTGACGGCTTTTTTCACTTTCTCTATATTCTCGGTCGAGTAGACGTGTGTTCTGCAGGTGAGCTTCACCAGCTTAAGCATCCTGTCCTGTCTCGGTCCAAAGGCGTTATTAGGTTTTCAAGGTTTAAGAACAACCTTTTCCCGTCGTTGTTAGCTTGACGTCCATGTATAAGATGATGCAGAAGCTGTGGCGTGAGAGGCCCGAGGCTCTCCGCTCCCAGTTGAGGAAGAGGATGGTTGCTTGGCGTAGGATGAGGGCTGTTGAACGTGTGGAGAAGCCTCTGCGAATAGACCGTGCAAGAGAACTGGGCTACAAGGCTAAGCAAGGCTACGTAGTCGCATTAGTGCGGGTGCGGAGAGGCGGGTTCAGCAAGCCGAGGCCAAGGTCGGGCAGAAGGCAGAAAGCTCTCGGTGTGGTTAGGCACAAGGTCAACGTGTCGATGAAGGAGGAGGCTGTTCAGAGGTTCATCAAACACTTCCCCAACCTTAAGCCTCTCGGAGCCTATCCCCTCGCACAGGATTCGCTATATCGATGGTACGAGGTTGTGGCCGTGGACCCAAGTCATCCAGCGGTTCAGGCTAACTAGATATGGAGATAGCTGGTATAGTGGGTAAACCAAACGTCGGGAAAAGCACTCTTTTCTCAGCCCTCAGCATGGTCAACGTCGAGATAGCCAACTACCCTTTCACCACGAAGAAAACGAACGTAGGCGTCACGTATGTGCGTGTGGAATGTGTCTGTAAAAAGCTCGGCATCAAAGACAACCCAAGAAACTCTATCTGCATAGAGGGTGTAAGGCTCGTCCCCATACAAATAATCGACTGCCCCGGAATAATACGTGAGGCCCACAAGGGCAAAGGCCTCGGCCTCAAGTTTCTCGACGAAATAAGACAGGCCTCGCTACTAATCATAGTCGCGGATGTCTCTGGTGCAACACTAGCCGATGGCACCCCCGCCGCGCCATTCACCCACGACCCGGTGGAGGACGTGGAAATGGTTCTCGACGAATTCGACGCGTGGCTTGCTGAAATTATTTCACGAGACTGGCCACGGATATCAAGGGCCGCTGAAGCCAAGCAGGTTTCGCTTACGCAGGAGCTGACGAGGAAGCTCTCGGGACTTGGTGTTGACGAGAACATGGTTTTGGAGGCTATCGAAGCGGCTGGTTTGGACAGGTCGAAGCCTGTGTCCTGGAGAGAGGGGGATCTTCTCAGGCTGGCCACCATGATACGGCGAAGGTCGAAGCCCTTCATCGTGGCCGCCAACAAGGCCGATGTTAAAGGCTCTGAGAAAAACGTTGAGAAGCTTGTTCAACATGGCTATGACGTGGTGCCGGTCTCAGCAGAAGCCGAGAGAACCCTCCGCCTCGCCGCCTCGAAAGGCTTAGTCAAATATGTCTCGGGCGACAGTGATTTTGAAGTGGTTGACGATTCGAAGCTCACTCCTCAGCAGAAGAAGGCTCTCGAATACATTAGGGAGAACGTGTTTGAGAGATGGGGTGGAACAGGTGTGCAGAAGCTTGTGAACATGGCCTATCTCGAAAAACTAGGATACATACCGGTTTACCCCGTCGAGAACCCGCACACCCTCACAGACCACGAGGGCCGCGTCCTTCCAGACGTTTACCTGATGCCGCGCAACTCCACACCAAGGCAGCTCGCATACAAAATACATACAGAGCTTGGGGAGGGATATCTCTATGCGGTCGACGCAAAAACTGGGCTGAGGCTCGCCGACGACCACTTGCTACAACCTGGTGAAATTGTGTCTATCGTATCGGCGAAGAAAAGGGGTTAAAGACCTTCCCGTAAATAGTGTCCAGGCTGCTTGCGGGAGCCGAAGCTTCTAATCCCTTTTTCATCCAGCTGCTTTAGAAGACTCTCAGCAGTCTCTTCAGATATCTCCCCACGGTTACGCAGGTAGTTTATAACCTCGCGTCCCTGCTCCTCAGTGTCACATCGCCGCAGATAATCTATTACCGTGGGACCCTTGTGGGCCGCCTCATCTTCCGCAAATTCCTTCATGTTTCTGACACCGGAGATGCGGAGAGCCATTCTTCTCTCCACCATCTCCTTGTAGAGAGCGGGAAACCTTCTCCTAAATTCTTCCACATCGATCTCCACTTAGGCTGACGCCTCCTGCTCCACGGGTTTGGCGGCCTCTATTCTGCCGAGTTTGATTATCTTGCTCTTGTAGACGCCGACGTGACGGGGGAGCACAATTTTCTTAACCCTGTTGTATATGTCGGAAGCGGTTTTTCCGAGCACAAGCTCCTGAGCAAGCTGGTCGTGGGTCAGGTTGGCGGCAGCTTCCTCCAACACCTCGCGCATAGTTTTCCTGATTGCCCTCTTCTTGGAGGAGGATATTCGAGAGGTTGTGAATACTACTGGATAGACGCGTATGACGAAGCCGTCTCTGGTGGTTACGTCAAAGATGTATTCTATCTTATTTGTCCCCCGTTTGACGAGGCTTCTGAGATATTCTCGACCGTATTCATGTCCGTAGAAGACTGTGTTGCAGACGCTGTCCTTGACCTCGGTTATCTTGAAACGCATCAGCATGTATTGTTTGGTGAAGTCGTCGGTTATCGCGTACAGGCTTGTTCTCAGCACTCTGCCCAGCACTTTGGACGGGTCGTCGGCTACAGTGCTCCCCAGCCATCTCCCGCCGAAATATGGTGGAGCGTAGACTTCATAGACTTTCTTCGGCTTCTTCTGCTCACTTACTTTCTTCGACAACTCCAAGAACGGATTACTTGGTCTCTATATAGCTATATTTTTGTCCTTATGGCTTCGGCGGCCTTCTCTGACAGGGCGGCGCTTCTAAGTATGTCGTCGACGGTTGCGAGAAAAGAGGCTAGCCCCCGTTCACAGACTATGTCAACCACCACCGCGTCGTTCTCCTGTCTCGTCTCAACGAAAAGGCCTCTAGGAAGCGGTTTGTCATCAGGCTTTAGAGCGTTGTATATGGCTATGGCGTCTTGACTATTTTTCGGCCTAATCGTTATGCGTGACTTCACCTTTACTGGATGCGACATTCTCGCCCACCGTCTTATCAAGCTCAGCCAAGAACTTTATCATATGGTCATAGGGAATTTCAGCTCCCGCGGCTATGTTGTGTCCCCCACCCTTTCCACCAAACTGCGCCCCAAGGCGGCTGAGGATAGCGCCCAGGTTAAGCCCTCTGTCTACAAGCTGCTTGGACGCCCGAGCCGATATTTTCACGGTCTTGCCCGCGTTAGCCAAGGCAATCAAAGGTTTATCGGGCGGCAGAAGCCCCGACGACGAAAGTATCGAAGCCACAGAGCTAACCTGCCTATAATCTATCACATCTCCGCCCTTGAGAACTACGATGTGAGAAAGCTCTTCCAGGACACCGGGCTGAGAAACATAATCCATAGCCCTGGCCACGCTTAGACGATATTCCTCCAGAATGCGCTGCGCCTCCTCCAGCGCCTCTGAACGGGCCCCCATGGCCACCAGTATCCCCGCCCATGCTTTTCCCGATTTTCCGCATGCGTTGAGCAGAGTGGCGAACTCTCTTGCATCGCTTAGATATGTCCAGACAGATTCTTTTACGAGGTCGTAGGTTTTCCCTATGAGCTCGTTGGCTATTGTTGTCGGCAGGTTCTTGGAGACCAGATACTCTATCAAGCCGTTGTAGAGCTTTTTCTTCTCCTCCTCCGAGAGATCGGCCAAGGTGCGCCACTGCTCACCCTCCTTCACCCCAATACCCAGGGAAGTTAGGAAGCTGTAGGCTGCTTGCTCGTTTCCACTTATTCCTGGTATGTAGGGGCTTGTCGTCATGGCCAGCGAGACATGGAGTGGTCTGAAGGTGCGTCCATAAAGTATGATGTCGTCCTTCACTTCAAGAAGCTTGTTTTCAACAGCTTCGGCGACGATGTATTCGTTGAGGCCGTGAAGCCTCCGCTGAGTGTTCTTGTCCTGAAGGTCTCCGAGGGCCCCCACAACTGCTATGGGGGAGTATTCGATGTTGGCTGGGTTCATGGCTTTGGCAACGAAGTAGGATACTCCAGAGGCACTAATCTCCCTCGCTCCGTCGAAGCCGTATTGATGAGGATTAACATGCACCCACTCTGGTGGCAGCGAAGCTTGCACAGGCTCGTGATGGTCGAATATGGCCACCGACCTATTCCCTAAAAGGGGCAAAAGCTCAGATGTGTAGCCGCTGCCCATGTCCGTGAAGATAATGCACTTTGCCTCGACATATCCACTGTTAAAGAGCTCGATGAAATCGTCGATGCGGTTGAGCGACCGCACCCTGAATCTTGCATCTTCCCTGCGCAGGGCCGCGGCAATTATTCCTGCAGAGGAGAGTGCGTCTGCGTCGTTGTGGGTGAAGATGTCTATGAACTCGCCCTGAGCTACCCAGTTTCGTATTCTCTCTGCTGCGTTCTCAGCCTGTTTAACAAAGCCCTCAAAGTCTCCCTCCAACTTCTTCAAGCCTTCAGCGGGTCGTATTCGAGGGGCAGTATGCCACGAGACTTGTAGTATTTGACCAATCGCCTAACCTTGGACTCGACGAGCTGTAGCCTGTGGATGTTGTGGCCGTCTGACTTGTTTTTCTCGAGGTGTATCCTCATCCGTCTGATTTTCTCCAAAAGGTTTTGAAGGTCCTCGGGAACAGGGGGTTTGAGATTGTTTTCTTCAAGTATCTGGAGTATGGTTTTGCCTGTTACTGTTTTGACAAGTGGGACCCCGTGCTGGTCGCGGAGAACCACGCCTATCATGCTTGGTGGCATACCTTCTTTCGCATACTTGATGACGAGCGACTCGACTTCCTCGGGCATAAGCTTTAGCCAAGGTGGCGGAATTTTGCTCAGCGGACGCGTGGACCCGGACTTGCCTCTTTTTGATGCATGCATTCTCGCCATGTTGCTACCTTCCAGCAGACCTGCCGCGGTCTTTATAAATCCATTTCACCAAGCTTTCAACAGCCCTGCCCCTGTGGCTGAACCGGTTTTTCTCTTCAAGCGACATTTCCGCTAGGGTTTTTCGGCTTCCCCGCGGTATGAAGATTGGGTCGAACCCGAAGCCGTGCACGCCTCTCGGCTCCTCCGCTATGCTTCCCAGTGATTCCCCGCTAAAGAAAATAGGCCTGTCCTTCAAACCGTATAGGCAGATGATTGATTTGAATACCGCTTCACGCCTTTCGCCAACCAGCTTCAAAACACCGTCCAAACCGATTGTCTTGTATACGTATGAGGAGTAGGGGCCGGGAAAACCTTTGAGAGCCTCTATGAAGAGGCCGGAGTCTTCCACGAAAAGTGGTTTTTCCAGGTTTGCGTAGGCTTGGGCGGCGCTTATGCAGGCTATTTCGGCGAGGCTGGTTGACTGGACCTCGAGAGTTTTCATGCTGTGGATTTTGAGTCTTAGACCGTGTTTCTTGAAGATTTGACTTACCTCCTCGGCTTTGTGTGGATTAGAGGTGACGAAGATAAGGCTATCCACGGACAACGTAGCGGCCTCTGCTCCTAATCTCCTTCACTTTCTCAAGGATTTCGGAGGTTTTTTCACGGCCAGCAACTCTGCTATAGCCGCGTAAAAACAGCTGCATGAATTCTCGCGCCTTGTCGGGGAAGGAGCCTGCCGCCGAGCGTTCAAGAAGATGGATGTCAACAGCTTTCTCCTCAAGGTCTGCGTTGAAAGCGCTGAGGCCGAAGTCAACAAGCCACAGCCCGGTGTCTTCTCCGGCTAAGATGTTTGCAAGAGTCAAGTCACCATGAACTATGTCCATGCTGTGCATGGAGGACACAATTTCTCCAAGCCTTTCAGCATATCGTTGTGGGCTATGGTGGCTTCGGAGCTCAACCCCCTCTATAAACTGCATGTAAATAATGCTGTTGGCTAGGTCTAAGAATAGAACAAGCGGAACTGGTTGCCCGTTTTCGGATAAATGGGAGAGTACTTTGGCCTCGTGAAGGGTGCGGCTTCTCCTCACCCTCTCATCAATCTCAGCTACTCTGTAGCGTTTTGGAACACGATGTTTTGCAACAAGTCTCAACCCTTTCCAGCTCATCTCCCTAATGACCGCCTCGGCTCCGACCCTGATGACCCTGTTCTCCACGAATTCTAGCTGCTCCAGCATGCTTCCACCTCGTCAATCCTCATCCGAGGCTTCACGTAGCTCTGTTCAACGGGAAGCGTTGCTCCGCATTTCAGCATAAGCACACCCGTCCACGCAATCATCGCACCGTTGTCGCCCGCATATTCATCGGGAACCACGTAGACACGGGCTCCGCGGTCTCTGCACATGGTTTCAAGCATGTTATACAGGCGTCTGCTTCTCGCCAGCCCGCCTACAAGAAGGAGGGAACTTTTATCAAGCATGGCTAATGCTCTCTCGGCTACCTCGGTCAGCATGCTGTAAACCGTTTCGGTCAAAGATAGGCAGACATCCGGAATCGGCTTACCCTGCTGAAGCAGCTTCTCCGAGGCCGTCAGTATCCCAGAGAAGGAGACATCCATGCCCTTAACCCTGTAAGGCAGCTCGTAAATTGTGTTGCCTTCACTTGCCTTAATTTCTGGCGCGGGCATAGGCCCTATTCCAGCGGTTATCCCAAAGGAGTCTAGACAATTCCCCGCTGCGATGTCGAGCGTTTCACCCAAAATTCGGTACCTCTTGTTTACAAAAGCTGTTAGCAGGGTGTTGCCCCCGGCAACATACAGCACAACAGGTTCACCACAACCCGTCACAAGCTTACCAATCTCTATATGCGCTATTCCATGGTTAACGCCGATTAATGGTTTCCTAAGAACTGTTGCAATCGTCCTCGCCACGGTTGCTCCTGTGCGCAGGCAGGGACCCATGCCAGGGCCCTGCGAAAAAGCCACCGCGTCAATTTCACTAGGCTTTATGCCTGCTTTTTTGAAGGCTTCTTCCAAGGCTTCGGCAGCTTTAGCTGCATGATGCTGAGCCGCTTCACGTGGATGTATGCCCCCTTTTGCAGGTTTGTAGATTTTCTGGATGTTCGCAAGTATTTTGCCCTCGTCTGTGGCCACGCCAACTCCGAAGGTGTGAGCCGTGGACTCGATGCCTAAAACAATCGTCAAACCTGAGCCGACACACTTCTGTGATAACTTTTAGTTATACTTGTTGTCATCTTTCTTGGAATGAGCTACCGAGAGCCGATAGTGGTTGTACTGGGCCATGTGGACCATGGAAAATGCGTGGCCCCATGGACACTTGTACATGAGGCTGGTGAGGGATACGTCTCTGCGGAGGATATCTTCACAAGATATACCAGGGACGGTAGAGTTTATCATGTTTCTGATGGGGTGGCGGTTGAGCCGGCTAAGAAACCTCGCCTCGCGACCTTGACCGGGAACAACGAGGCGGAGGCGGTGATGCTCTGGAGACGTCAAGCACCCGAGACCGTTATCCGAATACATTTCTCGAACGGGGAAACTGTGGAGACAACACCCGAACATCCCTACGCAAGAGCTTACAGCAGCTCATTCTACATCTTCACAAGAGCAGACAGGTTAAGGCCGGGGGACAGGGTATTGAGCATGAGAAAAAACCAAGTCGCATCCGTGGCTGTTGAAAACGTTGAACAAGTCAAACCCTGCTACCCCTACGTGTATGACTTCACTGTTCCGCCGACACATTTCTACGAAGCCCAAGAAATCATACTTCACAACACTTCTCTACTGGATAAGATGAGGGGAACTCTCGTGGCAGCGAGAGAGGCCGGCGGCATAACACAACACATAGGGGCCACGATATTCCCGATAAGAGCCATAGAAGAGACATGTCGACAGCTGCTTGGCGAGCTCAAAGTCAAGCTCGAGATTCCCGGCATCCTCTTCATCGATACGCCGGGCCACGCGGCTTTCTCAAACCTCAGGAAACGCGGAGGCTCTGTCGCAGACATGGCGATACTGGTCGTCGATGTTATGAAGGGTGTTCAGGAGCAGACGAGGGAAAGCATTCAGCTGCTACGCTCAAGAAAGACACCATTTGTGGTAGCCGCCAACAAAATCGACATGATAACGGGATGGAGGCCGACTCCCAACGCCCCATTCATAAAAACCTACAACAACCAGCATAAAACAGTCGCCGAAGACCTTGACAACAGGATATACAACTTGATGGGGGAGCTAAGCTTCCTAGGTTTCAGGTCCGACCTCTACACACGGATAAGGTCATTCACAGACACGGTTGCAATTGTTCCCGTGAGCGCCAAGACAGGCGAAGGCATACCCGACCTTCTCCTGCTTCTCCTCGGACTTGCGCAGCAATTCATGAAACAGCGTCTCATGAAAAAAGACGACCGATGTGAAGGCGTCATTCTCGAAATAGTCGAGGAAGAGGGCTTCGGAGCGACAGCCAACATCCTCATCCACACAGGAACTTTAAGGGTCGGCGATAAGGTTGCTTTCCTCACACGCAGAGGACCAATAACCTCGAGGGTTAAGGCGCTGCTGTTACCCAAGCCTCTCGACGAGATACGCGACCCGCGGGACAGGTTGAAGAACATCAGCCAAATCTCAGCGGCAGCAGGTGTCAAGATGGTTGCGGAAATGCTTGAGGAAGCAGTGGCCGGCTCACCCATCCTAGCTGTTAAAAACGAAGAGGAGGACCTTAGGCGGGTTGCGGAGGAGGCTCAGGAGTTTATTCTCTCAACTGACAAGATAGGTGTGGTGGTGAAGGCCGACGCGCTTGGAACACTCGAGGCCGCGGTCAACTATCTCCGCGAAAAAGGTGTATTAATCCGGTTGGCCGACATCGGAGATGTCTCTAAACGCGACGTGGTTGAGGCACATGTTGTTCGCCAGAAAGACGAATTACTCGGCGTCATCCTCGCCTACGGAGTAAGGGTAGACCCCGAACTTGAGTACGAAGCACAGTCTAAGGGTGTGCGCATCTTCAAAAACGACGTTCTCTTTCGTCTCATCGAAGATTATGAGAAGTGGGTCGCCGACACTATCAGGGCGAGACAGGCGGCTGAGTTCGAGTCGCTGGTGAAGCCGGGAAAGATAAAGATACTCAAGGACTTTATTTTCAGGCGTAGTGAGCCGGCGATTGTGGGTGTGGAGGTTGTGGCGGGCGAGGTTCGGCCGGGTGTGCAGCTGGTAAACAAAACGGGGAAAACAGTGGGCCAGCTCTCTCAGATACAGGACAGAGGGCAGGCGATAAGCCTCGCAAAGGCGGGGATGAAGGTCGCTGTCTCTATAAGAGACGCAGTTGTAGGCCGCACAATTCACGGCGACGAGGAGCTTTACGTGGCCGTTCCAGAGCGAGACGCCCGACAGCTTCTCACCACCTACGCAGCCATGCTGGAGCCACATGCTCTCAGAGCCTTGGAAGAATTAGTCGAGATAATGCGTGTCAAAAACCCGCTCTGGGCGAGGTAGCTCATGTTTAAATTGCTGAGCTTAGGCGAAGGTGTTTAGATGTCGCAGCAAGCCGCTGGCCCTCGGATGGTTTTGTCAGACCCCGTCCAGAAAAAAGCCTCAACCATACAGCTCACTCCTCAGCAGTTAACACTGTTGATAGGTAAGAGGATTGGCGAGACTGTTGACGGCGGAGTCTTCGGCTACAAGGGATACTTGATAAAGATTACAGGCGGTTCCGACAAAGACGGGTTCCCCATGCGTCCCGACGTATCGGGCCCTCGGAAGGTGAGGGTCCTGCTCTCCGGTGGCCCAGGTTTCCATCCACGGCGTAAACCTGCGTCGAAGAGGAAAAAGAAAAGGGCGAGAAGATTGGTGAAGGGGTTGAGGAAACGGGTCACAGTAAGGGGCGACACAATCAGCGAGGCGATAGCTCAGATAAACGCAATCCTCGTCAAGAAAGGTGAGCAAGATGTCGCTGGTTGACTCCAAGCTTGTGGAAAACAAGCTGGTGGGACGTCGAGAGGTGATTGCGAAAATTTCATTCACCAAGCCCATTACCCGAGACGAGGCCAAGCAGCTGATAGCGGCTCACCTCAGCATCGACCCCGCCAGAGTGGTTGTCAGGAAACTTGTCTACCACACAGGGTCGAGATTGGTGGATGTTTACGCGAATGTCTATGACAAAGTTGAGGGAATCAAGGTTTTTGAGCCGCTCTACATACTTATCAGGAACAAGCTCGCGGAGAGGCCGAAGAAATGACGAAACAAGGTCTTTGGAAAAGATATGTTTTGAAGGATGGGCGTCTGGAGAAGACGTTGGTCTCATGCCCCAGATGCGGGGTTGGATACTTCATGGCGGACCACGGCAACAGATACACATGCGGGAAATGCGGCTACACCAGGTTCAAACAGTAGCCATCGATATAATTTCCTCCACCAGTTTTTTCACTTTTACCGATGCTTTCACAACCACATATCCCTGCCTAGGCTGACCATAGACAACCACACCTCCATCAGGAAGAGCATGAATAGCCGGCAAAGCCAAGAGGTCCTCCTCCCCATCTACAAACACAGCTCCACGGCCTTTCTTCACAGCCGACATCACGGCCTCAGCAGCCTCAGGCTCGATGACACCAGCCATGTTTCTAACACGTGTCACCTCGTATCCCTCGAGCCTAGGCATCTCAGCTGCATTCCGCATAACCTTAGCGTCCACAACCACGACATCAGGTCTCAAGCCTGCTTCAATCATCCGTCTGAAGGTGTAGTCTCCAACAACGACAAGCGGCTTGGCCTGCGCCAGCTCCGGTGAGTAGTTTAGGTCTCCGTGTCTCAGCTCCCCCAAAGGTTTGCGTACACGGTTCTTCATGTCTTCGGTGAAGACTATGGGACGGCTCCAGATGTTAGTCAACTTTGACCGCGTATCTTCCCGATTTCCTTATCCCAAGCTCCTTCGCAATCTCAGAAGACTCCACGTCGAGTATTATCACAAGCCCCGAGTAGCTGGTGCTTAGATTCGAGGACCCGCATACATCACAGGTTTTTCCCACAACTATTCTTTTGCAGTTTCTACAGGCCCTAGGCTTAGCCGACACTTGACTGCACCGCCTTAGCCAAATCCTCTTCTATCCACTTTAAAGAACCCATCATCGGCTGCCTCGTCACAAGAGACACCTTTCCACCCGCTCCACCGGCGAGCGAGACCGCATTAATGCGTCCTCTGACATCGTCTCCCACCAAGAGCTTCCTCCCTGATTTTCTGCCAACCAACATGTTGTTCTTCTCATCGTATGTGATGTAATCATCCATTATCTGTGATATGTGTATTAAGCCGTCGATAGGCCCTATTCTCACGAAGCAGCCGAAATCTGTTATCTCAACAACCTCTCCCAACACAACTTCGTTGAGCAGCGGCATGTATGTGAGGAGGGTGAATGTGCTTCTATGGTATGTGGAGCCGTCGCGGGGAAGTATTCTCCCCACCTTATCCACTTTGGCGTCGATGACCATGATGATGTATCCCAGCTCCTCATCCACAGCCCCCTCGTAACGTTTTCTCAACTCGTTGAGGACAACTTTCTCAAGCGGCTTGCCGAAGTCCGCCGGGGGAATTCCAACAATCTCCGAAACCTCAACCAGCATGAACAAGATAATACACCCTATCACCTATCTGCAGTTATGTAATGAGCCTATATCAACGGAATTTAAGCCTAACTATCGGCTTTCCAGCCGCAGATATCCCGAGATACTCGAGGTTTCTGGCCGCAAGCCTCCGCATCAGCCGAGCATCCACCGTCAACACCGGGTATCCTGTTTCACGGCCCAGCTGGAGCAGGACGTCATCCACGTTTTCACCCACCTTCCCCGGCAGCTGCTCCGCATCCTTCAAAATCTCCAGCGCAACCCTCGCAAGCATAGATTTCCCCCCACCTTTAGCCGCTAGCCTACGCAGCTCCTCCACAACAGATGATGGGACGACGAGCTCAAGCCTTTCCCCAAGCTTGTTCTCGAGAACCGAAAGGTAATCCACTCCCCGCTCTGCACAGAACAACAAAAAAACTCGAGTCGACCAGCACCTTCACCTAGCTCCCCGATATGATGCCGTATCCGATGAGCCTCCAGCCCGCGCCCACTTTCCTAGAGATAGCTGCTTTGCTTCCAGGCTCCGCCACGAGAGGACGGGACAAAACAATTTCAATCCTGTTAGACGACCTTTTGGCCACCACCCCGCTAGAAACCGCCGATGACACATTTATGACCAAGGCTTCTTTCTCAGCAATCTGCTTCACCGCAACATTCCCCTCCAGCCCGAGAACTTTTTCAAACAATTGGTATTCGAGGGTTAAAGTGGTCCAGACAGGTGGAAGGGTGCCGGGTTTGCCCGCCACGTTTCCAACCAATCCATCCCCCTTGCCCAGCGACGGGTCAAGAGTTGTCTCGACACCGGTCAAGCCGCCTGGATAAGCTTCTTCCACGTTTTTTCCACCTGCAACAATGTTGGCCACATCCGTGTAAAGAGGCTCGTAAACCGTTTTACCCATCTTCTGTTTGGCCAGGCCAGGCTGTATCTCAATTTCGTCGCCCACCCTCAAAACTCCCTGTGTGATCGAGCCACCTATCACCGCTCCTTTGATGTTTCTCGCGGGTGTGCCGGGGACGTTGACGTCAAAAGACCTTAGCACGGGCATGCGCGCCGGCTTGGAGGGGTCCCGCTGCGGTGTCTTGATAACATGTTGTATCGCGTAGAGTAGAGGCTCTATTCCTACGCCGTGTTGTCCAGACACAGGTATGATCGGTGGCCTTTCGAAGCCGTTTTTCTCAAGGTAGTCGACAATCTCTTCATAGTTCTCCTCGGCCCTCTTCTTGTCGACAAGATCTATCTTGTTTTGGGCTATGACGAGGTTCTTTATTCCGAGAATTTTCGCCGCCAGTAGATGTTCGCCGTCCTGCGGCTGTGGAAACTTCTGCCTAACATCCGTCACAAATATGGCGCCGTCGAATAACGCCGCTCCGGAGAGCATCGTGACCATGAGAGAGTGGTGTCCAGGGCAGTCTATGAAGGAGACAACTCTCTGAAACTCGTTTGCCGTACCATGGATGGGGCATTTCTCGACAGAGTAGTGATTGTACGGCGGTGTGCATCGTGGGCAGATGTAGATGGCTGCGTCGGCGTAACCGATTCGTATCGTTATGCCTCGTTTAAGCTCCTCGCTGTGCTTCGCTGTCCAGACGCCTGTTATGCTCTGGACGATGGTGCTTTTCCCGTTGTCTACATGTCCCAGCGTACCTATGTTGACCTCTGGCTGCTTAGGGAACGCCATTCTGCCAACACGGGTGAAAAGCGCTTAATGTGTTTTCTCTAATCCCGTGAAAAAGATGGCAGACTCTCTTTGATACGCTTCCGCACTGTCGGAGGCATGCACCAGGTTGTCAGTGATATCGAGTCCATAGTCTCCTCTGATTGTTCCAGGCTCGGCTTTTACAGGGTCGGTTGCACCAATTAGTTTTCTAACCACCTCGACAGCTTGACGCCCCTCTAGAACCATCAGAACCACGGGGCCCTTGGTGATGGCTGTGAGTAAATCCTCGTAAAATGGTTTACCGCGGTGAACCTCGTAAAGCCGCGCCGCCTCATCCCTTGTCAATTGTTTTAGCTGGATGGCCAGAGGTTTCAGCCCTTTTCTCTCAAACCTCGAAATAATTTCACCCACGAGACCACGTGAGACCGCGTTTGGCTTAAGTATCACGAACGTTCTATCCAAACCTTCTTCACCCAGCCTTCGTCCACTTTAGTTTACGTGGGTCCTTTCCATGCTCCACCATGTATATCCGGCATTTGCGTGAGCAGAACCATAGAAGGGTTCCGTCGTTTTTCACGTAGAGCATGCCTTTGCCGTGTGTGAACTCCCGTCCGCAAAACGAGCAGCGATGTGTCCTAACCATTTTTGCCTCACTTTATCTTCTCCGCTTCCCTCTCCGTGTCGAGAAGCATCAGAATGTCTCCCACTCTAACGGGGCCCTTGACGTTACGCGAAATAACTCTTCCCTCGTCTTTACCCTTCAGTATGCGGACACGCACCTGAGTAACCTCTCCGGTCACACCTGTTCTTCCCACGACCTGCTCGACGACCGCCGGCACCGGCTCCTCTACTTTCGGCGGCGCCTTACTCACGTCTCTTCACCCTACTTCTTTAGCTCCTGTATTTTTTTCACGATTTCCTCTATGTAGCCCTTCGCTTCGCCGGGGTCGACGACCGCGACGGAGCTGGCTGGAACAGAGAGGCCTGCGACTTCTCCCAGCTGCGCCTTGGAGTTGACGAAGATGTAGCTTATTTTCCTCTCTTCACAGAGCGTTGGTAGGAAGGCGACTATCTCAGGGGGGTCGACGTCGGTGGCTATGAGCACAAACTTGGCCTGTCCTCTCTCTATTGCCTTGATGACCTCGTTGACGCCCTTCTTCACCTTACCGGATGTTTTCGCCAGTCTGACCGCTTCAAGGGCCGCTGTCACGAGTTCCTCAGGCGGTGTGAAGGTTTGGTAGTATGGATTGGGCATAGGCCTTCATCTCCTTGAACTTTGCAAGAGGTGTAGAACTTAAAGCTATTGTGGCAAGGTTTTTAGCGTAGCTCATGTTGCATGCATAAATTTACGGCCTAAGACCTTGACTGGGATGAAGACGCTCCGGGACAGGGTTTTGGAGGAGGCGTTGCGTAACGCCGTTGAACACGGAGGCAAGGCCGTGGCTAAGGCTGTTTTGTCGAAGATTCTCGGCTCGGAACCCGCTCTCCGTCAACGGGTCGCAGAGGTTAAGCAGGTTGTTGAGGAGGTGGTGGAGGAGGTCAACTCCATGGACCTCGGGGTACAGAAACGTGTTTTGGCTGAAAAGTTCGGTGGACAAGAACCTATGAGGCGCAGAGATGTCGGAGAAACGCGTCTACCTCCGCCGTTACCCGGAGCTGTCGAGGGAAAAGTTGTGACAAGACTTCCGCCCGAGCCCAGCGGCTACATGCATCTCGGCCACGCACTCGCAGGCCTTATCAACGAACACTACGCAAGAAGATACGGAGGCAAGCTCTGGCTCCGGTTCGAGGACACCAACCCGCGGAAAGCACGTCTCGAGTTTTATGAAAGCTTCCGCAAAGGCTACCGATGGCTCGGCATAGAATGGGATTTTGAGAAAAACAACTCCGACGACATGGAGAGCTATTACATGTATGCGGAGAGGATGATTAGGGAGGGTTTTCTCTATCCGTGTTTTTGCAGCTCTGAGGAGATGCATCGACAGCGGGCTCAGGGAATTGGCTGTAAACATCGTGGCCTCGTGGGTGAGGCTGGTCTAGAGACGTGGGAAAAGGCTCTGAACAGGGTGTATGGCGAGGGTGAGGTCTCTTTTAGGCTGGTTGGTGAAATGTCCAGCCCTAATACGGCTCTCCGCGACCCTGTGATGTTCAGAATAGTTGACCACCCCCATCCCCTCAAGGGAAGAGAGTATGTTGTCTGGCCCACGTACGACTTCGCGGCCGCGGTGCAGGATGCCTTGTGCGGCGTCACCCACGTCCTCCGCAGCAGCGAATTCGCCTTCAGAGATGAGCTTCAAAACATGATAAGGGGAATCCTCGGCCTAAGCAACCCAGTCTACGTAGAGTTTTCACGGTTTGAGTTCCGTGGCGCCACAACATCCAAGAGAGAAATAAGAAGCCTGATTGAGGAGAAGGTTGTCTCTGGATGGGATGACCCGAGGCTTTCGACGATTGAAGCTGTGAAGAGAAGAGGAATTTTGCCGCAGGCTATACGCGAATTCACACTAACCTACGCAGGAGTTACACAGGCTAAGAAAATCTTTGACTGGAGCCTCCTCCACAGCATCAACAGAAAGCATCTGGACCCGGTTGCGCGTCGGCTGTGGTTTGTGGCCTCACCAGTCAAGCTGAGACTAATCAATCACAAGAGAGCCGAGGTGGAGGTTCCGTACCACCCCTCCACAAACATGGGGAAAAGGGTGGTAAAGGCCGGGGAAACCCTCTACATCTCCGGCCCTGATGCTGAGAATCTTGGCGTCGGCGAAGTTTTCCGCCTCAAGCTTCTAACCAATGTGAAGGTTGTTGAGAAAGGGGCTGGAGAGGTTGTGGGCGAAGTGGTTGAAGGGCCTCCTCTCAAAGATGGAAGGATTATTCAGTGGGTTTCGGAGGATAACCGCCGTGTCAAAGTAATCAGGTATGGGCCGCTGTTTACCGAGGATGGCTCAGTGGATAGAAAAAGTCTCTGGGTTGAGGAGGGGCTGGCTGAGGCCGCTGTTGAGACGGTTGCTTTTGAGGAGGTTGTGCAGTTTGAGCGTTACGGGTTTGTGAGACGCGACAGCCCCGACGAGCTTAGGTTTGTCTACTGCCACGACTGAGCCTCTGGGCCGCCCATTCCCTCAGAGGCCCCAGCACCACCTTGGGCGCCTGCCTCAGCTCATCAACAGACCTACAACCTGTCAAAAACATCGATGTCTTCAGCTGGTCAGATAACCTCTTCAGCGTAGCCAATACATCCTCGACAGACTTGGTGGCGGGCTCGAGAAAAGGCCTCGCCAACCCAGCCATAGACGCTCCAAGGGCGATGGCTTTCGCGGCATCAAGCCCTGTCCTCAACCCACCCGACGCTATTACCGGCTTCGTTGTTGCGTCAACCGCCTCCATTACCGCGGCCGCTGTCGGGATGCCCCATTCGAGGAAAACCTCAGCCAAGGCCTTCTTCTCGATGTCTCTCATTTCCTCGGCTCTTATCATCTCTATCATCGTCCAGTTTGTTCCACCCGAGCCAGCCACGTCAAAAGCGTCCACCCCAGCTTCATCAGCCATCGCCACCACTTCTCTAGACAACCCGCATCCTATCTCCTTGAGTATTATGGGGACGCTCACTTCTTTCCGCAGCTTCTCTAGTGTTTTAGAGAGGTTTCTGAACCGTGCTTTTCCGTCTGGTTGAATGATTTCCTGAAGTGGGTTAAGATGAACGGCTAACGCGTCGGCGTCTATCATCTCCACCGCCTTCACACCCATCTCCACACCGTTTTCCACAAGCTGTACAGCCCCTATGTTGCCGATGAGAAAAGCGTCGGGTCCATGTTCACGCGCCGCTCTGAACGTGTACACTGTCTCTGGCTTCACTACGCCAGCTCTCTGGCTGCCCACGCCCATGGGCACCTTGAAGATGGCAGCAGCCTCTCCAAGGTTTGCGTTTATTCTCTCCGCCTCGGCGGTTCCGCCTGTCATCGACTCGATGATGAATGGGTGGCTGAATCTTCTGCCGAGGAAGATGGTTTCTGTCTGGATGTCGTCCGGGTCTATCTCGGGGGCCGCTTGATGCACCAGCTCCACGTATTCGAGCCATGTTGATTTTCTGTACGAGACGTCTTTTTCGAGGCTTATTTTGATGTGGTCGCTCTTTCTAGCTTCTATGCCCACGCTACATCACCAGTGTCGTTCCCGTCACGGGTTTTCCTTTTACAGCCGCCTCTATCCTCCCCTCGACAAGTCCGTTGACAATCACGACCTCAGCCCCCGCTTTCACAGCCTCGAACCCGTTCTCAACCTTGTAAAACATTCCGCCTGTAATGTCCTCGCCTTCTACCCCGCCATAGAGCAGGGTGGTGTGTTTTCTGTAGTCAAGCTTGTCGAGTAGCCTTTTCTCACCTGTCTCCCTGTCCACATCGTAAACCCCGTCAACGTCGCTGGCGAAAACTATCCTCGACGCTTTTAGGGATTTTGCAAGATGGATGGCTATCTGGTCACCCGAGAGCACTGTAAATTTTAGCTCTCGGTCGAAGACGGCGTCTCCGCAGGTTACTGGAATTACCCCTAGGTCGAGGGCCGATAAGACTAGGTCTAGATGAGCTGTCTCAATAATGCCTTTCCTTGTAATGAAGAGTGTTGACGCCGGCATGCCGACGGCGCCTATTCCCGTCTCGATCAAGGTGTTGACGACGTGTTGGTTAAGGGTTTTGACTGATTGGAGTGTTTTCACAAATCCCTCGAGCTGCCCCTGCTCCCTATATCCTTTATCTACGCTGTATTGTTTGGCGACTGGGTGGCCGAATGAGCCCGCCCCATGTATTATTACTAAGGGCGTGGGCCAGCATCGTGCAATCTCCTTCGCTATTCTCGCCATAACGTCTTGTCTGAAAAAATTTTCTCTTTTTTTGTCGGTGATGACTGAGCCGCCTATCTTGAGGACTACGAGGTTGCTCAAGCTTTTTCACCTACACCTGCTACGCCTGTTCTGCTCATCCAAGCGCTTGGATAAAGCCTTGCCATCGCCTCCGCTATCTCCACAGCCCTTCCATCAGCTACCGCTATCACGCATCCGCCTCCTCCTGCTCCCGTCAGCTTCGCACCATACACATCTTTGTTTCTAAGCTTCCTCACTATCTCCTCCAACACGTTGTCCGAGACACCGACACTTCTCAGAAGAAGATGGTTTAATGTGAAAAGACGTCCAACAGCCTGAAAATCGCCTTCTACCAAGGCCTCTTTCGCCATCTCGTAGACATGGGAATAGAGTTTGACAAGCTCTGTGAAGATATCCTTTTTCTCTGCAGCAAACCTCTGCACAGCATCGACCATCTTGGAGGTCTTCCTCTTTCTACCGCTGAAGACTATTATTAGGTCCAGAGGCTTTCCTACCTCTATGGCTGTGTAATTTCCGAGGCCTCGGTAAGCTATCGTTCCGCCCACCGTGGATATGGTTGGGTCTATTCCCGACGGCCTTCCGTGGAACTCTTTCTCGGCTTTGAGCGCATAATTTATCAGCTGATCTTTAGATAGCTGGATTTCATGTAAAAGCGATACGGCTTTGGCCAGCGCTACAGAGACCGCTGCCGAGGAGCCGAGGCCACCCCCGCTGATAAGGTCTGATTCAATCTCCACCCATCCCGTGCATGATACCCCATGGTCCAAACACATCTCTCTGACCATGTTGTAGAGCGGTGCAAGGGCCGACGGCTTGGCTGTTATAGTTTCTCCAGTAGCGTTCCACGCTGCTGCTGAATGTTTAGAGACTATCACGAACTTGTCATCGGTTTTTTTGGCTGTCACTGTTACGCCTCGGTCTATCGCCGTAACTATCGCGGGATAGCCTGAGACAACGAAGTGTTCTCCAAAGAGAATGACTTTTCCCGGTGCAAAAACCTTGACCTGTTTCCTCATTTTTCCGGCAGCTCTATTCTACACGCCGCGTAGCCAACCACAGACCCATAGTCTCCGCCTGTGTCGCCACTGGTGGCCTGTTTCAAGACGGTGGCCTCAACTGCTCCCAGCTTTTTCGCGGCGGTCAACAGGGCTGCCACCGCACCGTATCCACACATCGTTATGTCGTGTCTCTCAATCACCCCGTACAGGCCCTCGACGTCCAGCCGCTCTATACGCTCCAGGGCAAGCCTATCCTTCTTCAACACAGTTTCATGCGGCTCATAATGTGTAAAATCCGTGGATGCAATCATCAGGATGTTTCTTCCATCAACAACCTCTCCAACAGCCTCACCTATCTCAACACATGTCTCGAGACTCTGGTCGTTTATGCAAATGGGCACAAACTGGAAATCGCCATAGAGGTATTGTAGAAAAGGGAGCTGGACCTCGATGCTGTGCTCCCGGGAGTGGCTTACCTCATCCAAGTAGAAAAACTCACGCTGTCCAGCAATCTCCGCCGCCAGCTTCTCATCAATTTTGACTTCACCGAGAGGTGTAACCCAGCTTCCACCCGGATAAATGGATACAACTGTGCCCACTCCGTAGTGGTTGGGCCCGAAAACCACAACAGACTCTGGTACTGCATACTTTGTTAACTCATAGTATCCATGGGCCGCCACAGGGCCCGAGTACATGAGGCCCGCGTGCGGCGAAATAAGGGCCGGCGCACGGCGTTTACCCCATTCCCTTGCGGGAGTTTTTCCAGGACCGTGAGGGGAGAGGAAACAGTGCTCAACCTGCCTCAACAGAGCCTCTCTCGAGCCCTCATAAAAATATCCGGCGACCGCTGGCCTTCTCCGAGGCTTCATTCAGCTTCACCTCTTTTCATGTGAAGATATTCGCCTCTTCCCCGTTTTCCGATGAATTCTCCGTTGTCGACTATCTGTTCTCCACGGGCGAAGGTGGCAACTATGCGGCAACTGACCTCTACATCTTCGTATATGGAGTGGTCGATGTTGCTGTGCAGGTTTTCCCGGGTGAGTCGTGTTTTCTGCGACGGGTCTAGAATGTAGAAGTCTGCGTCCGCACCCACCCTGATAACACCTTTACGCGGATAGATGCCGTAGAGCTTGGCAGGGTTATGAGCTGTCAAGTCAACAAAGCGGCTGAGCGGCATCCCACGTTTCACAACCCCCTCAGAATAAAGAATCATGTTTATGACCTCTGTCCCCGCCACGCCACCCGGGACAGTCGTGAAGCTCTTGTGTCCAAGTTTTTGAGAAAGGTTGAAGCAGGCGTGGTCGCTACCTACAACAGAAAAACCGTCGGTCAACAAACCTTTCCATAACCCTTCCTTGTCATGCTCCTTCTTTAAAGGCGGAGACATGATGAATTTGGCTCCGTCAGGCCTCTTGTAAACATCCTCTGTGAACATGAGGTAGTGTGGACAAGTTTCGCCATGAATCTTCACACCCTTCCGCCGCGCCTCCAATATCGTGTTAAGCCCCATAGCCGAGGAAACATGAACAATGAGTATCTCAGCGCCGGTTAAACCTGCTAGAAAAGCAACCCTCTCCACAGCCTCTGCCTCCACAAAATCCGGCCTACTCCACGCATGGTATATCGGCTCAGTTTTGCCCTGTGAAACAAACTCTTCCAAAAGTGTGTTGATGAGATGCTCGTTCTCGGCATGCACCATGACCAATACGTTTTTTTCACGGCAAAGCTTCATCAGTTTGTAGGCTTTTCCATCATCTAGCATGAGACCTCTGCGGCTATAGGCTGTGAACATCTTCACGCTGGCGAGTCCTTCTTTCTCGAATAGGTTGGTGAGCATCCTCGCTATTTTTTCGTCGAAGTCGGTGACGCTCACGTGAAGCCCATAGTCGACAACAACATCTCCATCAGCCTCGGCTTTTCTTCTCCGGAAATCCTCTACATAGTCCTTGGTCTCGGGTGTTACGAAGTCGATTATGGTTGTGACACCTCCACACGCGGCCGCAACCGTCCCAGTGTAAAAATCGTCTGCGGTATAGACATCTTCAAAATACTTGAGCTTAAAGTGGACGTGGCCATCTATCGCGCCCGGTAAAACATAGCGCCCACCGGCGTCGTATGTCTTCTCGGCTCGTGTCTCCAGGTTGCGGCCGATAGCGGCTATCCTGCCGCCGACAACACCTATGTCAGCCTCGTAAACACCCTCCACGTCAACTATTCTGCAGTTACGGACCAGTAGGTCGAACCCGTCTTTCGCCAACACATCTATAAGCTGTAAACAGAAATATAACGATGTAAGCCACCGAACCATCTGCACCGGCTCTTCCTTATATTCATGCTTTACCAATAGAGCGTGGTTGAAGGCTGTCCCCAGCTTCGAAGTATACACCCCGTCGTCGCTGCAGGAAGTTCTAAACATCTACTCGAGCCTCGATGAAGAGGTTGTCCTATACGCGGGGGGCACTGATCTTATGCCCTTTATGCGGCGTGGAAAGGTTCGGCCAAGGGCTGTGGTGGATTTGTCGGGTGTAGGGGAGCTGAGGTATGTTAGAAGAGAGGGTGATTTTATCCATGTTGGTGGGCTGACGACGGTGCATGAACTCGCCACCTCTCCAGCCATTCCCGAAAACTATTTTTCCATACGCTGGCTCAGCAAATACTTCGGAGCGGAAACTACCCGTCACATGGCTACGGTTGGAGGCAACCTCGCCTCAGGTGGGGAGAGAGATATTCCAGCCATAATGGCCTCTCTAGACGGACAGGTGAAGATTATGGGTATTGATGGGGAGAGGGTTGTTGGCCCACTTGGGCTGACTCTACGCCGTGGAGAGGTTATTGTAGAGGCGGTCTTCAGAGACTGGGGCCCAGGCTCTGTTTCATGGTTTGGCAAGTTTGAGAAAAGAGCCTCTAACGGTATAGGGGTTGTGACGGCTGCTGTCTCGATGAAGGCTGTCCACGGGGTAGTTGAAAAGATTGCAGTTGTTTTGAACAGGGTAGAGGGTAGAACCATGGGCAGACTCACAGACCTCGAGGACATTTTGACGGGAAAAGCGATTAACCCGAGCCTACTCAGAGCAGCTGTTGAAGAAAGCGTTTCGAGGATTAGGCCTGCTTCGGATTTCAGGGCATCCAGCAGCTTCAGGAAACATGTTTCCAAGGTTTTGGTGAGGCGTGGGCTGGAGTTTTGCTGGAGCTATTTGACGAGAGGTGGTTTTGTTGAGGATTGAGTTTGTTCTCAACGGCAAACAAGTCTCCGCTGAGCTGCGTGGAAACGAGCGTTTGATGGACCTTCTCAGGCGACTCGGGATGAAAAGCGTGAAGGAGGCATGTGGCACAGGCGACTGCGGCTCATGCAACGTCATCGTCGACGGAAAGCTCATCAACTCCTGCATGATGCTCGCTGTCCAAGCCCGTGGAAAAACAGTCACAACAGTAGAAGGAATAACTCCAGAGGAGAAACTTCACCCCATACAGTCAGCCCTCCTAGATTACACAGCCTCCCAGTGCGGCTTCTGCATACCCGGCATCATTATGACAGCCAAGTACATCGCCGACAACTACCCAGACGCCGATGAACAAACCATCAGGCACATACTCATAGCTAACATTTGCCGCTGCGGAGGATACACAAAAATTGTAGACGCTGTCTCCACTGCTCTTAAACTGTTACAGCGATAGCCTGGGATTTCTCTAAGGCGGCCACCACTTTCTCAGGCGTAATAGGGAGTGAGGTTATTCTGATTTTGAGGGCGTCGTGGACCGCGTTTGCTATGGCTGCGGCTGGTGCGTCTATTCCGGGTTCGCCAGCCGTTCTTGTCCCGATGGGTGTTAACGGGCTTGGGTTTTCTATTACGATGACTTTTACCCTTGGCATGTCGGCGGCTGTTGGGACAAGGTAGTCGGCGAGGTTGGGGTTAAGAACCTTGTGCTTTTTGCCGATCAACAATTCTTCAAGTAGCCCATATGCAACTCCTTGGGTAATGCCGCCCTCCAGCTGAGCCGTCAGGTAACCTTCGTTAACTACGCGGCCAACATCAAAAGCAGCAACTATGTCTTTCACCCTCACGACACCCAGTTCTCTGTCAACTTTGACACGCACACCTACCACACCATAAGTATACTGGAGGTAGGGAGTTCCCTTCCCCGTTTCAGGATTGTAGTCGCAGACGGGTAGCTTAAACTCAGCGTATTCTGAGACCTCCTCATGGAAGACGTCACGGACAAAATCAGCGACATCTAAGCCACTGCGGCCTGATTCTTTCATGAGTTTCTCAATCTTTTCTTTTAGTCTTTTGGCTGCAAGATAGACAGCGTTTCCACCCATTAGCGTGGAGCGGGATGCAAATGTTCCACCCGAGTCCGGCACCTTCTTTGTCTCAACACGGTCAACGACAACCCTCTCCTCGGGAACACCGAGAACCGAGGCAGCGATTTTAGCGAAACCACGTGAAGCGCCTGTACCATACTCGGTCAGCGATGTGGCAACATGAACCACGCCGTCCGGCGAAATCCTAACCGTTGCAGATGACTTGTCTTCACCTTCTGGGCCGAGGCTGTTGCCATGAGCCATAAAAGCTATACCCACGCCTTCGTCGGGCTCCTTCTCACCACGCCGCCATCCCAGCTCCTCGCAAACCCTCGAAGCCAAAACACCGAAGTCCGGGTTATCCATCAAAACCGCGTCGCTCGCCGTCACCACTCCCTGCCTCCAAGCGTTTTTCAGCCTTAGCTCAACGGGGTCCATGCCAAGCTTGTCCGCGAGAATATCCATCATCGACTCCACTGCGAAATGGACCTGTGGTGAGCCGAACCCTCTCATGGACCCGGCTGTCAAATTGTTTGTGTAAACGAGATAGGAGTCCACCCTCACGTTTTCCACTACATAGGGCCCAGCAGCATGGGTGACCGCTCTGAGCATGACGAGGGGGCCGACTGAGGCGTAGGCTCCTGTGTCGAAGTATAGGTCGGCGTCCAAGGCCTTCAGCCTTCCGTCTGTTGTTGCTCCTATCTTGTAGCGCATGACGGCTGGGTGTCTATGTGAGTGAGCTATCATGGACTCGTCGCGGCCGTATATGCAGGCGGCTGGTTTCCCTGTCTTCAAAGCCGCTAGCCCAGCCATGGCGCATACATCCCATGGCGCCTCGTCGGATTTTCCACCAAACGTACCGCCTATAGCCATCACAACCAAGTTAATCCTGTCACGGGGCAGCCCGAGTATTCTTGAGACACCGGTTAAGACATAGAAGGGGTTCTGAATGCTGCCGTAAATCGTTAAGGTGCCATCCTTCTCGGGAACAGCGTATGCTGCCTCTGGCTCGAGAGGAGCCGGGTCCTGCATCTGCGTCCTAAACTCTTCCTCCACGATTACGTCCGACTCGTTGAACCCGCGTGTAATGTCCCCTTTTCGTAGCTTGTAGTGGCGGAGAAGGTTGTTTTCATGAACCTTTGGAGCGGATTCTTCAAGTGCTTTTACAGGGTCGTAAACAGGCTCAAGCACTTCATAGTCGACAACTATTTTCTCAATCGCCTTGTCGGCTGTTTCTTCATCGACTGCGGCCACAAGTGCTATGGGGTCAGCCAAGCATCTAACCTTTTCATATGCGAGGAAAGGCCTGTCAAGAATAACTGCACCAGTTATGTTCTCACCCGGTATATCGCGTGCAGTAAGAACTGCGACAACACCTGGAACCTCCAACGCGGCAGAAACATCGACACGTTTTATCAAAGCATGAGAATGCTCAGACCGAAGAGCCTTAACACAGAGACTATCCTCAGGCACGATATCCTCCGTGTAAATCGGTGCACCTCTCACAGCGTCATACGCAGTGTACACCCTCTTCAAACCACAAGAATCTCGGTGAGTATGTATTTAGTTTTTATGATTCTCGAGGTTGAAAATCCTATATTCGAGCAATCCGATGTGGAGAAGGTTTGAAGCCAAATCCGAACGCTTACTCATCATACCTCGCTGTACAGATTTTGAAAACGCTGAAAACCGGTATGGACTATAAAATTCTCTCGAAGCAGACTGGGATACCTGTCTCAACCCTGACAAGATATGTGACCAATAAGACCATTCCTCATGGGAAACGTGCGGCGGTCCTGATAGAGAAGCTTGTATCAAACGTGGACATACCTGCACTGGTAAATCAACGTCTGGTATTGACCGAAGACGAGGTGGATGTTTCACAGGTAGTCTCTGAAAGCAGCTTGGTCGAGCTCATTGTCGCATACATGCTGCGGGAGTTCTCAGGATACAGAATTGACGCAGTCCTCGGAGTAGACAGGGCTGGCACAGTTGTTGCCACCGGCTTCGGACTGTCGACCATGAAGAGGGTGTTCTATGCTCAAAACACTGAATCCTATGCATCGGATAGATGGCTGGAAATCAGGTACAAGAATAAACAGGCACGGCTTGTCCAGAGGCTGTATGTACCTAGCGAGGCGTTAAAAAACCACATATTAGTCTCGGCGGGTGTATTGGATTCGCATGTTCCGCTGAGAGAGATAAGGACACACATAGTCTCGGCTCGTGGCGAATTGGTGGGTGTCTGCGCCATAGCCGCTTCTCAGGAGTTTCTAAAAAACATCAAGCCCTTCCAGTTCGGGAAGATTCTAAGCTTCGTGACCTTTTAGGCGTATTCGCGCCATGTGTGCCCGCATTTAACACATCTGAAGAACTGTGTCATCGGCTCGTCGGCTGACCTGGTTTGAACAGTCCACCATTTCGCCTCGTTGTGTCCGCACTGTGGGCAGACGACGTCAGATGTAGTTGGTAAAGGAGCTTCCTCAGCCTCAACTATGGCAGCGACGTTTTTAGAGACAGTGTTTTCCTTCTCAAGCTTGATAACCACCTTCTCTCCCTCCAGCGGCTTCTGATAACCACATCTCTTACAAACCAGCATAGCCTTGCCCCCAACTCTCGACGGAGTCAAGGTTTTACCGCATTTTGGACAAAACTCCAACCCTATCACCTCAACACCTCAAGCTCTTTATCAAGAATCTTGAAGGTTTCCTGAAGCCGCTCCAACGCCTTTTGAACGGCTTTCCGAGGCGTTATCTTAGTGGACTCAACCTTTATCGAGACCGTTATCTCTCCGGTGAGAGGATGCTCAACCCTGTAGCCCGCGTAGCTCACTCCTTCTATACTGTTAAGGGTTTCGGTGAAAAGGTTCAGTATCGATTGATCAACATCATACACGCTTATCGCCAAAAAATCTCCGGTTTCCTCGAGGATTTTCATCTTCAAAGCTCCTCACCGATCAACTGTTTAAGGATGTCTAAGTTCCCGTATTTTAACACTGTTTTCCGCCGCTCCTTGTTGCCACATCTACTACATGAGAGAATGTTGTCCCTCTTGTCCAAGACATTTCCGCAGACGCTGCATATGGCGAGCATCACCCCGCATCCCGGAGAGTAGACATCGAAGGTGTTTATTCCGCGGTAGACTCCTCGGACAGTGAGGACCGCTATGTCTCCGATGCCGAGAAGGTTATCCAGGACATCGTTTCTCTTCGCTATCACGACCCCTGTCCTCCTGTATTTGAGCGGGATGTTTGGAAGCTTCAGGAAGGCCTCTGCCACCGCGATTTTGTCCTGCACGTCTTTGACCTCAGCTATGACCCTGTCCCCTGCCCTGAGGTCGATTATCTGCTTCAGAGGTCTAACACTCACTTCCTTGGACCTGAGGTCATAGACTGCTTCGCCGAGAACCCGTGCCTTGACTTTGCCCTCGCCGTTGACGAATGAACCAAGCCTTGGCAGGAACTCCTCCAATACGCAGAGAACTTCGCCCGGCACAACCAGCTTCTTCCTCAAACCTGTAACAGGCTCACTCCTCTCCAAAACCTCTCACCCACTTTACGGTCATGCCATCCCCAAGGATACATCAGAAAACCATGCTCCACCACCGTTTCCCACTCCATCAAACCCACCGCGACAAGAGCCTCCACAGGCAGCAGCACAGGCTTCGTGAAACGGGACTGGTCCTCGATGCTAAGCCTGGGACAGGCTGTGTTCACAAACGCTTCAAAACCATTTTCCAAAATGGTTGCGGAAGTTATTTCGTCGGCGGAGACGATTGTGCTGTTTTTTCCATGCTGGTTGAGGATGTTGTTCAGTTTCTTTGCGAGTCCAAGCCTTTTCTGCCCAGGCTTGATGCTGACAAGAACCCCCACTGTTCTGCTCTCGCGGAATCGGATTATTTGTGCGTAGCGTTGCCTGAGGATTCTCTCTCTCATTTTGTCAAGGTTTTCAACCCTCTGGGTATGCGGGTCTGCGGCGTAAACCGGTTTGCTGCTGGAAACAGCTATCCCGAGGCCGTGGAAAACGCTCCCAAGCACAAGGAAACAATCCACGTTTTTCTCAAGCTTCTTTAACGCCGAGACATCACATCCAAGAACCTGAGATTCATAAACAGAATACATGTCCGGCATCGCCGTAACTGCGTCAACGCCTCTCCTCGCCAAGCTTTCCTTAACAAAAGACAGATAGTCAAGCCATTGAACACTTGCCCCCACTCCGACTTTTTTGTACCCTGTGAGCTCCGCCGCAATCCTGTCCATCAAATCGTAGACTGGTGATGGGTCTGCATATCGGCATTCTAGGTAAATCGTCGGCAGCTTGTCGTGTCTGAGGAATCGGCTGTGTCCGAGATGAATTATCGCATCCACATCTAGCCCGCTGGCCTCTGTGTAGGCGATGTCGCATCCTCCCCAACAGTTGGAGCTCGACATCAGGACCTCAAACTTGTTGCTTTTCAACTGCTCTGCCACGGACGCCGCCACACCACGTAGACCCAAAGGTGACTGAACCAGTACCCTAGAGACATTCATTCTCCTAAGCTGCTCAACCGCCTCCTCTATCTCGACCCTGTAGTTGTTGATTATCTGCAACCTGTGTCCACACCCTTCTGGCTCCTAATATGTATGATGAATAAACCCTTTTTGCCGAGAAGTTTCTCTGTTTGCCGTGCCTGATCTCGACGTGGTTGTGGTCGGAGGAGGTATTCTGGGGCTTGCATCAGCCTACTACATCAAAAGCCTTCACGGGGAGCTTTCGGTAGCGGTTATCGAGCGAGGCAGGGACGTGGGGCAGGGAAACACCGCTAGAAGCGTGGGGGGATACAGGCAGGGAATATTCACATCATATGTGAACCGTGTCCTCGCAGAGACAACCATACAGCATCTCAGAGAAGCAGAGGCAAGCGGAGAAACATCGCTAAACATGAGGGAAGTAGGCTACCTAATACTTCTCGACGACAACAGACTAAAAAATGTGGAAACAGTCGTAGAAACATTCCTCAAAGAAGGGAAAGCGATTCTACTCAACCCCGAAACCCTCTCAGAAAAATTACACATGCGCACAGATTTCACCGGCGACGAAGAGGCGATGCTGATGGGTCTGAGCAACATCAAGGCAGGATTGTTTGCGCCGCGATGTGGTTTCCTAGACGTGGAGAAAGTGGTCAACCTCTACAAGAAAAGATGTATCGATGTCGGTGTCGAGCTCATTCTTGGGAAAAGGGTTGAGAAGCTTCTACTGGAGCCCGAGAACCCACTAGGAATTCCTCGTGAACCGAGGGCGTGGCAGAAGGTTAGGGTTGCGGGCGTGGTGGCCGACGGAGAGGTGATAAAGGCTGGGAAAGTTGTTGTCGCTACAGGCTCATGGACACCGCAGCTCCTGGACCCGTTGGGCGTGGACTGCTTCATAAAAGCGAAGAAGAGACAGCTCTTCGTCATATCGGCTGAAGGGGAGCTGCAGAGATTATTAACAAATACATGGGACGGTGGAAGGCCGATGCCTATGATGTTTTTCCCAAATGGCCTCTACATAGTGCCGAGGATGAGTGACAAAGCTTTCTGGGTCAGCCTCACAGACGAATTCGGTAGAGGGTTTGGGCTGGACGACGAGCCTGAGCCGAGCTACTACCTTGATAACGTTTACCCACCTCTTGTCAAGTATTATCCACAGTTCCTCAACGCAAGGCCCTCGTCGATGTGGGCAGGCACCTACTCCATGAACTATCTCGACGGAAACCCCCTCATCTTCAGGTTCCTTAACTGCCTTGTCGTAACAGGGGCCAGCGGAAGCGGCGTGATGAAGTCTGACGCAATAGGGCGGATAGCGGAAGCAGCGCTCTTCGGAAAAGAATACGCCATGCTACATGGTGGTGTAAAGTTTGAGGTCTCGAGGCTAGGCGTCGAAAACAGAAGAGTTGATAAAGAGTACTTCATCCTGTAGAGGCTGGAATGGCTGTCTGGTATTTCGCATATGGCTCAAACCTTGACCAAGAAGGGATGAGAAGGCGGGTTGGTGAATGGCTTGACCTGAAACCCGCGATTCTAAGGGACTATAAAATCGTCTTTAACGTTTTTTCCAGCAGCTGGCGCGGGGGAGTAGCAAACATCGAGGAATCACCGGGTTCGGTTGTTTATGGGGCGGTTTATCTTCTGGAGGAGTCTCAGCTCGAGAAGCTCGACAAGTATGAAGGTGTTCCCCACCTCTACCACAGACGCAAGATGACTGTGGAGGTCGGTGGCAGACCTTTAGAGGCCTATGTCTACGTAGCGACTAACCCAAGGCCGCGGTTGACTCCTTCATCTTCCTATCTAGCGCTGGTGCTGAAGGGGTTGAAGAAGCTGGGGTACAGCGACGATGTTATACATAGTATCAGAATGCAGGTTGAAAGGTGAAGACTCGGAATTTGATAGATTCTGAAAAGCTTCTCGAGAAGCTTGGCTTCGACTACGTCAAATTTGTTACACCCGCGGTTTCTCCACAGCTGGCTAGAGAAACTTTCTCCGACATCCTCCCAGCACTCGCTTCCTCCGAAAACATTAGAAGCAGAAAACTCGCTGAAAAACATCTATACATTCATCAGAAGGAGGCCTTCGATTCTCTGGCCCGTGGGGAGAACCTTGTTCTCAAGGCTGGGACTGGAAGCGGTAAGACTGAGGCCTGGTTTCTCTACACAGCTGCCCACCGCGTAAAGACCTTGGCTGTTTATCCCACTCTCGCACTTTCCAACGACCAGGTCGAGAGGTTAAACGACTACTGCATGTCGCTGGGTTTGAAGGCTGTTGCGATTGATGCATTGCGGAAAGAGGAGCTGGTTCGGCGCAGCGGGGCCCGTGTTGTGAGGAACATGGTGAAAGAGGCTGACCTCGTCATAACAAACCCCGCCTACCTCCTCAACGAGCTGAAGAGAATCGGAGCCGGAAAACCTGCTTTTTTGAGAGATTTTCTCGGAGAAGTCGGGCTTGTTGTCCTAGACGAGTTCGACTTTTACGGCCCCCGCTCCATCGCGATACTTCTCGGCATGGCTCAGATTCTACACGAATATGTTAACCCACGGTTCCAGCTGGTGATCATGACGGCCACGATAGCCGACCCCACGGAAGCGGCCCAAATCCTCACAGAGATTAACGGAAGAAAAACAGCAATCGTGGATGGACAACCCTACCGCTCTGAAAACAGAACATATCTTGTTCTTGGTAAATCGCTCAAAAAAATCTGGACAACCGTAGCCGCGCAACGCGACAAACTCGCACAGGCGGGAGCAGGCCGAGACATCCTTAAGGCGCTTGATGATTTTGAAGAGTTTCGCCGCAGTTTTTTCAAGGTTGTGGAGGCGGCTAAAGCGGCTGGGGTGGATTTTCCCGACTATTTCGGAGATCCTTCAGAAATTATCAAACAATTTGTGGATGATGAGGCTTTGACGCTGGTTTTCACCACGGGTATAGCATCGGCCGAGGAGTTTGCTCGTAAGGTAAAAAACGAGGTAGGCGAGTCTCATAGAATCGCCAGCCATCATCATCTTCTGCTCAGAACTCAGCGAAGAGAGATTGAGCAAGCCGCTCGAGAAGGCGTGGTCAAACTTATCTTCACACCTAGAACCCTGAGCCAGGGAATTGACATAGGCTTGATACGGCGAGTGGTCCATCTCGGGCTTCCGCAAACAGTGCGTGAATACTGGCAGCGGGAGGGGCGTAAGGGCAGAAGACCCGACATACCGTGGACAGAGACGATAGTCATACCCTTTAGCCAGTGGGACAGAGACCTGCTAAGCAGAGGTGTAGAAGTTTTCCGAAAATGGACAGAACTGCCTCTGGAGAAAACCCTCGCCCACCGAGAAAACGAGTACCGAAGGCTGTTCAAAACACTCTTCGATCACCAATCACCACACGGAAGAACCAAGCTCGGGAAAGAGGATGTGCTTTTTCTCCGCGGCCTCGGACTTGAGAAGGACGGTGAACTAACCTACGCGGGTAAGATGGCATGGGTTAAGATGAATTTTTACGAGTTTGCGCCCCCGTATGGCGTGAAGAGGTGGAGAACATCGGAGGACGGCGGCCTCCGAAACCTCGAAGACATTTCACATGTTGACTTGGTTGAGAAGTTTCAGCCCGGAGCCTTTGACCCCAGCAGCGACGGAGTTGTGGTCGAGATGAGGACAGGTGGGAAAATGGGACGGGTTGTTACTGCCGTGGTGGTGGACTCTCTAAACGAAAGCAGACTGCGGCGACATGACGCGTTGGCACCGGTGCTGGAAGAATATCAGCGAACAAAGCAGAGATGGGGTGAGGAGCCGAATGTCGTGCGGGATTTCCACAGAGGGAACATAAAATCTGTGATACATCTTGTCGCGCAATTGCCGTCAAACGGGTTCGGACAGTTTATCGAGTTTCCGCAGAGAGTGGAGTGGAGGATTTACTCTGGACGCAGAAGATTGATGACGGTTGGCGACCGCACCTACGTGACAAGGGATGCAAAAGTTATCGAGGTTCCCACACCTACCTATGGAATCTACGGCGACTACACATACGGCTACGCTGTCGAAGCCTCCCCCCTCGATGACACAGCTCTTCTCCGCCTCGGCGCATCATTCATACTCATAGTTTTGAGAAGAATACACCACCTATCACTCATGATCATGAAGTTTGACATGATTGTGTTGGCTGAGAGAAAGTTTGTGAGATTCTATGAAGGTGAATGCGCGGGCCACCTCCCGAAAATAGACTGGAAAGCTCTCCGTAGAGATGTTGAGCAATACACGCCGGATGAGCTTGACGAGATTATTCTACAGCAAATCGATGAAGAGGTTTACGCCGATTTTCTTGCGCGGAAACTTGACTGGGAGACGGCGAGAAGCTACGCGCTCAAAATCATCGACTACGTGCTGGAGCGGGAACGGATAGCTCTGCAGCTGGGCTCAAGTGTTATCAGCTTGCCCAAGCCCTCGAGGGCCCTGAAACTAGCCGCGGTCGCCGCTGTACCCCTCCTTCTTAGAGAGGACCTGCGCGCAGGCCTCTTCTGCATCGGGTTTTACGACGGTGAGGAAGAGAAAGTTTTCACGGGAGTGTTTGAATTGGGTTCGCCAACAGAGTCAACTTCACCCATTCTCTCTGAGCTGAGCAGCTTGGTTGATAAGGGGTTTGCGTTAGCGGTTTACAGCCTTGAACCTCTCCAAACTGTTCTTGAACAGACTGGCCTCTCCAGCCTACGAGCTTTGTTGAAAGGGTTGGAGCATAGTGGACAGCTGTTACACGTGCGGCCTCTACTCGAGAAAAAGCTTTCAAGCGCCCTGTCCCTCGACGCTGTGGAAAAGTCTCTCCGCCTCAGAAGAAGCATCGAACCAGGAGACCTGTTCGCTAGAACCATGCTTGAAAAACGTAGGAGACCCAGCATGCGCCTGATAAGGTCGAAGCCATCGAGACTAACAGAAACAATCGAGTCATATCTAAAAGAGGAGTTAAGAAGTGTTTACATCGCGGCCCTGCTCGCCAAGTACTTCGAGGCTGACGGTGATGAAAATAGCCCTCGACGTTGACGGTGTCCTCGCAGACCTAGCGGGGATGATCATCAGGCTGTATGAGGAAGACACGGGGCGGCGTATATCTCGTGACATGATAACTGAGTGGGAGTTCTGGGTCAAGCTCTCTATGACGCGTCAAGAGTTTATAGATTTGATTACACGGAGCTGGAGAAGGTGGACCGAGCTCCAGCCCATCGAGGATGACGTGGCCGAAGATGTTGAGAAGCTGAACACAGTGGGCGAAGTGGATATTTTGACGCAGAGACCCGCCGAGACAGTCGAGTATGTCAAGCAATGGCTTAAACAACATGGCATAATGTATAGACGGTTCATGTGGGTGCCCCTCAAAGCAAGCAAGACCAGCTTTGTCTACGACGTCTACATCGACGACTCTCCTCATCTCGCCGAAAAACTTGCCAACACGCAGCGCATGGTTTTCCTCTATGACCAGAACTGGAACAGGAGAGTCAAGCCCGCGCCAAACATCAAGAGAATATCATCGCTCGACGAAGCGTATCAGCTCCTTGTACACGGTGATGGGTTTTGAAAAAGGTTCCGTTCGAGAGGTTTCATAGGCTTTTTTACCCGCAGGTAGCCGCAGTCATCGCCGCAACAGATGGAGAAAGAGTCGGAGGACTTCTCGCCTCAAGCATCATGCCCGTCTCATTCAACCCACCCAAAGTAGCAACAGCCCTCGGAAAAACCACACAACAACACAGCTGGTGGAGAAGTCGCACCACTTCTCCGTCAACTGGCTCTCCCATGAACACGTGGAGAAAATGGAGCTACTTGCCAAACCCGCGGAACCCACAACAGTCGACAAACTAAAGGAATCCGGCCTAATGCATAGACCTGGAGAAAACACCGGAGCACCCATCCTCGTCGACGCCAGCGCATACCTCGAATGCCAGGTCACAACACGTCTAGACGCAGGCGACCACATACTGTATGTTGCTCAAGTCGTTGATGCGAGGGCTGTAGATGATTTCGGGGAATACTGGGGTTTCAGAGTCTATAGGCCCGTGCTGTATGTTGGGTCGGCGAGGCCGGGCTGGCCCAAGTTCCTCAAGTTCCCCTCTGAATGATGCCCGCCGCCTTTCTTAGTGCGTGTCTGAAACCCATGCCCTTGAACCTCTCCTCTCCCCAAACGTTGCCTCTCTCGTGATAGCCATACATCTCCCAGTATCCATCTACATAGGTCGGTATTACCTCCATCTCGACAAGCCATTTCGCGCTTTTCCATCCATAGAGATGGGGGATAAACGGCCTTGCTGGGAAACCTTGGTCAACCTCGAGCGGTCGCCCATCCATTTTAAGCGCGACAATCGCCTCCTCGGATAAAGCATCATCCAAAGGCACGGGAGCGGTGTATCCATCAGCACATACAAACATCAGCCACTTCCCCTCCTTCTTGACCCGCGAATTCTCCAGCAACCTCTTCATGCTGACACCCGTCCACCGGACCTCCCTGATGCTCCACTTGGTCACACAATGGAAAGGCTTGACATATTCGACGTCAGCCATCTCGAGCAACTCCTGATAACTGTATTCACGAGGCTCCTCAACAAGGCCCGTGACACGAAGCCTGTAACCCTCGACATCTATTTTCGGCGTACCCAACGCAGAGTAAATAACCCAGTTCCTCGCCCACACCTGTCCCGGCGGAAGAATCTCATCCACAAAAAATAAGAGCCTTTCAGCCCAATATATCGCTTACCCTACAACAAGCTCTCATTAAACTCTTTTGGGGCTAAGGTTAAGCGGACTATTCTATTTATTGGTGCTTGGTACAGTGTTATCTCCATATCCCTAATCCGACTCTCAATAATAAAGGGCGAAATGCTGTTTATCCACTTCTCTCCATCCAGTGACCTTCAAAAACTTATCTTGTACTTTTTGCTTGATCATCATATATCATGTTAAACTCTGGTCTCTCTTCCATGAGGCTGAACGATGATTCGGGGTCGTCTGCTGCTGGCCCGGCGGTGGACGACAAGGGCGAGAGCGCCAAAGAAGTGGGGAGAAGGTTCTATGCAGACATCCACAGAAAGAAAGACGACTCCGGCTACCGCATCACATACACAACTGATGGTGAGGCCTTTAAACATGTGGATTCGCCTACGAAGATTCCGGCGGAAGCTGGCGACAAGGTTTACGTAGATGTCATACCGGTGATGCATATAGATGGCTTCATAGAGCTTCTTAGGAGAGGTGCCGAGGTTCACTACCTCCGGAGGCTTACGTTGATTAAGCAGATGAGGAAGAGGCTGGGGATAGAATCGAAGTCCGCCAAAACCGATGTAAGAATACTGATGAATATTGAGGAGAAGTGGTTCAAGAGGGTTGATGAGGACTTCTTGGCCATGCGGCAGTTGATTTCGCCTTTCAGGAGATTGGAGAGGACTAAGCAGAGACTAGAGAACCAGTATAAGGACGTGCCCGATGTCGCCAAACAAAGCTTCAAGAGGCTTATCGACCACATCGAGGAGGAGAAGCTGGTAGTAGCCAGACCAATAATAGAGGAGGCTGAGAGAAGATACCCCCTCTTTAAACTAATAGCGGAAGAACTGGGGTTAACAGGTGATAGCCATCTGTTGGGAAGACAGGCTTTGGCAGAGCTTTTAACATACGTCGACTTCAGCCGGTCATTCACAGATGTTAGAATTTATCTAGGACTTTTCAGGCAACGCATCAACAACCAAAAATACAACCACATAGCTAGGAAAGCGTTGAATAGACTTACAATGTCGATAACAAACAAAGAACCCAGAGCAAGAGACGAGGAAGAGATAGCTTTCAAAATATGGCTGACATACAGACGGGGAGCCCAATAATGGCTGGCGGGCGTACCGGCCCAGCAACAGGGATAAAGCCCGGAGGCCGGCACGTCCTTCTATAAAACAGACTGGTGAAAACACCAGTCATGTCAAACTCTTAAACGGCTTGGCCTCTTTTGGGGTTTCCTAGATGTTATCTGGTGGGTGCCTGCCAGTCAACCATCCCCTATTTTAAAGGCTCTTCTCGGGGGGAGGAAGCCTTCTTATAGAAGAGGGAGAACTTCATCCGCCGAGATGATGGTAGATTTTCTAACAATCGCTCTACTTCTCGGCGCGCTGGGCGCTCTCTCTGCCGTCGGCTTCGTCGCACTCGTTAACCGCTATCCGAAAGGGGGGCCCGAGTTTGTCTCGGTTTGGTCAGCCATTAGAGAAGGCTCCATCGCCTATCTGAAACGCCAGTACAGAACCATCTTCATCATCAGCGTTTTCATCTTCATACTCATCATCGTTAGCTTCGCGGCTTTTCCGCAGATGGGTGGGCTTGTCTATGGTCTCCAGATAGGCGGCAGCTTCCTTCTCGGCGTGGCCTTTTCTCTCATCGCGGCCACCATAGCCATGGACTCCGCCACAAGAGCCAACGTCCGCACAACCTACGCCGCATCGAAGGACTCGGTGAGCGCTCTCCGAGTCGCAACCATGGGCGGTGCTGCCCTTGGCTTAGCGGTAATAGCCATGAGCCTACTTGGGCTGACTATTCTCTACATCGTTTTCCGCGACCCCGGTGTGCTTGCGGGCTTCGGCTTCGGCGCGAGCCTGGCCGCTCTCTTTGCACAGTTGGGAGGCGGTATTTACACAAAGAGCGCTGACATCGGAGCCGACCTGGTGGGCAAAGTTGAAGCGGGAATACCTGAAGACGACCCGCGCAACCCCGCTGTGATAGCTGACCAGGTGGGCGACAACGTAGGTGACGAGGCTGGGAGAGGAGCGGACCTCTTCGAATCTGTGACCGCGGAGAACCTTGGAGGAATGATTGTCGCACTAATCATATCTATCATACTTTTTGAGAAAATCAATGAGACATACGTGGTTCTTCCCCTTGTGGTGAGAGCGGTCGGAGTCATCGCCACACTCGCGGGAGTGGGATGGGCCCTGTACCAGAAAAGCTTCAAAGAATCCATCGAGCCATTACGCAACGGCTTAATCATCACATCCATCGTAGCGGCTGTGCTGATGTATCTTGTAACAAGCACGGTCTTCGGCGGAGGTTTCCTTCCACTCTTCGTCACAATGTTAGTTGGCCTGGTGGCGGGAATTCTCATCATGTTTTACAGCGAAATCTACACCAGCCTCAAATCAAGGCATGTCAGCCTAATCGCAACAAACAGCGAGTCGGGCCCCGCTCTCACAGTTGTCTCAGGCCTCTCAGTCGGAATGATTTCGACAGCCTTGCCTGTGATAACCGTCGTCATCGCGATAGCCATCTCATTCCTTCTTGGAATAGAGTGGGCGAAGGTCGTCGGCTTACCTGACCTCTTCCTCGGAGGGGTGTTCGGCACAACCATGGCCACGATGGGCATGCTCTCAACAGCCGGTTTCGTTCTGACGATGGATGGCCTGGGCCCGATTGTGGACAACGCGGGCGGAATAGCTGAGATGGCCAACGCACCGAAAACAATACGTGACAGGCTCGAGCCCCTCGACGCACTCGGCAACACCACCAAGGCTCTGACAAAATCCTACGCCATGGGCTCAGCAGCCCTCGCAGCCCTTCTGCTTTTCCAAGCCTTCCTACTCGAAGTGGGAAGATACATGGCCGGCATAGTCGAGCTAAGCCACCTCACCCCCGAGCTCTCAGCCAAGCTACTCAACAACATCGAGCAACTCTCTACCCAGCTCCAGCTCAACTCTCCAGCCGTCCTCATAGGCCTCTTCATAGGAGCCATGCTACCCTTCCTCTTCTCAGGATACGCGGTCAAAGCCGTCGGCACAGGAGCCTTCCAAATGGTCGAAGAAGTGCGAAGACAGTTCAGGGAGATAAAGGGCATCCTCGAAGGCAAAGCAAGGCCAGAGTACGGAAGATGCGTCGACATATCAACACGTACAGCGCTTAGATTGATGGTCGCACCGACACTAATCGTCACACTCTCACCCATAGTGCTTGGCATATTCCTCGGCTGGAGAGCCGTGGGCGCACTCGTCATCGGAGCAACAGTCTCAGCCATACCCCTTGCCATACTAGGCTTCTACGGAGGAGCCGCGATGGACAACGCCAAAAAATACCTCGAGATAGCGGGTCGGAAAGGCTCAGACGCCCACAAAGCGGCCGTGGTAGGCGACACGGTCGGCGACCCCATGAAAGACACCTACGCGCCAAGCCTCCACATCCTAATCAAACTCCTCAACACACTAAGCCTCGTCTTCATACCACTATTCATCTACGGACTACTGACACTCTGACCCCGTCCACCACATTTTATAACCATCGACAACATCATGGATAGCGGGGGCCCGTGGCGCAGAATGGATAGCGCGGCGGCCTTCGGAGCCGGAGGTCGTGGGTTCAAGTCCCACCGGGCCCGGGCCAACGACGCACAAATAAAACCAACAAACAATCCCACCAGCCTCCAAAAGCATATAAACCATCAGAAAAAGGAACTACACGATCATTTATGAAGTTGGGTGTATTTACTGTTCTGTATAATGATGTACCTTTAGAAAAAATTGCCCCAAAAATCGCGTCCTTTGGCTATGAAGCTGTCGAGCTTGCATGCTGGCGCGGAAGCCTGCATTTAGACATAGACAAGGCCTTGGGCGGAGGAGCTCAGGAAATAAAACGGATTATCGAAAACAACCAGCTGCTCATTTCTGCGGTATCTAATCATCTCGAGGGACAGCTGGTGTTGGGGCCTCATGATGCCTCGACCGATGGCATCTTTAAAGGAAGCCCTGAAGAGAAGGTGAAGTATGGCATCGAGAGGATGAAAAAGACATGTGATGTCGCCAACCTTCTTGATGTACCCGTTGTTGTAGGTTTTATAGGATGCCCCAACTGGGGTGCATGGTACAACTTCCCATTCGGATATGACAAGATTTTTGAGTCCTACTTTGAATTATTCGCCGAACGATGGGGAGAGATACTGGATTACTACAGCAGCTGCGGCGTCAAGTTTGCGCACGAAGTTCATCCACAGGAACTGGCTTATAACGTGGAAACAGCGGAACAGGCTCTTAAAGCCATTAATTGGAAGAAGGAGTTTGGATTCAACTTTGACCCAAGCCACTTGATATGGCAGCTTATTGACCCCGTTGTCTTCATTAAAAAATTCGGAGACAGAATCTTCCACTCGCATGCGAAGGATGGGGAGCTTGTGGCCGAAAATCTATCAACATCGGGAGCGATACCTACAGGTAGCTGGCTACGACCCGATAGAGGCTTTAGGTTCAGAATACCGGGATGGGGACAGGTTCCCTGGAAAAGAGTCATCACAGCTTTCGCGGAAGTAGGCTACGACTACGTCATGAGCTATGAGCACGAAGACCCCGTGATGAGCCAAGAGGATGGACTGGAGAAAACCATCCAATACCTAAAGCCTCTCTTAATCAAAAAACGATTAACTGAAATATGGTGGAAGCAATAGGCTCTTCCAGACAGACGCCAATCTCGGCACATCCGTCAGCCCGCCAAACGTCTAAAACCTTCTAAATATCTTCAGCCCAACATCCATCATGCTACATGAATAAAACCCTCTTATACCACGCGGCGATAGTTTGCACGTGAATTGGATGTGAAAACATGCAGCTAACCCTGTTCAGGACTTTTTCCCGGCTATTCTTCTGGGTCTTAGCCGTAATCGTGCTCTCAATCCTTTTCCCAGCACTAATACCCAATTATGAACTGGCCTACCTGAGACCATGGGCCCTCTACTCCAACTCCGTCTTCCAATGGGCTTACGAGAATATGCAGAGGTCTTCCCCGTCGTCGCTAATCCTGCTGATGGACCTCTCACTATCATCCATCGCAGCAGTTTTAGTAGTTGCAAACAACCGAAACATGGACAACAGCCTTACCCACCACAGGCCCCCACACGGGGAACTGAGCCACCCGGCCTACCTACGATACACGGTCGATAATTTCAACCGATCAATCGATACGGTTTTTGACGAGAAACGGCAACATGTAGTTGACCTGCTCGGCTTCTCTTTCCTAATGGGCACCTTGTTCTCCGGCGCCCCAGCCGTCACGACAGGAATAGAGTTTGTGGCACACAGCCTAAAGTATAGCTGGCTGATCGGCACCCCGCATTTAATACTCCAAAACATCGGATACCTCTCATTCGGCAAAGATGATTTTCTCATAAATGAGCAAAACATCACGAAAAACGCTGCGCAATTGAAGAATAAACACGTCATCTTCATTTTACCGACCAAAGGCGGGAACCACGTCACCGTAAAAATGTCAGTAGAATCCGCAATTTTCTGGAAAGAAATCATCGAACTGAAACATGGAAAAATGGCTGATATTTCCCAATGGATCATCTGCGAACAAGATGATTATGAAGCGAACGTGAAAGGCTACGGTGAGTTGGCCTCCATGGGCGCGAGAGTAATAATTGTCCCACGCGAATTCAACACAGTTAACGGGACAAGGTACAAGGCGAGAGCACTTGTCTACGCCAATAAAGTCATGGCTGAGGAAGGTCTTGTAAACAAAGACACATGGATATATCATCAGGATGATGAAACAAAAGTTGGTGAAGACACGATACTGGGGATAATGGACTACATCATCAACGCGGGTGACCACGACATCTACGCCGCCGGCATAATAAACTACGCCGACTCCCTGACCTACACCCCTTCAAGGGCCCAGGAACCCTCCCGTAGCTACGACGACTTCAGAATACTCCTCACAACCAAGACAAACGGTAAACTATCGTTTGGACACCACGGCTCACATCTACTCGTGAGAGCAGACGTCGAAGCCGCCGTTGGATGGGACTTCGGCGATGTTAAGACAGAGGATTGGATGTTCGGCTTAATGATGTGGCAGCGGCACAGGCCTGGAAAGACGATTCTAAAAGGATACGGCTACGAGAAACCCCCTCTCACGACCAAAGACCTCCTAAAACAGAGAAGACGATGGGCCCACGGAGCCATGCAGATAGTGTTTGACAAGAGAATCAGGCCGAGGTACAGGCTCGCAGCACTATACGGCGTGGTCAGCTGGATGTCGGCACTACCATCTCTGATAGCGTTCGCGGTAAGCATAATCTACCCTACAGGAGGGCTTTTCCCCGCCTCAGGAATCATAGCAGGATTCACATGGTACTCGCTATACCGCTACCACGCAGGCGGCTACAAGTTGAACGATGCTTATCTCACAGGTCCCGAAAAAAGAGGACACCGTAGAAGGTACAGAATAATATTCGCCGTTATCGGCGGAATGATGCTTGAGGCCTGCGCACCATGGTATGCTCTCATAAACCCTCCGAAAGGTTTTGAGGTCATAAAGAAGGACGACTGAGAACATGAAGCTAAAACAGGTTCAACTGCTACCCATGTTACTCGCCCTCCTACTCATGTCCTCCACCGCCGTAGCCCATGGAGAAGACCAGCCCAGAGAATTATGTCTAGACCTCGCAACAGCCTACGACAGAAACTTCAAATGGTACAACACCATGGGCCCACAACCGGTCTACAACGGCGACCACTACCTGTTCACGGGAAGCCGCGCAACAAACGTTTACCAAGACGCGTTAGCCACCACATCCATCGAGGCTGGCAGAACATTCGCCCTCTCGACGCGGATAAGCATATACATGGAGAATCGTTCACCAAGTGATAGGGATGAGTTCGCCGTATTCGTCACCGACGACACGAAAGTCTTCACAGGGGATGAGTTTGGCTTCGTGATACGGCAAAAATCGTCCACGATAAATGGTTACATCCAGTCGCCGAGGATACCTGAGTTTTTCAGAGAATTCCGGCTTGATGACATACCTCTAGGAGTAGAGAAGACCTACACCCTCAAGGCGGTTTATTCAGAGGTAGATGACGAAACCATCATAAGATTCTTTGTGAACGACGTAAACGTCCTCACCTACGGCTATCCAAAAGTTACGGGCGAGAACTTTTACCTAGTCATCAGCTCGAAGAAACTAAGCCCCGAAAACGTCGACACCTCTGGAAACTACGTAAAGGTCTTCTCCGCATGCATAGTGAACCTACCACCACAAAGAGCCGACAACACCACTCAAACAAGTCCTCAACAATCATCCACACCCGAGCAGAAATACATATTAATAATGCTGATAGCCCAATCCGTTTTGCTAACTCTACTGGTAATCCTCTCACTAATCCTCGTTAAAAGTTGCAAAACCTGAAGGCGTCAATCAGACGTCTATGGGGCGTCTTTTTCGTTCAGCTGCTTTACTAAAAAGGTGTCTCGGGGACGCCTCCGAGGCGTCTAAGAAGTGCCTCTTAGGCGCCGGGGGCGGGATTTGAACCCGCGCGGCCAAAGGCCACTGGTTTAGCAGACCAGCCCCATACCAGGCTTGGGGACCCCGGCTTTAGACCCCTAACCCACCTTCTCTATTTATCCTTTTTGGTATGAAGGTAATACGGCTTTCCGCTATGAGGTCCGGAGAAGGTCTCATAATCGTCTCGTTTAAATTCGAGTCTTTGTTGTTTTTTGTGGGTCGATGTGGTGGTGGGTGCAGGGCCATCGCATGAAGAAGATGTTTCTCGAGATTTAGGTGTTTTGGATGTCTGGGAAGGGTTCCTCTCTGCGAAGACGGGAACCACGGCGGAGAATTATCGAGCAGCTATGAGACGATTCGTGACAACATGTGGCTTCAGCGATCTCGTTGATGCGGCGATGAGGGCGGAGGAAAAGGATCTAGTCCTCTTCATCAGACATTTGCGGGATGAGGGCCTTGCTCCACAGAGTATCCGCCTCCACTATCAAGCCGTCAAGAGTTTTCTAAGTCTCTACGCTAGACCCATCAACTGGAGCCGCGTGGAAAATCTGCTTCCTAAGAAGCGGAATGTCCGTTTCAACGAAGCGGTGCCGCGGGATGTTGTCGAGGCTGTTCTCGAAAACATGGATAACTCCACTAAACGGCTGGCTATATGGCTGATTTGGGCGACCGGACTAAGAATAGGTGAGGCCCTTAGTCTTAGGGCCCGTGACATAGACTTTACCATAGATCCGCCGAAGCTGACCGTGATTTCGGAAAAGACGCATGAACCGAGAGAGGTGCCGCTTCCGACAGATATAGCAGAGGCCTTGAAACAACATCTTCAGCGTCTCCAACCCGGGGACTTTATCTTCCACCCACGAGGCAATCCATCGAAACCGCTTGCAAGAACGAAGCTGAGAGCCGCATTCAGGTCGGCATTGATCAAAGCAAACAGGGCCGAGAGAGATAAAAGCGGAATAGGGTGGCGATACACAATCCACGGTCTACGCCGCTCATATGAAACAAACCTTGTCCGAGCAGGCGTGAATTCAATGGTCGTCGGCCTCCTCTTAGGTCACCGGATAGGGATCGAACAACATTATCTCCGGCTCACCTATGACGACATAGTCAAAGAGTGGAGAAAGGCCGAGAACCTGCTAACCCTTAAACAACCCATCCCCACCAACATTGAGGAGAGATTACACGCGCTTGAGGAAGCCGTCAAATTATACGAAAAAATCTTCGCCAAACTTGAGGAAAAATTCCCCAATTTCATGCGCCTGCTAGACCTAGAATAGAAGCAAGCGGGACACCGATTAATGTCTCTCAAGCCGAGAGTAACCGGTAATATTCTAAGTCTAGACAAAAAAAAGGATTTAAGTCGACTAATGCGAAGACTTCCGTTGTGGAGTATAATCATTGCCATTGTGAGCATAGGTTTCGCTCTTCTTGCTTTGTTTATGCCGACGTTTCTACTTCACACCATTGCTGGTACCATCTTTACACATGAAATTATTGAAAGCTCTTTTTCTGTTGCGCTTCTATTGGTATGTACGGTCTTTTTCTTTACTGCCTACAAACCATGGAAAAAAATTGTGGCGACCATCCTTTCTCTTACAAGCCTTGCGATACCCTTTATAGTCTTTCATCAGCTTACCAACAGGTTACGTGAGATAGCAAAACCTGTTGAGGCATACTTTACATTCGGACCAGGTGCATCCTCTCTCTTCCTTGCGGGCATACTAATGCTTGTAGCCTCTCTTTTATGGAGAAAGAAAAAGTAACGATCATTTCACCATTATTTCAAGGGCTTAAGGTGCCATGTTCTCCTTTCTGCATTTTCATAATAAGAAACTCTGGTCGGTTATGGCTTCACGTATTATTTTCTCAAATTTTTTGTTGGGGTTTATCCATATGGCGTAGACTTTGCTGCTGCATGATGATTTGAGGGTCTTGAGCATGTTGGCTGTGTCTCGTGATGACGCGGCTGCGTCTGCGAATTTCTCTAGGTTATCGAGGAGCCATCGCCTCAATTCGTTGAGCAGGCCTTTCTCGTTTATGTAGCGAAGTATTTGGTCGACGCCGTGTCTCATCACATCCACACCAAACTTGTCACGGAACTCTTTGAGCAGGGCCTTTTTCTCCTTGTTTGGCTCGACAACCGTCCACCTTGTCATGATGCTGCGTGTAAACGGTATAAGCCTCTCCATCGTGGAAAGTATCTCCACAAACGGGACATCTAGCCGTGGCAGAGACTCTATCAAAAGCTTACGGGCCACACCTATTCCCCTGAAGCTCGGATGAACAACAACCCGCGAAATACGGAGAACATGATTCATCCTCTCACGGAGATACCAATCCGGCCGGAAAAACCGTGAATAGCCTGTCGCATGTAGATACGGCTTCGCATACACCACCACGCCGACGACACGGCCGTTCAAAACGGCGCGGAAAATCTTGACAGCCGCGGGGGTGTGATGGCTTCGATAGTGGAGAAAGCTTAGCAGCCGCCAGTCCTCTGTCGAACCTTCCTCTACAACAACTTTCTCGAGTAGGCTGCAGGGCCGTGGAACCGGGTTGAGACGCTTTACCTCTAGATGGGGCCCCAAATGCTTGATGATAAGCAGGTTAGGGTTAAGGTCTTCCACGAGGTCGTCTATCGCTGTCGCGACTATGAGCGTTATGCCCCGTCTGCGGGCGAGCTTCTGCATCGTGTAGGCCGTGGCCTTTGCGGTCTCCCTATCAAGCACTGAACAGAACTCGTCAATGATAATCGTCCTAGCCCCTGTGTCGAGGGCCTTCGCGAAGATGAACCGCATCTTCTGTCCATCGCTTAATTCATCAAACCTGCGGAACCATGTGAAGACATCGCTCAGACCAGCCGCAGACAAAACCTCCACAGCCTCTTTCACATCCCGTCCAACACAGTCTATCAAGGGCTTGTCACGCGGTATGTTAAGCCGCCATGAACATGCAACAGGAGCAAACTCTGGGTTATTCCTCATCTGCTTGGCGAGGTGGCGTAAAAGCAGGCTTTTCCCGCCGCCGCTCTCACCCGTGACATAGACCACATCGCCTGCCTCAAAATTTATTTCAGAATCCTTGAACGCGGGCAGCTCGACATCCTCGAGTCCAAGGCCCATCAACTCCGCAACCTTACCTACCCGCATCGTCCGCTTAGAGACACCAGTAAACACATAAGACAAACGAGTTCGCAGCCCAGCGAAAAACCCAACCCTCGAAAAATGCGTTGGGATACGATGGAGCACCACCTCTATTTTGTCGAGGATAAACTGGCGACCCATCCAAACAAATCCAACAAAACTTTATATTTTTGGAGGTTATAGAGGTAATACCCGAGTATTTAACCCCCCTCCCCCCTACCTCTTAATATGTGAGAATAACTCAATCCATGTTTTGTTGTAAACCTAAAGTATAAACTGTAATTATTTCTTGACTCATAAGCTCATAAAATCCATAAAACAAGGCGATAGACCGTATCTCTAAAATAGCCTTTTTCGGCTGGTTGTTGGGTAAAAAAGGCTTTTCAACCTCCCCCCTGTGTTCAGCTTTTGTGGATTTTATGAGCTTATGAGCTGCGTTGAGGTCGGCGTCTAGCTGTAGATACGTGGACCCTCAACCCCCTTCAGACCAAAGGCGCCCCTTAGAGAGAAAGTTGCGTCGAAATCTGCGGGTCAAGGCCATATTTACGGGCTAGGCGGGTCACTTTACACGCATCAAAGCAATACACGACACTCTGTCGCCCCTCTAGTCTCGTATATCTTCTCGAGGCGGCGAAGACTTCTCGCAGCCGACGGCCCAGGAGTTTCTTAGTAACGCTACCGATGTGGGGGATATACATAGTATCGGGTTTGTTAGGAGTGGTAACGACATCCGCAAACTGGAGAAGCGCCTGCCAAATCTTGTCGAGAGCTAGTTCATTCTCTCCTTTGCGAACCGAGTCGAGCAAAATTTTCGCGAGCAGCCCTTCGACCGATAATTGTTTTTCAGCCATCTTTTGCTGCTCTAGCTTTTTTATCCATTCAATCACTTTTTCATAGAACTCATGTCCTTTAAGTACGGCAAGAAGTGGTGTGTAGAGTTCACGCGCTCGGCCTTTGAGCTCTGTGACAGGCTGTTCGAGATGCTCGTCACCAGCTAGCACTTTCATGCGCCATTTGAGTAGGTCGTTTCTGAGGGCCCTGAACCGAAAATAGTCACTTTCATCATAGTGGTCCTTCACGGGATAACCCTCGACCAGCTCCACTATGATGCATCTCTGCAAAAGGCCCTTGTTCTCGATAAGCCGCTCACCAGCCATAATTTTCATCCCATATGTGTTAAAGTAGTCTATTCTCCGCCCTCCCTCATAGGTGACGACCCGTCCTACTCGCGCACCCCGCTTGTAGCCACTCTTGTAGATCTTCATCTTGTCATTATCCTCCTCCGAACCCTGAAACTCGTCCTCGATTATAGTGAGCGGCAAACCATCATCTTCGAGGTAGCTGTAGAGGTCGGCCGCGGTGTGGCTGACTCCTGAGAATGGGCGATAGCACAGCCATGTAAATAGGTTTAGGGTATGGCTTTTACCACTTTCATTATCGCCAACGAGGTAGAGGTAGGGTATGCAGTCAAACTTTTCCTGCACATAAGAGAGAATGACAAAAGCTGTGAACACGGCCTTCACCTCTGGCTCCGCGTCAACAAAGGTATCAACTTCGCGGTAAACTCTTTCAATGAGCTCAAGCCTATAGGGTGCAGGACCATCAGAAAATGCATACGGTTCGTAGGGATATGATTTCCGAGGCCGGGGCTTAAAAACGAACCCATTAAGCTCCAGCTGCTCTACAACACTGAAGGAACCGTTTTCATAAATCAGCAAACGGTCATCATATTCACCGACAATGTTTTGAAACGCAATGGCCTCCATCATTAGAGGCTTCACACGACTCAAGACGTGCAGTTCTTTTTTCCCTTCGTTTCCCCGCTTTTATCCTTGGTAGCTTGAAAAAGATGCAGCAGCTTCTCCGCAGCCTCTTCGCCTATGAGGGTGACAAGTTCCTGCCTAAGTCCGCTCCACGCCTTCACCTCCTCTATTGATTTCCTATACGTGTCTTCCACGGCGCGCAGCCTATCATCCAGTTCTTGATCGTCGGCGAGTAGGCATATTGTTTTCACGATTATCTTGGCTTCTGTTTTTCCGACGCCTGTTTTGCGGAGGGCTCCGGATACCCATAGTGCAAGGTTGTGTCTATGCTCGGGCCTCCATGCGTCGACGAGCCTCTCTATTAAGCGACTATGGAGCCGGAGAGTCTCTATGACCTTTCTCGCCTGCTCAAACAGTTCATGTGAGTTGGGTGTAGCTATGCCTACAGTCTCTATATCGGTCAACCACTTATACCTATCTCCGGAGGGGTGTGTTGAGGGGGTGCCACAACGAATTGTTTTTCACCTGAACGGAGCTCAGCGTATCCATCGGCTTTCGATGGTGTTGTGGAGCCTTTGAAATAAACGTGATATCCTCCTCCGCCTGTTCTGCTAACCCATGTCTTCGAAGCGAGTTCACGTGGCTCTGTTTCGAAGAAGAGTCTCCACAGCCGTGCATGCTCGATGTCGAGAACCGTAAGGCTGTCTAGTCTAATGCCAATGTTGCAGCCGCTATGTTCTCTGAATACTGCAAAAAGCTCTTCACGGGATTTTTTCTGCCACTCACTCACCATCGGTCTCTTATCGCCTCTAACAAGCGGGATGACTACAAGCCCCCGAGAAAAATAATCATCAGCCCTCAGATTAGTCGTCTCCCCCATCTGTGCTCACCTTCTTCTCCTAGGAAACATCTCTGGAGCTCATCTCTTCCCCTTTGCACCAAAACAATCGCGACACATATGCCGGACGCTGTCACTGGATGGGCTGCGTATTTCCAGAAAATTCTCCGACCTATCAACGGTGCTACAGTAATCGCATACGGCCTCTCCCTCACCGAGCAGGGCCTCACGTATCATAGGTTTTTTCTTTCCGCTCATTATTTCACCCGCGCAGGCTCGATCACAATTCGCCCATCGTCTTCGGATACCCAGACATACTCTGATTCGATTGTGGCTGGAATGACCACGGCCTTCGACGTGCCAATCTTCAAGACTTTCCGGAGTTTTTTCTTACTCAACATACAATAACGCTTAAAAAATTTAATAATAAGAAAAGTTGACATTTTGTTTACATTGGGAAGAAAACACACACTTAGAAAAGATGTATTGGACGCTCTTTTCGATGGCCCCCACTCGGTAACAGAGCTTGTTAGCGCGGTTAGGGCTAGTAGACAGGGGGTCATTAAGACGCTGAAGAGCTTGATGAGTGAGGGGCTTGTAGAGAAGGAACCGGGGAAACGTGGCATGTATATGCTAACCGAAAAAGGATACAGTGAGCACCACAGTCGCCGCGAGATGCTTGTGTATGATGAGGAGTGTGAACCAAAGCTTCTCATAGATCCCGTCAATCCCCTAAAGCTGATATTTTATGAAGAAATTCCCGCACCTACATCTTATCATGCACGTTTGTTCATATCAGAGAAGTTGGGTGAGAGAATAGATTATGACAGAAGATTTTTCACCCTAGAGCATGGAAGAGTCTATCAGCGGCGAGATGTAGTGGAAAGGTTGACTCAAAGGTTTGTTAACGAATTTTTCTGGGAATACTTTACACAATCTCTCTTCGATATGGTTAACTATGAGTTAAATGAGGGGGAAGAACTCTCAGAAGAAACAATTGGCACCGAGCTAAGTTTCTCCGCCAAACTTTCACTCTCTTTAGACTTCACCGCCTTCCAAGATCCCGAGAAGAAGATAGTGGACAAGGCTCGGATGAAGCAAGCCGCTGCGCTCATGATTCTGCATTTTCTAAACACCTTCGAGCAGCGGGGTAATGCAACTTGTGTTGACATCATTAGGTTTTTCGAGCGGAGGGGATGGGCGCCTAAGGGCTGGACAAAACTGTTGGAAGCAGCCGTTAATCAACAGAAAATAAAACGGAGAAACATTATCATGCACAAGAAAACAGACAACCGAGCACGACTCAGTCTCATAAAAGAGGCCCTCGAGACCCTTAGAAGTTCAGGAAAAATCGATGAAAAAAGTTACAAACAGGCCATGAAAATACACGGTAGAGACCTTCACAAATTCCTAGCAGGATTAAAACCCCCAATCAAAATAGCAACAAAGATAAATAAAAGCAATTAGTTAGAGGTCCTAAAAAAGTCCTTTTTCCAGGCTTGGGGACCCCGGCAACTGTTGTCGAATGTATTTTTTGTTGGTCGTCTAAAAAGCTTAGCTTTTCGGCTGGTTGCCGTATTTTTCTAGATGCAGTATTTCGTGTAGTGGTTTTCTGATTATTTTGCCGAGTGGTTTGGATGGTTTGGGGTGTCCGAAGGCTATGCAGATGGCTATGCGCTGGTCGCCCGGTATGTTGAGATGGTTTTTGGCTGCTTCCTCGCTGTGGAGAGTTATGGGGCATGAGCCGAGGCCGAGGATATGTGCTGCTAGCATCATGTTTTGGGCCGCTCTTCCCGCGTCAAACCTGTCCTGAAAATATTTGTCGGGGATTGTTATGACTATGGCGAATGCGGCGCTGGGCAGATGCTGTGCAAACTGTCCAAAATTGGAGAGCTTTCGCAGGTTTTCCTTTTCCCTTATGAGTATGAATTGCCATGGCTGCCTGTTTTTGGCGCTACCCGCACGCCTCCCCGCCTCGAGAATTTTACTGATTGTATCCATGTCAACCGGTTTGTCGAGGAACTCGCGGGTCTCCCTCTTAGAATAAACAACCCTCAGACACTGGTTGTCACTCATGTCTCCAGCTCGGTGCGACCCGTTAATAACATCTACCATGTTTTGGACGCCGCTTCTTCCAGCAGTTGGTAGATTTTGGCGTAGCCTTTCACCAGTTTTTTGGTCTGTAGTTGTTTGAAGATTTTCGACGCGGTGGAGGGGTTGTTTCTAAATTGGTTTAGTGTTTTCAGAGCGTTTATCAGTGCTTTTTCGGTGTAGGGGTTTTTCTCGGTGATTTCTTTGAAGAGGCTGGGGCTTTCGCTGAGGATTGGTGAGGCGACCAGCATCAGAGCTTTTTGGCTGACTGTGAGAGGCTTCACATCATCCATGCTCCAGCTCCTGAGCAGAGTAAGGATTAAGAGCCTCGGCAAAGCCATCGCAGAAGCCATCTTCCTGTCATGTGTTTCAACGCTCATCCGCAGTATTTTGCATGGGTGGAAAACTTCCGTGCAGACTCTGTATTCTTCCTCGGGTTTTCTGAAGGGAATGAAAACGACGCTTTTGTCCTCCAGTTTTTTGGTTCCCGGGCCAAAGAGAGGGTGAATTAGAACAACCATGTTGCTGCTTCTCCGATGCTTGGCGAGTGCCTTGGCCACCGGTGTCTTGACCGAGGAGATGTCGAGGATTATTTTTCCGCTGACCGTTGACATAAGACTAGAAAGTAGAGTCGCTGCGTTTGAGGCCCCGACCGCGAGCACGACTAAGCTGCTGCTGGAGAGGGCTTCTTTCAGGGATTTCGCTGCCGAGATTCCGCCGCCCTCTATCTTCTTCAGCTTGTTCCTTTTTTTGTCATATACCGTGACACGGTAACCTCTTTTTACGAGGTTTCGCGCCATCCAAAGTCCCATGGGACCCGCGCCGATGACGAGGGCCCTTCTCTTATCCACGTGCCCTACCTTTTTCCGCGATAAACTCGCCGAGGAGCCTGATTCCTTTAACTATCGACTCGTCGGGCGCTCCTAGAGAGATTCTGATAAACTCGTCGTAGCCTCCGAAAAGTGAACCCGGTGCAACCGCTACACCTTTTGACTCGAGCAATTCAAAGGCGGTGGCCATGGCGTCTTCTCCCAGCTTCCCTACACGGGGAAAGACATACATCCCTCCGTCCGGCCTGTAGAACTCTGCTCCGACTTTCTCAAGCTCGTGAACAGCCTTCTCCATCCTACGCATCATGATGGCCGCATACTCCTTCGGCGCATCTCTGAGGCTGAGGGCTGTCAGGGCACCTCTCTGAATAAACTCTGGAACACATGTGATGACTAAGCCGATTATCGAAGCCATCTTCGCTACCAGATTTTTGTCCGCGATTACGTATCCGATTCTGTATCCGGTCATTCCATAGCTCTTCGAGAATGATTGTATCAATACATGTTGTTTTCCGAGGTCGTTGTCGAGTATGCTGACGTGGCCGTCTCGGACGTAGTCTGCGTAGACCTCGTCGCTTATGACTGTGATGCCGTGGTCTGTGGCGAGTTCGACAAGTTTGTTGAAGGTTGTGCGGTCTAGGATTTTTCCGGTTGGGTTATTGGGGTAGTTGAGGATGATTGCCTTGGTTGAGGGGCTGATGTGTTTCTCGACTGCGTCGATGGATGGTGTCCAGCCATCTTCAAAAAGGGTCTTGACATGAACAGACCTTGCTCCCACAAACGGGGCCACCTGTCTATACATCGGCCAAGACGGGTCTATGACGATGAGCTCATCACCCTCACGCAGCAAAGTTTTGGCTGCAAGGTAGATGGCGAACCTTCCACCGGGGGTGATGACCACATTTTCCGGAGTTATCTCAAGCCCATGCTTTTCATAAACTTGGTTCACTATCTGTGTGCGCAGCTCAGCGAGTCCACGTGAGTCTATGTACCTCGCGTATCCCTCTAAGAGAGCGTTTGCCGCTGATTGTCTTACCTCAGGCGGCGCGCCTAGGTCTGGCTCACCGACCTCGAGTCTATGAACCTCCCGCCCGTTTTTCTGAAGCTCGACGGCTCTCTTAAGTATGTCGAAGTGTGTGAGCTTCTGTTTGGGGGTTGCCGCCTGTTGCTCAACGGCGTCTGAGAAGATTATGGTTGCTATGCGGTTAATTGTGTCCTCGGGTATGCCGTGTCTGGAGGCTTCTTCGAGCATGGCTCTTCTAACCTCCTTCTCGACATCGGGTAAAACAGCTTGCTGTCCTAATGCTCTTTTATGCTCCGCAATTTTGTTCACCAACTCTCTACGAGCTGCAAGCACCTTCACAAGCTCGACCGCTAGGCGCCGTGACTCAGCCCGCAGAGTCGTCAAATCATTCTCCATGGCTGTACAAGTCGTGTAAATTGGCTACCTTTAAATTGTTCTGCCTCAGTTGGTTACTTGATGAGATTCTTTTTAGCGATGCTCCTTCCCGCCCTGATGTTTTTCCCTACCGTGGCGGGTTTTGAGAAGGGAAACTATTTTTCATATGCTTATGTTTTGGCGAAAAGTGATGGTGAAACGGTCTCTGGAGAGCTCTCCCTCTCCATCCTCGACGTTCTTCCTGATGGGAGGCTGCGTCTAAGAGGCGTGGCTACATTCAACGACGGCGTAGCTACTTTTGAGAAGAATTTGCCGCAGAGCTACTTTTCGCCGCCTGCCGTGGATTTGGCCGAATACGAGGGTGTGTACAGCTTTAGAAGGGGAAACGTTAGCCTCAGAATTTCTGTGGATGAGATTGGCGAGGAGCTTAGAGCCGTTTCAGGGTTTGAGTTTGTGACTAAGGTTTACCATGTCTCCGCGTCTGCAGATAACCAAGGAGAATCTACAAGGCTTGAGGGGGTCATCGAAATCATCGCCTCCTCAAAAGTGGTTTACAGCCTTGACCTTGCCTACACAGGTTCAGGGCAGAAAACAGCTTCATTCAAGATGAGTCTCAAGGATACCAACGTAGACCTCTCGGCATTTAACACGACGGCCACTATCTCACCCACCTCGTTCACAGCAACGCCTGCTTCATTCTTCTCAGCGTTTCCATCTGGTTCTGTACAATTCTTTGACAGTGTTGGACGACGGGATGTTGTTCAGGAGCAGGCGACACTTTCCTCGGCTTACTTTGACAGGGTTGGGGTGGTGCTGGCCGCTGGGCTGGCGACAATAGGCGCTGTATCATTTCTGAGCATGCGTAGAAAAGGGAGAGCCATGGAGCCTGGGGAGAAAAAGGCTCACTATGTCTAAAAACCCCGTCGTCGTTGTTGACTCTTTCACGAAAGTTTACGGTGACGGAACAAAGATAGGGCCCATAAGCCTTCATGTATACGAAGGTGAGGTGTATGGTCTTGTGGGGCCCAACGGCTCGGGCAAAACCACCACCCTACGCGCCATACTGGGACTACTAAAACCCAGCGGAGGAAAAGTCTCTGTATATGGGTTAAACCCATACAGCCACCCGGAAAAAGCCAACCAGAAAATAGGCTACTCACCCGAAATCCCAAACTATCCACCATTCTTCACCGCCGAGAAACTTCTCCGCGTAACATGCAGCATGAAAAAAATTTTCGGAAAAGATGCGGATAACGAGGTTAGACGGGTTCTCGACTTAACGGGGTTGGTTAACCACGCCGACAGAAAAATCGGAAACTTCTCGAAAGGTATGGTGCAGCGGCTCTCCATCGGACAAGCTCTCGTAGGAGACCCTCCTCTACTTGTACTTGACGAGCCGATGCTAGGAGTAGACCCTGTCGGCAGAGCGCACATCCGCGACGTTCTAACCCAGCTGAGAAAACAGGGCAAAACCATCATCTTCTCCTCCCATGAGCTATACGAAGTTCAGAGACTCTCCGACCGAGTAGCCATGGTCTACAGGGGTAAAACCGTCTTCGAAGACATGGTCATGAACCTGCTCAACAACAGCTCACACACCAGGGTTGTTGCTGAGCTTGCCGCTGAGCCTGACGGCAAACTCGCCAAAGCACTTGAAGAAATCACCGGCGTTCTCAAGGTCGCAATCGAGGCGAACAGAGTCGTCATCCATGTTGATTCCTCACTTGACCCACGTGAAAAAATCGCTGAAAAAATCGTAAAGCTGGGATATGGGCTGAGGGAGTTCAGACTGTCTCAGCCCTCGCTTGAAGAGGTGTTTATCAACAGGGTGAGGGAATCTGTCGGCGGCTAAAATCCATCTAGTCCTCATCGAGTATGAGCTGCGGAAAAGCCTTGCACGGAGACGGGTTCTGATACTCGTGGCCATAACTTTTCTCCTCGAATTGGGCCTGTATCTTGTTTTGACGAGGCTGCCGCCGCAGTTTATACAAGCTTTCTCAGGAGCTGCTTGGACGCTGGGGATAATCGCCCCGTCCGCAGGTCTTCTTCACGTGCTCGCCCTCACCATAGGCTCCTCTACGTCGGCGGAGGAGTATGAACTGGGAACAGCGGACTATTGGATGACGCAGCCCCTTAGAAGAAGCAGCTACTTCCTCGGCAAAACCATCGGAGGACTGGTTCTTCTTTTCCTAATCATCTTCACCTACTCCCTACTCTCCCTCTCGGTGTCATGGTATGTTTTCGGGCCACAGAGCAAAGTCGAGACATTTCCCCTAGCCCTCGCGGTTTCTACAGCCTCGGCCGCACCTTTCTATGCGATTGGCCTGGCCTTTGGAGAGCTTCTGAGGAGAAGCATGATGTCGACCATCGTTGCGGGAGCAGTTTTCTTCGCGTCTGCACTTGTCCAAACCTATGCAAACTTTGTCGCCCTCATCGCAGGAGATTTGACGCTCCAGGAGTTTGTGAGATTTCTACCTACATGGGCTCCTACGGGACTGACGCCCACCATATTGACGGACGCCGTTGGACTCGGCATAAACACACCCGGAGCACCCTTCGCCGGTTTTGGAGCAGAAAACCTGTGGCTCGCAGCTGCAAACCTCGTCACCTACTCAGCCGTGTTTTTCCTCGTCGCGTGGCTTCGGTTCAGGCACAGCGATGTGACGCGGAGAGCTCTCTGAAGTTAAGGTTTTTACCTTGGCTCAAGACGCATAGTTGGTTAGACCGCGATGACGCAAATAGTACGAATCAAAGTGACCAGCACAAACCTCACCAAGCTCGAGGAAGTATGCAGGGAGATAAAGGACATAGCCGAGAAAACAGGCACAAAGATATCGGGACCTATACCTCTTCCCGTGAAAAAACTGGTCATACCCACCCGCAAATCCCCCTGCGGAGAAGGCACCAAAACATGGCGAAAACACCAGATGCGCATACACCGCAGGCTGATAGACCTTGGCATAACCGACCAGAGAGTAATGCGTCAGATAATGCGTATACAGATACCCGACGACGTTGCTATAGAGATGCAGATGACAACAAAATAAAAAAATTGTTTGTTAGGCTGTTTCTGTTATCTCTTTCACCACACCTGCTGCAACGGTCATTCCGCTGTCTCTTATGGCGAAGCGCCCGAGCTCGGGTGACACGCTCGCCGGCTCTATCGCTACGGGGTTAAGGGGCCTTAGTCGCACAACAGCCACGTCACCGGTCTTGAGGAAGGAGGGGTTCTTCTCGGTTATTTGGCCAGTTCTCGGGTCCATCTTCTGGATAAGCTCGACAAACTTGACGGCCGTTTGCGCGGTGTGTATGTGGAGAACCGGTGTGTATCCCACGGCGATAGCTGTTGGATGATAGATGACATATATCTGTCCGATGAATTCTTTGGCTACGGGTATGGGTGTATCGGGCTTGGTGACAACCATCCCACGGGACAGCTGGTTCTTCTCAACACCCTTCAGGTTGAACCCGATGTTGTCGCCGGGAATCGCCTGCTGAAGCGACTGATGATGCATCTCTATCGACTTGACCTCCGCCTTCAAACCTCCCGGATAAATTGCCACGATGTCGCCCGGCTTCAAAACTCCTTGCTCAACCCGCCCAACGGGGACGACTCCAACACCTTTGATGGAGTAGACACCCTGAATCGGTATCCTCAGAGGCTTGTCTATTGGCTTGGGCGGCTCCTCCAGCATGTCCAGCGCCTCGAGCAGGGTTGGGCCGTTGTACCACGGCATGTTGGAGCTTTTCTCGGTCAAGTTGTCGCCCAGCCAACCCGACACAGGTATGAAGTTTATCTTGGCGATGTTGTAGCCGATGGTTTTCAGCAGGTCACTAGCCATCTGCTTAACCTCTTCATACCTTGCCTTCGCCCAGTTCACGGAGCTATCGTCCATCTTGTTTATCAGGACAATAATCTGTCTGATGCCGAGAACGAAAGAGAGGTAGGCGTGTTCACGGGTCTGTCCACCTGGAGCTATGCCGACCTCAGCCTCGCCCTTCTTCGCCGAGACAACCATTATCGCCGCATCTGCCTGGCTCGCTCCGGTAATCATGTTCTTTACGAAGTCTCTGTGACCGGGCGCGTCGATGAGCGTGAAATAGTATTTTCTTGTCTCAAATTTCTGGAAGGCTAGGTCGATGGTAAGTCCTCTCTCCCTCTCCTCTTTGACTCTGTCAAGCACCCAAGCATACTTGAAGCTCTCCTTGCCTATCTTCTTCGCCTCCTCCTCGTAGGTCTTTAGCGTGCGCTCGTCGATAGCCCCCATCTTGTAGAGAAAATGACCCATCGTCGTCGATTTTCCGTGGTCAACGTGTCCTATGACCACAAGGTTCATGTGTGGTTTTGCCGACATCGCCAATCCTCTGTTATTCCCCCTTTATATATTCTGCCTTAGGATGAATAAAAAAGGTAGTGTTTAATGGGTGTGCTGGGAACCGGCTCCAGCTGGCTGTGCGTAGAAGTGGATTACCTTGCCGCTCTCCATCTTGAGATGGACATGAAAGCTGTCGAAATGCTCCACTTCCCCGAAAACCATGACATGGTATCCCTCTCCCTCGGCTCCACGCATCTTAACTGTGCTGAAAGGCTCGACACATACTTTGTCAACCTTCACCATCTTCATAACGTTGTCCTCCATCACCGTTCTATGCAACTCAGCTTGAAGAACTTCCTCACCCATGTGACCCTCGCCTAAAACCTCCACACCGACAACACAATCCCGCAGAAACCCTCTATTGTGAAGATCAAAGAAGATACCGGCACTGTTTGTGCCTTTCCTCATAGATATGTCAGAGACCTCCAACAGAGAACCCACACCGAAGACCACGGCTAAAGCCACTGCCGCGGCAACAACAATTGCTACTCCTATGTATAAAACTCTAACCACATTTATCATTCTACCATCGATTATTTAAACCAGTTTATCCAGAAAATTCTTGGCATCGCCTACTGGATACAGAACCGGATATGTTAAGCCGGCGTCGATAAACTCTCCGATTTTTCTGCGTATTGTTTTGAGGGAGCCGATGCATGCAAATTCCTCAAGCACTTCATCATCCACCAGTTCAGCGGCTTTTCCTTTCTGTCCTCTTGAGACATGCATGCTTAGTTTCTCGACATCTATCTTGTTGAACAAATTGTTGGGGAGAGAACGTTCAGCCCGGCCCGGCCAAGAGAGAAAAACAGCGGCCAATTCCCTAAGCTGCTGAATGTGCTTTTCTGTAGCAGTTGCCAACAGTCCCATAAACTCGAAATAATCACGTCGAGCCGAGAACCCAGATGTGGTCTTTATCACCGCGGTTGATTTCTTTATGGATTCAGGTGACATGAATATGGAGAAGATTACGCCGTCGCCGTGCCTAGCTGCTGCTTTAAGCATCTGCTCACCCACAGCGGCGATGAATATTTTCGGAGAACTTTTAGGCCTGATGATGTGTTGAAGATGTGAGCGGAACCTTATACCTTCAAAATCGGAACTCCCTCGGAAAATTTGTCTACAGATTTTAACAGCCTCAACCATCGACTTCACGGGCTTGTCATCGATGATGCCGAGAGAGTTTCTCAGCTGCGTCAAATCACCCAAACCAATTCCTAACGTAAAGCGGCCTCCTGAAACATCGCTAAGAGTCGCTGCCGCGAGAGCTGTTACCGCTGGATGGCGGAGGTTTATGCTGACCACCGCTGTTCCAAGCCTTATTTTCGAAGTTTTCGCCGCTATCGCCCCCAGTAACGAGAAGGCTTCACCACCATTCAAATGTTCAGGAACCCAGACAGAATCGTAGCCAACCTTTTCCGCAGAAACACCATATGTTATGGTTTTCGCTCTCCCGATAAACTCGGGAACAAGAGCTATGCCAAGCCGCATAGCCACTGGACAGAGGACACTTGTTTATAACGATTCAAACAATCTCGGTAATAGATAAAAACACCACATAGTATCTTGGGCTTGTGAAAGACCTGCGACAATATCTCGAGGACCTCAGACAAAATTTTCCAGAGGAATTTGTGAAAATCTCTGAACAAGTCTCACTTGAGTATGAGATAACCGCTGTCTGGAAAATGTTTGAGCGGAAGGGGAATCCTGTTTTGTTCTTTGAAAAAGTCCAGGGCTGCGATATGCCTGTAGTGGCCAACGTCTTCGGCTCAAGGGCGCGTGTGGCGAGGATGATTGGCGCCGATATGTGGAATTTCTATGATAAATGGCTTGAGAAGACAAGTGTTATTGTGGAACCGGAGTATGTTTCAACGGGGCCTGTAAAGGAGGTGAAACATCTTTCCAGCGAGGTGGACCTAGGCACCTTACCTGCTCTGAAGTTCTTTGTGGAAGATGGTGGACGATACATAACCTCGGGAATAGTTGTCGCAAACCATCCTGAAACAGGTGAGGTGAACCTAAGCTTCGCAAGGCTAATGGTTAAGGATAGAAACAAGCTCGGAGTCAGCATACATTCTCGAGGTAACCTATGGAGATACTTTAACCGCGCCACCGAGCTAGGGCGACCCTGGCTAAACGTTGCAGTGGTGATAGGATGTAATCCAACACTCTATCTTGCCGCAGCGACAAGGACAACCGATGAATACAAAATGGCTGGCGCCCTCGCCTCAGAGCCGGTTCAGCTGGTTAAATGCGAAACCAATGATGTTCATGTTCCCAGTGACGCGGAAATAGTTCTCGAGGGCCGTATGTTGACCAACGTCTACGAAGACGAGGGCCCGTTTTCGGAGTACACCGGCTACGTCTCAGGCCGCTCCACCCGCAACGTCATGATTATTGACTGTATTACACATCGAAGGAACCCAATATTTCAAACAATCATCCCCACAAACTCGTCTGAGCATCTTCTACTCGGAGGTCTACCAATGCAGGCCAATGTTTACAAAAGACTCAAGGAATCCATACCTGAGGTCAAGGGCATAAATTTCCCTGTTTGGGGAACACATTTTGTAGCAATTCTCTCCGTGGATAAAGAGGGGAAAGAAGGAGTCCAGATACGGGCCGCCATGCTCCTAATGGGAGCCAACCCTTACGTGAAATATGTTATCCTCGTAGACGACGACATAGATGTGTTTGACGAGATGCAAGTGCTTTGGGCAGTTGCCACACGCAGCCAGCCAGACCGTAGCATGCATTTGTTCCCTGTCACAGACGGGAACATGCTTGACCCTTCCCAAGAAAGAGCAGGCTTCACAAGCAGGGCGGTCATAGACGCCACCTCTCCACCCCACTGGAAAAATGCGGGGGTAAAGGTTCCGAGTTTGCCGCGGGATGTTGTCGAAAAAGTTCAAAAGAAGTTTAAATAGCCGTTAAATAGGTGTGGCGCGGTGGATGAAAAACCTATTGAGGTAAAGTCCTTCTGGTGGAAATACGCAACCAGCAAAGATTGGGTTTTATCAGATATCAACTTCTCCGTCCGCGAAGGGGAATTTGTGGTAATTACGGGTCCAACGGGCGCTGGAAAGACAACCCTATGCCTCGCCATGGCTGGCCTCATTCCCTATCATTACAACGGCACATTGAGGGGGAAAGTGTATGTCTTCGGGAAAGACACCTACACGCTAAGCAGCGCCGACATGGCTAGCTTGGTTGGTATTGTTTTCCAAGACCCGGAAAGCCAGTTTCTGACTATGTCTGTGGAGGATGAGATAGCTTTCGGACTTGAAAACCTTGCTCTGCCCTTAGAGGAAATGAAAGAGAGAGTCCATGAGGCGGCCAAGCTAGTCAAGGTAGAGGATTTGCTGGAGAGAGCACCTTATGAACTATCTGGTGGTCAGAAACAGCGTGTCGCGATAGCAGCGGCCCTAGCTATGAAGCCTAAGGTCCTAGTTCTCGACGAGCCTACTGGTCAGCTTGACCCGATTGGGAAAGAGGAAGTGGTTAACGTTCTGCAAAGCCTCAAAAAACAGGGCATCACGATAATCGTGGTTGAACACATATTGGAGGAACTTGCACCTTTCACAGACAGACTTGTCGTAATGAATGGCGGCCGTATCCTATATGATGGAGACTTCCGAGGCTTCTTCAAAGACGCCGAAGAAGTATCCAAGTCAGGTGTGCCTGCCCCCCAAGTGGTCGAGTTGACTCTTCTCCTAAGAAAAGAATTGAACACAGAGTTGGAAATACCCATCACTTTGGAAGAGGCCGAGCATTTGATGAACAGGTTGATACCGGTGAAAAAGTTTGTCCAGTGATGCAGTCATCGAGGCAAAAAACCTCAGCCACGTTTACTCAAACGGAGTAGTCGCCCTGAACAACGTTAACATCACAATCAGACGCGGCGAATTTGTGGCCCTAATAGGTCACAATGGCTCCGGGAAAACGACTCTCGCTAAACACATAAACGGATTGCTCAAGCCAACAAGCGGGCAGATAATCGTCCACGGTATAGACACGCGGGAAGCATCCGTAGCCGACCTCGCCAAAAAAGTCGGATATGTTTTCCAGAACCCTGACCATCAACTATGTATGAAAACTGTGTGGGAGGAGTTGGCTTTCGGGCCGAGGAACCTCGGCACACCCGAGGACGAGGTCAAGCAGGTTGTCGATGAGATTCTTAGATTGTTTGGGCTTGAACACTATCGAGATGTTCACCCATTTTTACTCAGCCGAGCAGACAGGCTTAGAGTAGCGTTGTGCAGTGTTTTGACGATGAGGCCCGAGACCCTTGTGGTAGATGAGCCTACAACTGGGCAAGACATGAGACAGTCCTACGAGGTGATGGAGATTTTGAAAAAACTTCACAAAGAGGGGAGAACTGTTGTCTTCATTACACATAACATGCGCCTAGTGGCGGAATACGCCGAGAGATGCATAATCATGAAGGATGGGAAAGTTTTCATCGACAAACCAACCCGCGAAGCACTGACTGATTTTGAAAAACTTAGGCAAGCTCAGCTCAAGCCTCCACAAGTCACCATACTATCAGCACGTTTGGCAAACATCGGGTTCGAAAAACCCGCGCTCTCAGTTGGCGAATTTGTTGAAAATGTGATAAACTTGCTAAACAATAAACATAAATCCCTATAATCTGATGAGGGCGGCGTGGTCACAACACTCGTAACAAACATAGGCAAGCTGGTTAGCGGGGATTGGGATAAGGGTGTTCTGAAGGCGGACACGGTGAAAATTGTTGACGGTATTATTCAGGATGTTGGCTATAGTGATGAAATAGGTAAAGGCCCTGCAGACGTAGTCATAGACGCTGACGGAATGACTGTGTCACCCACGTTGATAGACCCCCACACCCACCTATCCTTCGGCGACTTTTCTCCGATGCAGCACATGGTCGGTCTTCTCACCGAAACACTGTTGCAGGGGACAGCAACCATCGTCGATGAGTGGCTGCAGTTTGAGGGGTTGCCGCTTTTCTACGGAGCCGACCCAGAGGGAGTGAAGGCGACAGCGATTCTCTCACAAAAAGCATACCGAAACTATAGGCCAGGAGGCGCGATGAAGGTCTTCGCAGGCTCCATAATGCTTGTCAAAGGGCTGACACGTGAAGACTTTGTGCAGCTACGTAAGGCTGGAGTGTGGCGCGTCGGGCAGATTGGAGGCTCGTCCAACATCAACGACCCGAAACAGATTCTTGAAATGGTCTCATGGGCCCGTGAATTGGGATACTTTGTATCCACAAACCTCGGGCCGGGGGTGTTGCCTGAAAGCCTCAACATGACAGCTGAGCTCGTTTCATCCATCAAACCAGACAAAATAGCACATATCAACGGAGGCACTACAGCGCCGCCTTGGGAGGTTGTTAAAGCCGCGATAGATGGAACAGGAGAAGCAAAGCTTGAGATCATACCATATGGAAACATGAAGATGGCTCTACGTGTCTATGAATACCTCAAGTCCCGCAACCAGCTTAAGCGCCTAATTGTGGGAAGCGATACCCCCACAGGCCAGGGCTACCTTCCAGTGGCCATCCACCGTGCCATCCTATTCCTATCATCCATATGCGGACTCCCAGCTGAAAAAGCCATAGCCACTGCCACGGGCAACATACTGGACTGCTACGGAAAATATTCCGAAGAATTCAACATGGGAAAGATTGAGCCCGGCCGCGCAGGAGATCTTCTGGTCATGGATGCTCCTCCTGGAAGCGTTGGCAATGACGCGTTAGAAAGCATCGAAGCTGGTGACATGATAGGAATCGCGGGTGTAATCGTTGACGGAAACCTAGTCGGACTAAGGGGCAAAGACTCAAGACCAAGCCGCCGCAACATAAAGCTGAACAACAGGCAACTTAAGGTCACATGTCCAGACGAGTACCTGTTTGACCCGCCTAGGTTTTACTACCGTAGCACCGGCCCCACATATCTCCTTTAGAAAAATAGGAAATTAGGGAACTTCAGCAACCCCAACAATACTGCGAGCACTATCACGAGATGTAGGGTGAAAAGCCCCGCAACTACATAATCCCTCATCTTCATAGGGATAGTGTAGTACATCGTTTTCTCTCCACGCACTTTGAAGCCCCGTGACGCCATGGCGTTGCTCATCTCCTCTGTTCTCTTGAGGGATACATATATTAGCGGTATTCCCACGCGGACAAATTTGGCCAGGCGTTGGATGGGGTTTCCTTTGCGGAAGTTGAGTCCACGGGAGCTCTGAGCATCTATGATTGTGAACAAGTCAACGGAGACAACTGCGAGATTGCGGAGAATAGATGCGAAGGTGAAGCTTACGACGTAGGGTAGTCTCCATGTCCTTAGGGCAACGGCCAAGTCCCTGTGCTTGGTCGTCGCCAGGAGAAGCGCTGTGACGTAGCTGACCGCGAGGAACTTGAGTGCAACCAGCAGCCATGCCATAAAATTCTCATAGCCTATCTTTAGGGGACCGATGGTCGCCATAACCGGACCAGAGCGTATTGGTGTGAAGAAACTGTAGAAGATGAAGGAAACCAAAAGCATCCAGCCTATGACAAAGGTGTAGAGACGAAGAGCCTTCGCCGGAACCCGTGCCACAACCACTGTGACCGATATTAGTATAAGGTTGACGAGAGCGAGGCTATGGTTCGGAGTTAACAACGCGGCAAAACTAAACACAATCACGACAAACAGCTTAACAGCTGGATGAACTTTAACAAAAAAAGAGTTTTTGGGGGTGTAGAGGATTAAGCCCTTCAGGATGTCGCTGATAATGAACGCCATAGCGTCTTAGATGAATCGCTCTATGTAGAGGGCTGTTCTCATCAAGTAGTCAGAGAAGACTTTGAACAGTATTGTTGTGATGACGCCTACGACGACGACGTTGCTGCCGAACCAGCCTAGCCACGCAATTGGCCAGATGTCCCACGGAAAGACGCCGAAAGCGGCCAAGGAACCTGAACCGATTGTAGCGCCGACAGCTTGGGCTATTATCACGTTGAAGACGATGTGCCCAGCCCAGTCTTTACTGGACTTGAGACGTGGATCAAATTTGCCTAGACGAAACGCTAGCATTGGTATGAAGGCTTGGAAGAAGTCTCCCACGGCGACAGCCGCGGCGATGGGTGCCGAGGTTCCGGTCAGCACTATGCCAATGAATGGGCCGAGAAAACCTCCAGCCAAGGCCCCGACAATTCCGAACCATACTCCGAAGCTTACTTGGAAGGCTACGCCTGGGTAGAAGGATGATATCGGCGCAAGGAACGGAAAGACGATGCTTCCAAAAGCTCCGAGAACGGCTGTGATGGCGGCTGAAACGATAAACAAGGCGACGAGGGTGGTCGGGCTTCTTCTTCTAACAATTCTCTCCTCGCTACTCACGTTCTATACTGCGATATCTCATAGGTTATAAGCCTTTATAGAACATAGATGTGAACACGAAAAATCTTTAAAAAAGACGTAAAATGACGTATTCGTTATTTAACAACATGTTAAAGCATGATTCGAAACTCCTGACAGGTCGCGCCTCATTCGTCGACGATGTTGCTCTGCCGAAAATGCTTCACTGCGTGTTCGTCAGAAGCAGCTATCCACACGCCGTTGTGCATGGTTTGAGAACGCCGGAAAACCTCTCAGAAGCCAAAATATTCACATGGAGGATGTTAAGTGAAATTGTTAGACCATTTTCGCTTTCTTTCCCCTTTGAAGGATGCAAACGGTTGGAGGTTTCGCCTCTCGCAAACACGAAGGTAAGATACGTGGGCGAGCCTGTAGCCGCAGTCTTGGCCGAAGATCTATACACAGCCTACGACGTTGCGAATAGTGTTGAAGTTGAGTATGAGCCGCTGCCCCCCGTTTCTGACATGTTCAGCTCTGGGGCTACGCTTTACGAGGATTGGGAAAACAACACGATGGCCAAGTTTTCGAGAAAATTTGGCGACCCTTTCCATGAGCTTGAGAGGGCTAAGGTAGTTGTTGAGGAAAGAATCACTACACATCGAGTGGCTCCTGCTCCCATTGAAACACGAGGTGTGGTTGCAAGCTATGATGCTGGCCGCGGGTTTTTGACGGTTTGGTCGCCGAACCAAAACCCCCACATGCATAGGACCGTTCTCTCAGAGGTTTTGAACCTGCCTGAGAGCAAGATAAGGGTGATCGCACCCAACATAGGAGGAGGATTCGGACAAAAAGGCCATACATACGCCGAGGATGTCGTAGTCGCGGCCCTCTCCATGCTAACGGGAAGACCAGTCAAATGGATTGAAGAGAGACGTGAAAACCTCACGGCAGCTGCCCAATCGAGGGAACAGGTTCACCTAATCAAAATCGGCGCCGACAGAAATGGGCGAATAAAGGCACTCATAGATGAGGCATATCTCGACCTAGGCGCATACCCCCTGATACCGCACAGCTATCTGGAGCTCGCTCATGTGGTGATAGACATGCTTCCGGGCCCATACCGTATCGAAAACTATGCCGCCGAAGTCAGCTTAGTTGCAACAAACAAGACACCGGCGGGCGCCTATAGGGGCTTCGGCCACCCGGAAGCCACATTTGTTCGCGAAAGAGCGCTGGATATTTTAGCCGAAGAAATAGGCCTCGACCCTGTCACGATTAGGAAGAGGAATCTTATCTCCTCGGCGGACATTCCTTGCATGGCTGCTACGGGGATGATTTTTGACAGCGGCAGGCCGTTAGAGACTTTCGAAACACTTGTCCAACAAGCAGCTCATCATGACTGTGGAGATGGCGAAGTTGTGGGTGTTGGATATGCTGTGGGTGTGAAGGGGTCTGTTCCCACGATGAGCGGTGTATCGCAGCGCTGGGGCTCGAGCGAGGCGGCCATGGTTAGACTGTCGATGGACGGTAAACCTGTGGTGTTCTCTGGAGCAGTTTCCATGGGTACACGTCTTGACAAACTCTTGGCCAAGATTGTATCCGATATCTTGTCCGTGCCAGAGGAGGATGTCGAGGTAGTGCTGGGCGACACCTTGTCGACACCCTTTAGCACAGGTCTCTGGGGTAGCAGAGGAGCCGTGATGGTCGGCGGCGCTGTTGCCAAGGCTTCAACCATGCTTCGCAAAAAAATTCAACACATCTCATCGATACTGTTCGAGTGTAGGCCCGAAGATGTTGTCCTCGAAAACGGTAGAGTGTTTGTCAGAGACGCCATGGAAAATGGACTAACCCTGTCGGAGCTTGCGTGGAAAGTATACAACCATCCAAACATGTTTCCACAAGACATCGACTTGTCGCTAATGGCTGAAGCATTATATGACCCGCCCAACATCTGGCAGGCACCGGATGAACTGGGTAGGATGAACGCGGCGGCCGCAGTTTCAACCATCGCCTGCGCCGCCTTCGTCACGCTTGATGTTGAAACCTTCGAAGTAAAGGTGAAGAAGCTGGTATTGGCCGAGAACGGTGGAACCTACCTCAGCCCCGAGGACGTTGATGAACAGCTCATCGGAGGAGCGATACAGGCGTATGGCGCCTCTTTGTTCGAAGAGGTTGTTTACTCAAATGAAGCAATGCCCATGACGACTACTTTTTCTGAATATCTTCTTCCAACAGCCGCTGAGACTCCCGCTGTCGAGATTATACATGTGGTCGACCCATCTCCTTACACTTTCCGCGGGGCAAAAGGCGTTGGAGAAACAGCGACAATCCCCGTGAACGCTGCAATAGCAAACGCCATACAAAACGCTTTAAGGAAAAAAGGCATAAATGTCAAAATAAATTTCTCGATTGTATCTCCTACCCGTTTGTGGAGTATGGTGAGAAAATGACCGAGGTAGATTTGCTGGTTTTGGGAGGGCTTGTAGTAACCGGCGCTGATGGGCCAGTCTATTCGCCTGGATATGTGGCTGTAGGAAATGGTGTTGTGGTGGATGTTGGAAAAGCAAAACCCTCAGGCTACACGGCCCAGAAAACTGTCGATGCATCAGGTATGATAATTTTGCCGGGCCTCGTCAGTGCCCATGACCATATGTATGGAGTGCTCGCCCACGGAATACCAGTCAAATCACAGCTGAAGGATTTCTGGGATTTTCTGAAAAACTTCTGGTGGCCTTATGTGGAGGATAGACTTGACAAAAACTTGGCTGAAGCGGCGGTTCATTACGCTGCGGCTGAGAGGTTGAGAACGGGAACGACTTGTGTGGCAGATATCCTCGAGGCCCCTAACGCGTTGCCGAACGTGCTCGAGACCGAGGCCCGTGCGGTGGAGTCGCTTGGTCTAAGGGCTGTGCTTTCCTTCGAGGCAACCGAGAGAATGAGCCCCGAAAACGGGATACAGGGGCTTGAAGAAAACAAACGGTTCATCGAGAAGATGAACACGCGGCCTAGACTGGTTAAGGGCATGCACTGCCTACATACCACCTTCACGTGCTCACCCGATTTTATAAGGAGATGCAGAGCAGATGCGGACATGACTAAAGCGGGCATTCACATCCATTTTGAGGAGGGAAGCTATGAGACGCAGCAGGCACTAAAAAAATATGGTAAATACCCGGCCCAACTTTATGAGGAGTTAGGGTTCTGGAGAGATGATGTACTCGCATCCCAGTGTGTAAAGACGACTTCCGATGAGTTGAACATCCTCGCGAAATATGATGTAAAAATTTCCCATCAGCCGCTCAGCAACGGCGAAGTGGGTGGAGGAATAGCTCCTGTCCCCGAGATGCTTCAACGTGGGTTGACGGTTTGCCTAGGTACAGATGGTTTCATAGTGGACATGTTCGAGGTGATGCGTAACACATGGCTCATACACAAAGCCGCCAAAGAGAACGCAGGAGTCATGCCTGCTGAAACAGTGTTTAGGATGGCGACTGAAAACGGCGCCAAAACACTGGGATATAGAGGTGGCCGGATAGAGAAAGGCTACAAAGCCGACTTGGTGCTGCTCCAGAACAAGTTCCCCACACCAGTTACACCTGAAAATGTTTTGACTCAGGTAGTTGTATACGCCAGCGGCTCATGGGTTGACACCGTCATAGTCGATGGAAAAGTAGTTGTGGAGAAGGGACGCCTTGCAACAGGTGATGAAGAAAATATTCGCCAAAAATGCTTTAAGGCCGCTGAAAAACTTTGGGAGGGGCTCTAAAAATGGGTAAAAGACTCGACAGAATAGGTCTCTACTTTACAGCCCCCACACCTCTAAGAGACGAAATGGATTATGCTAGGTTAGCTGAACGCGGTGGGTTTACCAGCATTTGGCAGGGTGAGTCAAGAACTTCAAGAGATTCGACAATCTCTATAGCGGCCCTTGGCGCTGTGACCGAAAAAATCAAACTGGGGACCGGGGTTTTGCATACCTGGACAAGGAACGTAGTAACACTTGCCACAACTTTCACCACCCTTGACGAGCTAACAAACGGAAGAGCATGTCTAGGTATCGGTGTGTTATGGGAGCCGATGGCCTCCAAGATTGGTATAGAGCGGCGTAAAACACTTCAGGCCATGTTTGAACATGTCACTGTTTTGAAGAAGCTTTTCAGCGGTGAGGAGGTGTTTTTCGAGGGAGAGTTTGTAAAGGTTAGGGGTGTGAGGCTGGAGCGAGTCCCCTCACAAGTCCCCGTATACGTGGGTGCAACGGGGTTTAAAATGATGGAACTCGCTGGTGAAATAGCTGACGGCGTGCTGCTCAACTACCTTGTCTCACCAGAATACAACAGAAAAGCATTACAACATATCGAGAACGGCGCTAAAAAAGCAGGGCGAAAACTGGACGACATCGACCGGCCGCAGCTACTCGCAGTCGCCTACTCAGTTGACCTCGAGAAAGCTTATCGAAGGGCCCGGCTGATGGTTGCAGAGTATTTGGCTATGGAGCCGCACATCGCTCTTGCCTCTGGTGTTTCAGAAAAGATTACAGGCGAGATAAGGGAAATTACGGGAGGTTGGCCCACGACGGAGAGGAAGCTTGAGCAGGCGATGGAGCTGGTTGACGAGAAGCTTGCATCCACGCTGATGGCGGTTGGTGACCTTAAGACTGTCAAAAGAAAAATAATCGAATACGTGGAAGCCGGATGTACTGAGCCACTGTTGTACCCAGTCACGGGCGAAGTGCTTCCAATAATCGAATACCTTGCGCCTACATCGTTTTGAGCAGGTCTAGGTTGGGGTCTACTTTTGATACTATTCTTTCGAGATGCTTGTTGGCTTGCCTGATTACCTCCTCCTCGTCCATGGTCAACACCTTCTTGTCTTTGACGACGAATTTTCCGTCTATCATGACGTCTCGTACGTCCGCTCCCGATGCAGCGTATACCAGTAGTGAGACGGGGTTTGAAATGGGTGTGACCGATGGCCTGGTGAGGCTTACGATGACGATGTCGGCTTTTTTGCCGGGCTCTAGGCTTCCCAGCATGTTGAGCTTGCCCATCGCCCTTGCTCCGTTACGTGTTGCCATCGTCAAGACATCCCACGCCGATATTACTCGAGGGTCGAGTGTTCGAACTTTCTGCAGACACGCCGCCATCTTCATCTCCCTTATCATGTCGTAGCTGTCGTTGCTTGGGCCGCCGTCGCAGCCAAGTGCAACGTTTACCCCGTGTTTCAGCATGTCTGAGACAGGCGCTATGCCTGAGCCTAGCTTCATGTTTGAGGATGGACAGTGTGACACCGTTGTTCCCGTCTCCGCAAACTTCTTCATGTCTTCTTCGTTGAGCCACACACAGTGTGCATATACATGTTTCTCCCCCAGCATATTGAATTTCTCGAGATAGCCTGCAACTCCCGTTCCATAGGCTCGACGGTAGTATTCGAGGTCTTCCCTCACCTCCGCCACGTGATTGGTTATTCCTGTGTCGTATTCCTTCGCGATTTCAGCAGCCTCATAGAAGAGCTTGTCCGAGACAGCTCCGGCGCTCCTCAAACCAAGCCAAACATCTATACGGCCATCAGCCTGCCCATTCCATTTCTGATACATTTGTTTGAACTCTCGGATGCATGCTTCTCCATCCTCGATCATAGAGGGCGGCATCAAGTTTTCCTCAGTAGCGTAACCCTTCATGTCCATGATCGTTTTGGAGAGAACGCCGCGGATGCCTGATTGTTTGACTACCTCGGCTATGCCGTCGAAACCATAGCGGCTGTGAAGATGTATCTCTATGAAGGAGGTGGTGCCTGTTTTCAGCATCTCGAGGATGCAGAGCGCGGCGCTGGCTTTGGCATCCATGTTGTCGTAGACGCCTAGGAAGCGCCACACCCAGTCACGGAGCCAGGGAATAAGGGTGAGGTTGTCGGGCACAACGCCACGTAAAAGTGCCTGCGCAAGATGGACATGGGTGTCGATTAGCCCGGGGATGATGAGACATTTCTCCGCGTCAACTACTTCAGCCCCCCTAGCATGAGGCATAACCTCCTCCCTTGTACCCACCAACTCTATCTTATCATCTTCGACAAGGACGCAGCCGTCACGGATTATTCGTCTGCTGCCATCAACAGGAACTACGAATCCACCCTTCAAAAGATAACGACTCATCGCGTTAGATAAAAAACGAATCTTAATTAAACTTATTTCATTTGAAAACTCCTTTCTCTTTTCCTCGTTTCATCATATTGAGAGCTACTTCGGCGGCTTTGAGTAGATGTTGTTTCTCCTCTTCGGTTATTAGGCCGAGCTGATACGCGAGCTGGTTGTTTGCTATTATTTTGAGATTAATCAGGACGTTGCCGATGCTTGAGCGGAGGACCTCGATTTTCTGTTCCTCGGTCCATTTGCCGGGCGCTATCAACGGTAGAGACGCCGTTTTCTCCGGATTTAACTATTGTCGGAGGCCCCATGAAACAACTTTCAGCGGCTCTACGGCGATGAAAGCTGCTTCACCTTCTTGCCACGGGTCACGCCGCACCCATGCAAACCTATCATAAAAAATCTTGTAAACTGTTCGATATTCTTCTCCTCTTAACAGGATTGTTGCGAGCCCCTGGACCATGACGGCTCTGTTGGGGTTGGTTTTGTCTATGACGAGGGCGACCTTGTTGTTGCGTCTTATGTTGGCGAGTTTTCTGGTGTCTAGGTCGGTCGCGATGTAGAATTTGTTGTTGTAATAGATGTATGCGACGGGGACGACATGAGGCTGGCTGTTTTCATCCGTTGTCGCGAGTCTGCAGAGCTCGTTGGCCTCGACAAACCTTCTCTCCGAGGCGTTTAGCATCGCCATGACTATTCATCCTCATCCGTGGGATATTAGCCATACTGCTGGAGCGCTGTCTAGTTGGCGTTTATTCTGGTTCTAGGTAGTAGGTGAAGAATCCTTCTGGTTCTCTTCTCTTCACCACGAGTCTGACAGGCATGCCAATGCGTAGCTTCGACGGGTCGTCCACCGCCATCCAGCATAGGATGTTGAAGCCTTCCTCCATCCGTGCGATGGCGATTATGTAGTCGGGGTAATGTAGGTAGCTGGCGGGTTTGACGTTCACAACCGTGTAGGTGATCAGCGTTCCTTTGCCTCTTATCTCAACCCATTCAAGGTTTTCATCCATGCAGAATGGGCAATCGGCTTGCGGTGGGAAAAAATACACACCTTGGACAGGGCAGCGTGTTGCGTATACTTTTCCCTCCTTCAGTCCGTCGAAAAATTTCCGGATCCTTGCAATTGGTATTAGGTATTTGAGGCGTAGCTCGCGTAAATCAACCCATAGGGGGTCGCTCGTCTTTTCGTCGGGAACAATCGGAAGCCCCTCGCTTCTCGTTATCTGCTCAACCATCTCCAGCCAGCTCTTCACCATCTTCTCAAGTTCTTCACGTGGAATCGTCGACACACGTCTCACCCGGGTTTCTTGAGGCTGTAGATGGTTATGTATGCGTAGTGGCCTGTTCCACCAACGTTGTGCGCCAACCCCATGCCCTTCACGATGTCTGCCTGCCTTTCCGCCGGAGCCTCCTGTCTCAGCTGCTTGGTTATTTCAGCGGCCATGCTCACACCTGTGGCGCCGATGGGATGCCCCTTCGCCTTCAATCCACCATCCAAGTTAACAGGTATCAACCCGCCCTTGTAGGTCTCACCCTCACGGGCTAGCATGTATCCCTGCCCCGGAGCCGCAAAACCCAAATCCTCATACGCAAGTATCTCGGCAATCGTGAAACAGTCATGTACCTCAACCACGTCAAAACTCTTCACCGGCTTGGACGGGTCTACACCGGCTTTCTTGTAGGCCTCTGCAGCGGCTTTCCGGGTCGCCCTCAACGTGAGAAAGTCGGGTCTCTTGCTGAGGTTGGATGTGTCCGAGCCGTAGCCGAATCCAGCAATCCATACAGGCGTGTCGGTCAACTTCCTCGCCACGTCTTCAGAAGCCAACACAACAGCCGCCGCCCCGTCTGTTATTGGGCTGCAGTCAAGAAGCTTTAGCGGCCATGCCACAGGTCTGCTTTTCAAAACCTCCTCCACTGTAACCCTCTTCCTGAAAGCAGCGTATTCGTTGAAGGATGCGTAGAAATGGTTTTTCACCGAGATTTTTGCGAGGTCTTCCTCAGTGGCGCCGTATTTGTTCATGTAGGCTGTTGCGTAGAGTGCGTAGTAGCTGGGGAAAGTGAGGCCGAACATTTCGAACTCCCAGAAATAGTTCCCAGCCCTTCCAATCAGCTCCACAGCCGTCGGAGTAGGTGACTCGTTCATCCTCTCCACTCCAACAGCCAACGCTATGTCAACAGCCCCAGATGAAACTAGATTCGCCGCGGTTACCAGAGCCGCAGACCCTGATGCACACGCGGCCTCGACACGGTAAGTCCCCACACCCGTCAACCCCGCGTACTCGTTAACCGAAACAGCGGGCAGCGGCTCTGCGCTCCATCCGCCTACGTTAGCCACCGACACAAACCCTACATCTTTCTGAGTTATGCCAGCATCCTGAAGAGCTTGTTTGATGGCCTGCCAAGCCAATTCATTAATCCCCTTGTCGGAGGCTCTGCCGAAGGGAGACTGTCCCACACCTACGATAGCTACGTTTCTCACGATGTAGAAGTTTTATGATGCAGCATTTATGCATAGTTGTAGTGATGATGCTTGACTCCTAGCTCGTCAATCGTGGTAATGGACCTCGACGGCACATTAATCAAGATGAAGTTCGACATCTTTCAAGTAAAAAAACGTGTATCAGAGGTGGCCAAGCAACACGGCTTCGAGCTGCGTGAAAACGAATCCATTCAAGACTTTCTCGACAGAGCGTCCCACCTGCTTCCGCCTCACGAATTCGCCAAACTCCGTGAAGAAATCCAGAACATACTCCGTAACGAGGACAGAAAATCAGCTGAGCAAGCTGAAGCAACACCTGGAATAGCCGATGTACTCGAAAAACTCAAGACACTGGGATTCAAGCTCGTTGTCGCAACCAATTCCCACAGAGAAGCGGTCGAAGAGGCCTTGAAAAAAACAGGACTCGACAAATATTTCGAACATGTTTACACACGCGACGATGTCGAGAAGATGAAGCCACGTCCAGACATCTTGCTCAAAATAGCTGAAGACATGAGGATACCTATCTCATCAATCGTCTACGTTGGCGATAGTGTGAACGATTTGCGGGCTGCACGGGAAGCTGGAGCACGGTTTATCGCCGTGGCCTGGGGGCTTCACAGTGCTGAAAAATTTATGGAAAATGGTGCAACTGAGATAGCGCACAACCCTAGCGAGCTACTTAACCATCTCGGAGTGCATCTCACGAAAGTTGTCCCAGACACCTCCACAATAATCAACGGAACTCTCACACAATTGGTTGAACAAGGTCTTCTCGACGGCTGTGAAGTGATACTGCCGGCTGCGGCCATAGACGAGCTTCAGGCACAGGCCTCGCAGAAACGGGAGCCGGGGTTTGTTGGCCTCAACGAGTTAAAGAAAGTCAGAAGCATAGCTGAGCAGCATAGACTCAACATCAGAATAGTGGGCGAGAGACCCAGCCTCGAGGACATCAAGCTCGCTAGGAAAGGGAGGATTGATGCCATTATACGCGAGGCGGCTAAACGTGAAAACGCTGTCCTCATAACATCTGACTATGTACAGTCTTTGGTGGCAGAGGCCGAGGGGGTCCAGGTGCGCTATTTCCCGCCGAAGGAGCTTCCGACCCAACTCTCATTTGAGAGATACTTCACCGAAGACACCCTCAGCCTCCACTTCAAGGAAGGTGTGCCCCTGATGGCTAAACGGGGGAAGCCGGGCCAGTTTCAGCTGGTCAAAATAGGTGAACAGCCTTTAACTGCAGAAGAGCTTAACAACCTGATAAAAGAGGTCACCGAATATGCGCGGGTGAAGCCCGAGGCCAATATCGAGATAGTGCGTGCAGGGGCCTTTGTTGCGCAGATAGGCAACTACCGCATCGCAGTGGCGAGGCCTCCTTTCAGCAGCGGCCTTGAGGTCACCATCGTCAGGCCAATCGTCAAACTCCGCATAGAGGATTACAAGCTGCCGCCGAAGCTTCTGGAGCGTCTCGAGAAAAAAGCTGAGGGTATCTTGATAGCGGGGCCGCCGGGAAGCGGAAAATCCACTTTCGCAGCGAGCCTCGCAGAATTCTACAGCAGAATGGGTAAGATAGTTAAGACACTCGAGTCTCCGCGTGACCTACAGGTGGGGCCCGATATAACCCAGTACGGGCCGTTGGAGGGTGATTTTGAGAAGACCGCCGAGATACTGCTGTTGGTGAGACCCGATTACACAGTTTTTGATGAGATAAGGCGTGACCGTGACTTCCAAGTCTTCAGCGACATGAGGCTGGCGGGCATCGGTATGATAGGGGTGGTGCATGCGAGTGAAGCCGTCAGCGCCATCCAAAGGTTCATCGGCAGGGTTGAGCTAGGTATGGTCCCACACATCATCGACACCGTAATTTTCCTCGACGCAGGACGCATAGCCAAAGTCTACAACCTATCCATGACAGTCAGAGTGCCCACGGGAATGTCGGAGGAGGACTTGTCAAGGCCCTTGGTAGAGGTGCGTGACTTTCTCACAGATGAGCTCGAGTACGAGATATACACTTTCGGCGAGGAAAACGTCATCATACCTGTGAAGAAGCTACATGATGAGGTTAGGTCCGAGACCCGTGAACTCAGGGAAAAAATTGTGGAGGCTTTGCGTTCATTTGACGAGAATGTACAAGTAGAGATGGTGTCCCGCAAGAAGGCCATCGTGAAGGTTGACAGAGAAGTATTGCCTAAGATAATTGGCCGCAGAGGTGAGAACATAGCGAGGCTTGAGAAGGAGCTGGGTGTGTCTCTGGACGTTGAGCCGCGTATCGCGTCAATCGGTGTAGAGGTGCCTTTTGAAGTCAGAGAATCTGGTAACAGCCTCCGCCTCGAGCTCGGTGAAAAAATGGCGGGAAAAACTGTAGCGGTTTATGCAGGGGAAAAGTTTCTTTTCTCGGCTACCGTGGGCCGGAAAGGAGTAATCACCGTTAGAAAGAACTCGGAGCATGGCAGGGCCCTTGTTAGAGCCATCTACGCCGAAATCCCGCTCAAAGTTCTGCAAACAGGTTAACAATTCACTGCTTTAGCTTACAGTGTGGGCATATCCCGGCGTCGGCTGGAATCTGCTGGTAGCAGTGCCAGCAGAACTTCTTCCCAGGGTCAGGCTCTACCGAAACAGGTGGCTTTAGAAAAGCCCCCAACACCGTCATGATTATTCCAGAGAAGAGAAAGATGTATGAGAAGGGGAGGCCCGCGAAAGCCATGAATACACCGAAAATCAAAGTGATTAAGCCTGAGAAAAATAGCGAATACCTGCTCATTCCCGTGTCCTCCTCTCGGTTCCAGCGCAGTGAACCACGCCCTTCACTCTCCTTATGTGGCTGACGCAGACAAAGCAGCTGAGAAAAGCCACGGGACCCCCTTCGAGCGGGCAGTCAACATACTCTTTCTTCATTCTCGTCAACATCTTCCCCTTCACAACACCCTTGACAACCTCTAACGCGTCTTTATTCACCTTGAGAGGCCTGTCTGCTACTTTGACCTCCACATAATACTTTGGCTCCAACCCGTGATACAGCTTTAAGACCGCCAAATATAGCTGTCCCCAGCTAACGTCTCCTAGCCTTTGTTCCTCCACTTAACCCATTCTCTCAACACCCCTCTCCACCCACGCTCCTCCCAAGTTTTCAACAGTTTTTCCCAGTCAGTTCGGAGAAGTATAATTGTGAGCACAACCATGGCCACTACTGCCCCTGCTGTGGACAACCAGCTGGTCTCGCCGAGGAAAAGCTTGGAATATTCGAAGTAGGTCTTGCTCAATAGCGCCACGATGATTGCCAGCAGTATTTTTCCAGCGGTGTTCGCTAGGAGAAATCTCCAGAAACTCAGCTTGACCATTCCAGCCGGTATGATGTAGACGTCGTCGGGCAGAGGAGTTAATGCGAATATGAAGACACCGATGTCACCGTATTTGCCGATGAACTCTCTAAGGGTGTCCATGCTTTTCTTTTTCTCATCACTGAGTAAACGGTATCCAAGTCTTCCGATGATGTATGAAGTTATTTTGCCGATTGACCCGCCTATGCCGGCTGCGAGTCCGAGGATGAGAGGGTTCACTGTGTCGCTGAGCAGGACCACGACGATGAGATAGGGGACGGGCACGAATGGGAGTATGCTGCCCAGCAGCGAGACCGCGAAAACTCCCAACGGTCCATAGGTGACCGCGATTGTTTCGAGCCAGTTCTCCAAATCCTTTTCACACCGTCTCCATGGCCTCTCTAATCAGCCTTTCACCCAGCTGCCTAAGCATGTTAAGTGACTCAGCCTTCTTCGCCTCGATGGACATTTTAATCTGCGGCATCGTGTTAGACGCCCTGATGAGTATCCAGCCTTCCTCACCGTATGCCTTGACCCCGTCCAAGTTGTTTGTCTTGAAGCCCATCTGTGAAAGCCGTTCAGAAATCTTTTCTATAACTGCAAACTTTTTCTCGTCAGGGCAATCATAGACAAGTATAGGTGTTGTAGGGTATTTCGGTATCTCGTCGACATGTTTTGACAAAGATGTTTTTGTGCGGTGAAGAAGTGTAGCCATCTTAAGGGCTGCATATATTGCGTCATCGTCTCCTTCAAGTTCTCCGAAGTATAGGTGGTTGCTTTTTTCACCTCCCATGACTGCTCCGAGCTCCCTCACTTTTCTGTGTAGGAAGGCTCGGCCCACTTTCCACTCCATGGGTGTGAAGCCGAGTTTTTCAGCCATCTCCTTCAACGCAGTTGAGGAGTTTACGTCATAGACTATTATGCCTTTTTTGTCGAGGGTTTTCAGGAGAACGGCCATGGCTATGTCGCCTTGGAGAACTCTGCCCATATCGTCGACGAAGACTGCTCTGTCCGCGTCTCCGTCGAACGCCACACCGAAGTCAAGTTTTTCGGCTATCACGACTTGTTTCAGCTCGGAGATGTTTTCCTCGGTTGGCTCAGGCATGTGACCTCTGAAGTAGCCGTCAGGGTTGTTGTTCAACTGCCTCAAAGTTATCCCAAGTTTTTCGCAGATTTGTGGAAAACATAGCGACGCGGAACCGTCGCTGAAATCCGCCGCCATCCTCAATCCATACATCGGCGAGAATCTTGAGACGATGTGCTGGATGTAGACGCTCTGAAAATCCACTTTCTCGACAACGCCTTTCTCCTTCGCAGGTGAACCCAAGTCGCCGTTGATGATCATGTCCCTTATCTTTTCCATGCCAGCTCCTTGGGAAACTGTTTCACCGTCTCCGAGAAACATTTTGAAGCCGTTCCAATCTGGAGGATTGTGGCTCGCCGTTACCATGACTCCTCCTCCCGCTCTGTAGAACCGGCCTCCGAAATAGCATGCGGGAGTCGTGCAGACTCCGAGGTTTAACACATCATGCCCCGCGTCCGTCAAGCCATCGCATAATGCTTTGACAAGCGATTCACCGCTTCTCCTCACATCCCGCCCGACCACCACTTTTCCGGTAACAATTTTGCCGAAAGCCCGGCCAACGCTGTAAGCGAGGCTCTCATCTAGGTCAACACGGTAGACTCCGCGGATGTCATAGGCCCTGAAGATGTGGGGCGAAACTTTCACAGCTCCCATCTCCTATTCACCACTTCGTCATCAAGCCAAGTAACACGTAAACCCGCCCATGAAACACCATACCGCTTATTCACTCCGACCAGAAATCTGGTAAAAAGCTCTCCGTATCGGGAGTTTTTTAATGGACCGCCGTCCACTGGCCGGAGGCCCTCTACGAGTTTCAATAAGTTGGCTACCTTCTTCTTGGCGTCTCGGTCGTCTCCGAAGATGAAGGTATCAGAGTTGACTGCTCTGGATATGTCGGAGAGTAGGGATGCGCTTACTGTATGAAGCGCTGAGACCACCTTGGCTCCCTGTTGCAGGTTCTCGGCAAGCATCTCGGCCGCGCACACGTCCTCGGCAAAAGACACTACACAGGAGACGCTCACCGTAAACGGCTGTAGAAACGGCGCCACGTCTCGGGCTATCTCCACGAGACCTTCATAGGGCACGCTGAAGAAAACAACCTCAGCTGCTTTTACAGCATCTCTGTTGACAGCGCCATTAACATTTTCTCTACCCACAAGGGCCCTTATTTTCTCCGCAGCCTCAACAGCACGTTCAAGCCTTCGAGAACCGATGACAACATCTACACCTGCTTTGGCAAGACGTGCCGCCAGCCCAAACCCGAGGTCACCTGTGCCACCCAGCACCGCAGCCATCAACGCCGCTCAACATCCCTAAATACATCTGGTTATTATACCCCCTCCAATCGCGTTGAATTAGGTTATAACTTAAAAATCGCCAAAGCAGTTTTCTTGGCATGGACGAGACAATCCTCGCCGTCGCTATCCTCTTCATAATCATGGGTGTTGCGGGGATTTTCATACCGTTTATGGGGATAAGCGAGACTATGCGGCCTCTTGCGGAGTTTTCGGGGTTCCTGCTCGCTCTAGGTATTGTGATGCTGCCTATTGGCTTGTTCCGAGGCGGGTTACCGGTATTGACAGGGGGGAAAGTCTACGCCCTAAGCTTCCTAGGCATAGGCCTAGTATCATTTGTTCTGGTTTCGGCGGCACTGCAAATAGGTCCTTTCATGAAGATTGAAGAAGTTGGCTTGACAGGCCCCACCCCGTTTAACGTAACGATAGTGATTTTGCCCGGCTCCTTCGACCCAGCTGCAACCGAAACATATTCACCGGCGAACGTCAGGGTCTTGGCTGGCTACAACAGCACCGTTATATGGGTAAACGGCGAGACAGTGAACGTAGGACACACTGTAACTTCTGACCAGGGTCTGTTCGACTCGGGATTGTTCGGTCCAAATGAGACTTGGGTCTTTACTTTCGGAAGGGCGGGCATATATCCCTATCACTGCACGCCTCATCCATGGATGCAGGGTGTTGTCACAGTTGAAGAGGGGCCACTACCACAGTCAGCATCCTGATAAAACTCTACCCAACAGATAGTTTTTCTCCACATCAACGACCTCTGCCTCAACAAACCTTCCCAAGGATTCTCGTGGGGCATCCAACACAATTGGCCGGTAGGCAAAGTTTCTACCCATCATCTTTCCTTTCTTGCCGACTTCGTTGATCAATACTTCTCCAACCCATCCGAGCCAGTGTTCGTTGCTTTCCAGCTGGATTTTCGACAATAGGTCGTTTAGCTCGGATACGCGGCGGGCTACGACATGGTGTGGAAGTGTCTTGAGACCTTCTCCCGGGGTTCCTGGCCGCGGAAAATATCTTGAAACATTAACGACTGCTGGACGGGTTTTTTCAACAAGCTTAAGAGTCTGTTCAAAATCTTCATCGGTTTCGGTGGGGTATCCGACTATCAGGTCGGTGGAGACCGTTATGCTTGGGAATCTTCTCCTGAAAGCTTCGACCACATGGTAGAAGAGTTGGACGCTGTGGCCTCTGTTCATGTCTTTCAAAACCTTGTCGGAGCCTGACTGGACAGGCACGTGGATGAACTTGTAGATTTTCTCGCCGCTGTATGCTTTGACGAGTTTTTGGAGGATGGGTTTGAGGTAGATGGGGTTCATCATGCCGATGCGTGTGTAGAACTTTCCTTCGAGGGAGTTGACGGACTCGATTAGCTCAGGTAAAAGGTTTCGCCCCGACTCCAGCCCATAGCTACCCATGTCTTGGCTTGTCAGCCACACTTCCCGACAGCCTTCGTTGACGGCTTTCCGCACCTCATCCACAACCGCGCGGACGGGATAGCTTTCGTACCCGGGCCTTGAGCGGGGAACTATGCAGAAGCTGCAGCGACTCCACCTACATCCCTCCGAGACCGGAACTATGGCTATCACCGGGTTTTTCCTCAACCTCGGCAACCCCAGCTTCGTCCCTCCACCATCAAAACCATGGCCTTCTATCGCCGCAGAAACTTCTGTGATGCTGCGTGGCGGGAGCAAAACAGCCTCAGGCGCCACTCTTCTGACCCGTTCAGCCTCTCCGGTGGCCATGCAACCGGCCACTATCAGACGTGGACCAAGGCTTGAGAATTTCTTTATGCGGTGAATCATCCGGTCTGCGGTGGGTTTCTTGACTGCGCATGTCACGAGAACAACGTAGTCGGCCTCGTTGGGCCGCTCAACCATGATGTAACCCTGTTTCTGCAGAATGCCAAGAGCAATTTCTCCGTCGGCTTGGTTGGCCGAGCATCCATAGACCTCGGCGTAAACTTTCTGAGGCATGACCCTTTGATGAGGATTAGACTCCATCTATTAAGTCCGTTGCAAAACCTTGATTACAGAAAGAACTTTTCTCTTATCAAGACGGGTGAGCGCGGCCAGTTCGTCCACTGCCGCATCGAAACCCATGTTTTCGACAAAAATTTTTCCCACGGTCTTTACAGCCTCGAGCCTCTCCCATGGGAAAACAATCCATGCATCGGTCTCATCAACGAAGTAGTCTGGTGTGTATCTGCTCCATGGCTTTTTCAAAAGAGTGGCTGTTGTAACACTGTTTGGGTTACGTGGTTTGAGGATTTTCTCCACCGCTGCGTCTAGTGTTGAGCCTGTGTCGGCAACATCGTCTACCAGCAGAACGTTTCTGCCGTCAAGCCTTTCCAGCGCAAGGTCGTGGTAAATCTTCAACTCCGTCGAAACCGTTCCCGTGTATGACCTGCACCCGATTACATACACCTCCCTCACATCGAGAATGTCCGACAAAAAATCGGCCACAATCATCCCCCCTCTTAAAACCCCGATGATGGTGTCAACAGAACATCCCCCGTCCACAATCTTCTCAGCCAACGCATCTGCTCCACGTTCAACATCTCCCCAGCTTAGAAGAAGAAATTTACTGCTGCCGACGGACTTTACCTCCATATCAGAATTATCGGGCGGACATATATTAAGTCATGCCCTCGATGGAATCACTATATAATGGAATTATCTTAGAACACTGGTATGAGTAGTGGTGAAGCCTTTTTAAACAACGTCTTGGACCTGCTTAAAACCGCTGCTGAGCATCTGAACCTTGACCCAGGTCTTCACGATGTGTTGAAGAAGCCTAAGAGGGTGGTGGTTGTCTCTGTGCCAGTGAAGATGGATGACGGGTCTTTGAGGGTTTTCACTGGGATACGGGTGCAGCATAACAACGCGAGAGGCCCCTACAAGGGCGGTGTAAGATATTATCCCACGGTAGATGTTGACGAGGTCACTGCTTTGGCCATGTTGATGACTTTCAAATGCGCCGTGACAGACCTGCCCTATGGCGGTGCTAAAGGCGGTGTGGCCTGCGACCCCAAGAACCTATCGAAAAATGAGCTGGAGAGAATAACGAGACGATATACCGCGATGATTTACGAAGTAATCGGCCCCTACATAGACATCCCCGGCCCCGACGTATACACCGATGCGCAGACTATGGCCTGGATGGTGGACACCTATAGCATGATGCGTGGAATTTTCACACCGGAGGTGGCTACGGGCAAACCCATTAGCCTCTATGGAAGCCTTGGCAGACACGACGCTACTTCGAGAGGAGCAGCCTACATCATAAGAGAATACTTCAAGACAATCAACAAGCCGGTTAAAGACGCCAAGGTCGTGATTCAGGGATACGGTAACGTGGGATACAACGCCGCAAAAATTCTCCATGAAGAGTACGGTGCTAAAATAATCGCTGTAAGCGACTCGAAAGGCGGTGTTTACCTGCCTAATGGTGCTCATCCCGACAAGATATTGGAGCATAAGCAGAAGACAGGCTCAGTCATAAACTTCCCGGGTTCAAAACCCCTCACAAATGAGGAACTCCTCACAACACCCTGCGACATCCTGATCCCCGCGGCCCTCGAAAACAGCATAACAAAGGAGATAGCTGGAAAGGTTGAGGCGAAGGTGGTTGTCGAGGGCGCCAACGGACCGACAACAAAGGAGGCGGACATGGTTTTGTTTGAAAGAAAAATACCGGTGATTCCAGACATCCTGTCCAACGCTGGAGGCGTGACCGTCAGCTACCTCGAATGGGTGCAGAACCTGAAAAGAGAGACTTGGACGCTTGAAGAGGTGCATGCAAAACTCGAGGCTAAGATGGTGAAAGGGTTCCACGACGTAATGAACACCTCCAAAAAATACGAGACACCGCTTCGACAAGGAGCCATGATTTTTGCAGTGGACAGGGTAGCGGAAGCAATAAATTACCTCGGCATCTGGCCCTAAGCGAGATGGAGCCGTGGTCGACAGCAATAGTCTCCCTAACCCTACTCTACTCATCCTATCTAGACATCAAGAAAAGAGAGGTCGACGACATAGTATGGGTCATCCCATCTATACTTGGTCTTTTGCTCAATCTATACACAGTGTATGTTGTTGGGTTTGATTATCTGGTGAGATATGGAGCGGCTGTGCTTGTCTCCGCCGGTGTCGGATTCGCTCTCTACTTCGCGGGGCTATACGGAGGAGCTGACGCCAAAGCACTTGTCACCATTGCCCTTGTTCAGCCCTTTTCATACACCGGACTTCAGCTACATGGAGTAACCTCGTTGACTGTTCTGACAAACGGCATGATATTCTCCCTGAGTCTCCCTGTTTTTTTCATGGCTTTCAACAGCTATAGGCTGTTACGTGGTGAAAAGATTTTTTCCGGCTTCGATGGCGAGAAGAGTTTAAGGAAGTTGGCGGCGCTTTTTCTGGGGACGCGGATGAGAAATGCGGCGGGAAAAAACTTCTGGGGCGTAATCGAGTCTATCGAGAACGGAGTCAGAAGGTTCAGGTTCAACATAGGTATCGAGGAGCTTGAAAAAGTCGACAGAGACGATGTCTGGGTCACACCAGGCATCCCGCTCCTCGTCTTCTTCACAGTCGGATATTTCTTCAACCTATTTGCCGGAGAAGTGATGGCTTACCTCTTCAGGTCATTAGCGCCGAACCCAACCTAATCAAAATCCATTCAAGCACCGCGCCGGCGAGAAGCAGCAAGACAACGACAGCGACTGTGTATGGCAGGCTACGCACTTCTTTTCTCAACTGTTTTTTGAAAGCTGAAGTGGTTAAGAAAAAGCCTTGCGACACGGCGAACCCGTATGCCAGCATCTCGATGAATCCGTAGACAGTGATGAAGGGGATGAGCAGAAGGAGGGCCACTGGAACATTTGAGACCGCCGAGAAAGCACCTATCACCGCTCCAGTGTTGTATACTATTAGCCCTGCAAGGGCCATTCCCAGCACAGGAATCATCATCAAAAGCGATGCGGCCAAGTTGTTAAGGAAAATCATAACAGGTGTCTCGGTGAGCCTCGGCAGCATTTCCTCGAACTGGTTCACCAAAGCCTCGGCGTCGACAAACGGCATCGGGGCCAACGCCGCCGCAGCCAACAACCCTATCAACAGCGCTGTCGCGACAAGCGCCGCCAGAAAACGCCTGAGCAAGAAGCTCTTAAACCCCTGCAACATTCTTCCGAGTCTTAGCACACGGTGTATATATGGTTGGTGAATGATAGGTGGCGGCGGCCCCCCGAGGTGGCGAGGACCCGCACCCGCACTCAAGCTGCGGGCATGCTCGGACACGCTTGTGGATGGGCTGCGTCGCTGCGTCTTAGTGCTGCTCCCTCCCGGGCCTGACACGGTTCGACGCATGCGACGGTTGGAGCCTCCCTACAGAGGCTTTACCCGTCTACGACGCCCCCATCCGGCGCATCCTCATCGCCTTCCCGCAGCCGAGTAACGGGCCGGTCGCACGCGCCCTCGCGGGTTATCCGGCCCCCGCATGAAGCCCGTTTCGGGTGGAGGGAAGGGCTGGCTCCCCGGCCTTTCCCGCCGCCACCGCCATATTTTCTCTTCAGCGTGCTTAAAGGTTTACATCAGAGAACTCTTCCCTAAGGTGCCAAGGCGGAGTCGAGTAGACATCTTCGAAGATGGACATGGGAGGTATGATGGGTGTTTTTTCCACTTCCTCGATTTTCTGCTCCAGCATCTGTCTTAGGCTTGTCCACAGCTGGTTGTCTTTTTCGTCACTGAGCAGGTTTTTCTCAATAAGCAGTTTTCTACAGATTGTTATCGGGTCTTGGCTACGCCACATCTCAACCTCTTGGACGGTTCTGTATTTTGTCGGGTCGTCTGCGGTTGAGTGGGCTGCGAGCCTGTATGTGATGGCCTCGATTAGTGTGGGGCCTTCTCCGTTGCGTGCTTTTTCGACGGCTCTACTAACAATTTTGTACATTTCTTCGATGTTGTTGCCGTTTACTGTGACGCCTTCGAAGCCGTAGGCTTCTGCCTTAACTGCGATTGTTTCCGATGCTGTTTGCTGGTGCCGAGGAACCGATATAGCGTACTGATTGTTTTGGCAGATAAATACGGTGGGTGTCTTGAATACGCCGGCCACGTTGAGTCCCTCGTGGAAATCGCCCTTTGATGTGGCACCATCGCCGAAGAAAACAAGCATCACACAGTCTTCCCCCTTCCTCCTAGCTGCGTATCCGAACCCGACGGCGACAGGTATATGTGCAGCCACCGGGCCTGGGCCCGTGACAATCCTATACCGCTTGTCTCCGAAAAGCAGAACCTCGTGACCTTTGAGGGGGTCCCCTACACGGCCCAGCTGCCGCGCAATCAGTGTTTCGAGAGGTACGCCCCGTGCTATGAAAGCACCGGTTTCTCGGTATGTTGGAAATATCCAGTCAAGCGGCGAGGCGGCGTTGACAGCTGCGACGGAGACGGCCTCCTGCCCCTCCGAGGATGTGTAGGCCGCGACCTTGCCCGCGCGCTGAAGCTTAACCATGGCCGAGTCGAAGAGCCTCGCCAAAACCATTTCCCGATACATTTTCAGAAGCAGTTCATCGCTCAGCAATTCGCAGGCTTTCAACACTGTCTGCAACTCTTAAAGGTTAACATGTTTTTCCACAAATGGATGCGGAGGATTCTGGTAGGGTGCTGCGGCTGGGCTGTGAAAGGAGGTAAAGAGGCTTATTACCAGAAATTTCCCACCATTGAAATACAGGAAACCTTCTACAAACTTCCAAGGACTGAGACGGTGATGCGGTGGCGTGAAAAAGCGCCCCGTGGCTTTGTTTTCTGTATGAAGGCTTGGCAGGCTGTTTCGCATCCAGTATCAAGCCCAACTTGGCGAAGATCTGGACTCCAGCCCGGAAAAAGGGAAGCAACACGTTACGGATGGCTGCGACCCGTGAAAGAGAACTTCGCGGCATGGGATAAAACAGCAGAGGTTGCCAAAGCCATGCAGGCCCATGTGGTTGTAATTCAGACACCTGCATCCATGCCCGACGACCAAAAAACACAACAAAACGTCATGAAATTCTTTGAACACGCGTCGACACACCATCTAACAATCGCGTGGGAACCGAGGGGAAAGCTGGCAAAAAACAAAACCTTTCTCCAGAAAGTCTGCGAAAAACACGGCATAATCCATGTAACCGATATCCTGAAATCCGAGCCAGCCACCCAACACAAGATATTCTACACACGTTTACATGGACTTGGCAGAGGCGAGGTCAACTACAGATACAGATACAGCGACCAAGACCTACGTCTACTTGCCGAGAAAATCGACGCAATAAATTTTGATGAGGGGTATGTGTTTTTCAACAATTTGTGGATGGCCGAGGACGCAGAGAGATTCATGAAAATGCTAAAGCGGGAGAATAAGCTCACCTGAATATCTTTTCAAACCATCTTTCTCCATTTTGGCCGCTATGCTTTCAGCAGCCTTGTGCGGGATTGGGTTAGACATGGCCTTTGCGTAGCCGTCCCCGTCGCAAATCACTATGATGGAGAAGTTCTCATCCTTCCTGACCACGGTGAAAAGATTCTCCTCACCGACTGGAGACCATCCGTCTCTTGTCTCCTTAACAACCATCGCAGCATAAGCGGTTCCAGTGTATGCGGACAGGAGATTTTGAGCCCTCTGTGCAACTGCCTCACCCAGTCGAAACGCCTCAAAATACTGCACAACATCATCAACGGCCCATCCTGCTTTAAAGTTTATCAAACCCTGTGCATTTTTGCTGGACATGATTTTGCGTGTCTGGACATGTCCAATTAAGAAAGGGATGGAGAAGGCCTTTGAGGAGTTTGCCTTGAAAGAGGCTACGCAGATTCTAGAAAAACAGGCGGGCTGTCTAAACGCGTTTTTCGGAATCGACTACGGCGAACCATCTGTCGGGGTGGTGGTGACGCTGTGGCGGGACATCGAGTCGCTTAAGGCGTTCACCGGAGACAATTGGAAAGAACCCTACATCCACCCCACCGAAGCCCCTCTGCTCGCAGAAAAACCCAAGGTAACCCACTACACGCTGGTGGGAAAAATACCTCGGTAGTATCGGGAAAACACCCCGTAGAAAGGGGGTTGAAAAAGGATTTAAACCCTGTTTTCAGCCTATTAGCGAAGGGAAATGGGCAAAGAATCTTTCGTGGTCGAGTCAAGAGTTCGTGAAGCGTTGCCCGAGGGAATAAGGCTAGGCTCTGATGCTCTGGAGGGGCTTAACGAAGCCGTCAAAGCTCTGATAGAAAAAGCAGTCAAACGATGCCAAGCCAACGGCAGAAAAACGTTGATGAAGGAAGACTTCTAAGCAGCTTCCGGAGCTTCAGATTAACACGCCCTATTTTTTCGTCTCTATCGGCTTAAACCTAGGCTTTAGTTTCTCGATTATCTGGGGTAGGGTAGTGTACTCCATTTCCTCATGCCCGAGTCTGGCTGGCTCGAATTCTCCCATGGTTCTCAGCGTTAGGGCTAGGTCTGCCGCTTTGTTTCTCACGGTGTCCCAGAAGGGGTCTTCGAAGAGGTCAACAGGCTCTACACCATCTTGTCCAACAAGTCTCCCGTTAGAAACCTGCCAACCCATAGCCATAACCCTCGGGGGCCCGTCGAAATAGCTGACAACATTCTGGCCTCTGCGGAAGGAAACAGGCATCAGAGGCCCTCTATGGCTTCCTCTCATCCAGCCTGACACGATGAAAGGTGTCGCAAACGCTGCGAGAACTTCGCCCACCGCCGGAAAACCTGCCTGAGCCCTCACTATCATGACGGGGTCGTCCTTGCCCACATACCTTCCTGCAATCAAGCTAAGCCTAGTCGTGCTCGCGGCCGCGGCGGGCTCCCCATCACTCGCCCTATAAACCTTGGAAACAGCATATCGTCCAACTGTCCCTAGCAGCGCAACAAGGTCATAGAGCTCCTCAGGTGTTTTGAGCAAAACAGACCAGGACTCCACAAGGTCTAGGACCTCGAACCTGAACCCGTCATGTAGAGTGGGGTCTATGACCAGGCCCGCTGTGTTCTCGGGTGAGGCGAAGATGCGGTATAGCGGGAGGTTCCATGCGCCTGGCTCGGTTTTGTCCGCTGCGAAAACTATCACCGGGTCCGATTTTCTCTCCTCAAACTCTATCTCGGCGACGCCAGGACCCAGTCCTCTGACGTTTCCGCTGAATGCGTCCGATAGAAGGTCTTGTCCTGCTCCATAGAGCTTCATCGGCTTGGCCACTTTCTCGGTTATTTCTCTGAAAATGTTCCATGCGAGGCCATGAATCTCGGGATTGTCTTCACCTTTGCCGTGGCTCATCACTAGGATAATGTCGTCCCCGCAGTGTGTGGCGTATCCAGATTTTATGAGACCTGTGTTCTCGGCTTCAGCTAGTTTCCCAGACGCGAGCTCCATCATCTTGGGGTGAGGCTTATGATGTCCAGCGATGCTTCCGACATCAGCCTTGATGACCGAGACCGTGGTTCTCATCTTTGCTCACGTCTAAACAGGTCCGCTCGATAAAAGGTCTTACGCAGTCTAAAAACGGTGTATACTAGGAGGGCTGTGAGAAGAACGGCGGACGCCCTAAAGCCCGCGACACCAGCAGGGTTATCCAATATGATTATTGTCCAGGTAGTGTCGGCTGTCAAGGTGTAAACGTTGCTGGAGAAGCTTGGCGGGTTATCTGCTCTTACAACATATTTGTCGACGGGAAGAAGCAGCGCTGTTGCGTTTGTAAATTTCGCCGAGTTGATTGTCAAAGTGGCGGGGCCCTTGTATGTAGTGCCGTTGGGCCAGATAAGTGTGATATGGGCTTGATGGAGCTGGAGGTTTAGAGTCACCCTGTCTCCCGCCGTCACCGTAAGGGGCAGTGTCAGCGATGTTGCGTTGAAGTTAAGCGACACATTTGTTTCTGTAGACGGGCTGTAGCTGCTGTTGTTCCCATAGTTATTTATCTCAATCCTGTTGACGAAGATTATCCCTGTCCATTCATCTAAATTCTGGGCCTGTCCATCGGCTAAAGCCACACCCACACCTTTCACGTATCTCGAATGAATTTGGTCATACAAGCGGATGAAGGCTATCGGCGGCCTGATTTGGAGAATCCAGAGGTTGCCAGCCTCGTCCCCGACAAGGATTGTGAAGTTTTTGGCGGCCGCGGCCCACACATCCGCACGGACAGCACGACTCAACCCCGTGAAGCTTTTCATCGATTCTGGCACAACCACAACCTCCCTCTCCAAGAGAATCCGTTTGTCTGAGACCGAGTAGAGACGGATGAGATGAGGCCCTAAACCCATCTTCCTCAAGCCTGAAACCTGCTCACCATCGGCAGGTAATCTCACGCTGAACACCGTCGAGTCATTTATCCTCCTGCCCTCTACAATTGTGTTGACAGATAAGGGGTCCAGCTGCATGGTGTAGGGCAAGCCGTCGAGCAGCCCGCCGTATCTTATTGTCGGCTCCCTCCTTATTATCTCCACTCTCACCCTCGTATCGTTGAATCCCTTCAAACCAAGCTCTATCGAAGAGCCTGCAGCGACAACTTCTCCCTCCCCACGTCCATCTAAGAAAAGCGCATAAGTGTTTGGAGATGTTGACACCGTCAAGACAACAAAGGGTCCCTCAAACCTAGCCAAAACCTGCACAGGCGGCTTCGCTAACGGTGGCCTGACCTGTAGAGTGAGTGTCTGACCGGTGTCGGCCACAAGCGTCCAGTTTCCCGCGTCACCGGGCCCAAACCTCCTGAGAACCGTTCTCTCCCCATCGCGTAAAAAAACATTTTCACTTAGGCCATTAGGCGAAACGAGAGCGACGAATCCGTCTCGGCCAACAAGTTTCACCGCGAGACTTTCACCCACACCGCATTCGAGCACACCTCTATCGAGAAACGGGAGCATGATGTCGCCGTCAAACCCGACTAGCCAATATGGCTCGATGCTCTGTCCTTGAGACGGGACAGCCAGAAATGCAATCACAAATAGATACAGTGCTCTATTCATGGGAGGTGCGCAACCAAAGCATTAAAGCAGCCGTGAGCAGAACAAATGAAGCCAGTAGGAAATAGGGGGTCAACACTGGCGAATGCTGGCCTACGAAGATGCTGAGACTCATCAGGGCTAGTGAGGTTATGAGGGTTTTCAGGAAGGGTTCGTTTATTTTTTGTAGTTGATTGCCCGCGAAGGATGTGAGGAGTGCAAAGGAGGCTAAAGCTGTGAGAACCGTGAAAATGAGCTCGGGTTCTGGGTTTGCGGGAGTTATGTTGACTGTCCCTGTTGAGAAAAGGCCGAGGATGTTTTGGACAAGCATGATGAACAATCTCTCGGGCCTCACAACACCGCTTGACGTTACGTTGTTTAGGAGAAGGGCGAAAACATATGACGCGTAGTAGCCTCCAACCAATCCAGTGAATAGATTGCTTCTGTATGCTGATATCGCGAAGACGGCGGGTGCAGAAACTATGTAGCCAGCGGCCAGGCCGAGAAATGGTGAAACAACGCCTGTCAGCAGAAGCGAGACGGTGTAGGCCGCGGGAACATAGACCAATATTATGCCTGCCCATTTGAACCGGTCTGTCGCAGAGATGAAAAGAAGGGAGAAAAACCCTACAAACACGAAACTGTTTGAAACATCCAGCATTGACAAGACTGATAATGTGAGGACAACGGGGGGTAGAAGTGCCACCGCCCTCAAAAGCTTATCCATCATATCATCATCCTCAAGCTTCTATGGAGGTGAACAAGATAGTTCAGCAAATCCGTCTGCCTAACCAAATAGACATGACCGTAGATTTTTCGAAGCCTCTGGACACGGGCCTGTTCAAGAACCTCCAATGCCTTCGCAGGTCTCGTCACGTTTTCCAAGGTTGGGACGAGCAAGTATAAGACGCCGCCGTACAGCCTAACCTTCTCAGCCACGGTCTTTAGAGAGGCTTCGTCAAGGTTTGCGAACCTGCCCACCATGAAGACGGCGTCAAAACCATGCAAATATTCCAACCAATCTACAATCCTGTATTGCGACACTGGCGCTACTGTGGAGAGAAAGGTCAATAGCCTGAAATAATCCCTCAGCCCAGTCGCCTTAACTACACCTTCTCTTGCGCCCGGGACCACTATGGTTACCGAGTCACCTCGCTCCAGAACAGATGAGGCAAGCGTAGATACTGCTCCAACGACTGAGTCTAGAAGCGATGGGTTGCCCAAGATGTTGCCATGGCTGTAGTCAAGCACGAGACAGATGCGGAGACGGTTTTGCTTATCAAACCGTCGAACAAATATTTCCCCGTTTTCTCGCGCTGTTCTTCTCCAATCAACGGCTTTTAGCGGCTGCCCCTCTTCATACCTTGTTATCTCGCGGAAAATGTCGTCTACACCGTATTCATGGGAGGAGCCTGTTCCTGCATAGGGGGTGGGGAACACCGTCTTTACCGCGTCAGAGAGCTTCGGCTGGCCTATGACGTGTTCCGTGAAAACAATCTTCACCTCTTCTCCCAGCGTGAATTCTTTGTAGACCATGCCGTAGTCGTCCAAGACATGCACTACCAGCGGCCCGAGGAGACCTATGCCGCGTCCATGGGAGGTGACAGTGTAGGAGAGTTCGAGGAGTTCATCTGGGGCCAAGTTTCTTTCAGCTTGAACACTACCCTCAACAACCTTGAGTCCGTCTATACGTTCTAAAACACGGACTCTAACTCTTCGACCCGACTTGTTCTCAACCTTAACACGCACCTCAGCATGTTCACCTTTTCGCAAAAGCGCTCTCCTAACATGTCGAGAAAAAAGAAAATCGTTCTGGCTAAGCATTCTTAGAGATGAGGCGGCGAAAAAACAATAGAGAGGGATGAAAACCCCCACAATGTAGATTGAGAGGCTCAAAGCCCTGTACACCGAGACAGTTGACGCGAAAAACACTATGATAAACATGGAGACGAGTGTTTTGTAGCCTTGGGCTGTTAGCTTCATATCGGAACCTCTGTCTCCAACAAATATTCCTCAATGACTTTCTCCACGAATCCGTAGTCGGTTTTCTTGGAGAGGTCGATGTACTCGGGCTTAGGCATGAGACGATGATTGAGCACACGGTAGCACACCCTCTTAACGTCATCGGGGATAACGTATACACGGTTGTTCAGGGCAGCCAAAGCCTTGGCCGCGTATAGAAGAGCAATCTCAGCTCTCGGACTCGCTCCAAGCATCAGCCGAGTGTCTTTCCTACTTCTCATGACGATTTCAACGATGTACTCCAATACCTCGGGGACTACCCTGACATGCCTCACTTCGTCCATGGCGAGGTTGAGCAGGTCGCTGGTTATCACGGGTTGGACAGGGATATCTTCGCCGAGCATGTCCCTCATCTTGAGAATTTGGATTTCCTCTTCGCGGCTTGGGTAGGAGACTATTACTCTCATCATGAAGCGGTCTATCTCTGCTTCGGGAAGAGGAAAGGTGCCCTCAAGCTCCACTGGGTTCTGTGTGGCGATGACGAGAAAAGGCTCAGGCAACTTGTAGGTCACGCCCTCGACCGTCACCTGCCTCTCCTGCATAGCCTCGAGCAACGCCGACTGGCTTCTCGGAGGAGCCCTGTTTATCTCATCTATCAGAACCACGTTGGCGAAAACCGGGCCAGGCTTAAACTCCAGCTCGCCTGTTTTTCTGTTGAGGACAAGGCCGCCGATTATGTCTGATGGAAGTATGTCGGTCGTGAACTGTATTCTCTTGAAGCTTAGTCCCAGGGACATGGCGAATGATTTTGCGAGAAGAGTTTTCGCGAGGCCTGGAACGCCTTCCATTATGACGTGGCCACCTGTCAACAACGCGATAATCAGGGACTCTATGGCGTCATGCATCCCCACCACTACCTTACCTACCTCAGCCTTTACACCTTCTCCAAGCATAGCAGCAAACAGATTAGACATGTTTTCTCAACTCAGCCTCCACATTCTTCAGCAGCCGCCTTCTCTCAGTGTCGGTCTCCTTCTCAACATATCTCCTAACTCTTTTCAACGCTTCCCTCACCTCACCATCCATCACCAGTTTCACCAAATCCGCGTATTGGTCAAGCACCACACCCTCACCCCGAGCAACATCTTTCCTTTTCTTTTCACGTGGAATAGCCAGAAGCGATAATGCTCCCGCAAGCATCAACGCCAGCAGTATGAAAAAAGCATTTTCAACCATCATACCAGAATTCCTCCGAAAGCCTGTGTAAACTCTCCTCGAATTTGGCAAGCGTCTCCTCCGTAGGCTTCATCTCCCCATACCTCACGGGCTCAAAAACCTCATACATACTGGACAGATACGCTGCAAAGGTCTGTGGGATGCGGCCCGAGTTGAGGACCTCCCTGAAGGTGTAGCCTCTTGTCTCAACGTTTGCAGTTTTGCATATTTTTTTAAAGACCTGTGGAAAAACTTTGACGACGGCATCTCTTTTTTCACCTTTCTGCAGCAACTGTTTGAATAGTTCCTCTTCTTCCTTCAGGGTTATGATTTGTTGTGATGAGTTGGGCGGTTGTTTGTTTTTGGACCTGGATTGGTTGACGAGGACGAGGCTGACGATGGCTGCGACTAGGAAGATGTTTAGCATGAGCCAGAACGAGACGTTGTATAGGAGAGACTCCATTTCCCTTTCACTCCCGTTTTGTTAGCTGCGTCTCGACGTAGAATGCTGGGATAAAGCTCTCCTTAAGAATCACTAGCTGAACGAGACCCTCGATTGACACGGATGCTGTGTAGGGTTGAAGAGTTTCGCCTGTTTTTATCTCGTTGAATGGGCCTCTGTATTGTGGAATGGGGCCGGGAAGGTATGAAACTGTGTCCTCGCCTATGTGTCGTTTGAGATAGTTATTTTGGTCGATGTAGGTTAGATAGGGTTTTCCCACGTAGAGGCTGCTGTTGACTGGCGGTGTGTAGGTGGTTGTGACGTATGTTGTCTGGGTTGATGTGTCCATCACCACGTCCAAGGACTGTAGGCTGAGCCTTGTCTCCACGAATCTAATAACCAGCTCGGTTATCCTTGTCGTCACCTCTACATCTACTGCATAGGTTGGGAGAGTGGCTGTGGTGGATGCGACAGATATGACGTGTTTGCCGGGTGTTGTTGTGAAGAAAGCGTAGCCGCTTAGGTTTGTGACGGTGGTGAAGTTGTCGAGAGATACGAGAACCCTTGGAACAGGGACGGCGGCGAACCCCTCTACAGGCTTTTGCTCAACTCTTACCCTGAGTATGTAGGGGCGGGCCGGGGCCTCGCTCAACCTTATGTCAAACTGCAGAGAACTGGTCGAGATAGGTGGCACTATCTCGAAGAGGCTAAACCCTGTCAGAAGCGCAACGACAGCCAGTAAAAGGACGGCTCTAGGATTCTTCACCAACCATACTCCAAACAGCCTTTTCTTATGCTTTATCAAATATGCCGTTTCTGTATGTATATATAGAGTAGGCTTCCTAACCTGTTTCGGGGTTGGGCGAGGAAGTAGTCAGCGTGGCTGCAAGCCTCGAGTTGTTGAATGATGGCGAAGTTGTTTTCGTCGAGGGGGACCTAGGCTGGTTCAGGGAACGTGGCTACGGCGATATGCGGGGTGAGAAACGATATTTCTTCAGCCAGGTTGAAACGCTTTACCTTGTAAACCATGGCAAGGCGGAGGTTTACCGGTCTGGGAGGAAGCTCGGCTTCAGTGAGCTGCTTAGCTTCTTCGCTGAGCGTGACCACAACCTTTGGCGGGACTACGTTATCTACATGGATTTGCGTAAGAGACGTTATGTGGTGAAGGAGGGGTTCGGCCCCAAGCTAAGGTTCAGGGTTTTCGAGAGAGGCGAGTATCCGGCGAAGCCTGCTAAATATCTGGTTATTCCCCTGTATGAGGGTGAAAGCGTGTCGGTGGACGAGCTTATTTCGCTCGTCAGGTCTTGCAGAGCCATGGATAAAGTAGCTGTCGTGGCTGTTCTGGATAGACGCAACGAGGTGGTCTACTACCACGCCTCAACCGTCGACCTCTGGAACAAGTAGGCTGAAAAAATGAGGATAATGTCTCTTCTAAGGTTGGTGAGGCCGCCCAACGGATTGCTGATGTTTTTCGCTGTCTTGATAGGTGTGTTGTTCTCCGAAACACGGGCCATCAACCCCCAGCAGATATTCTACGCATTCGTAACATCATTCGGACTAACAGGCTCGTCCATGGCGTTAAACGATTACTTCGACAGGGAGGTTGACTTGGTCAATAACCCTAGACGCCCCATACCATCGGGCGAGGTTTCGCCGACCTCGGCTGTCGCTCTATCCTCTATCTTGGCTGGCGCAGGACTTCTCACCGCGTTCTTGTCATCCACGGCATGTTTTTTGATGGCTGCGGTGGCTTTGGCTGTATCAACAGTTTACAACATGTTTCTGAAAAAGGCTGGGCTGGTAGGCAATTTCGCTGTGAGCTTCACCGTGGTTGCTCCTTTTCTCTATGGTTCTTTGCTCGCCGACGGATATGTGTCTTGGCGTGTTGTTGTCTTCGTGGTTTTGGCTTTCTTGGCGAACACAGGCAGAGAAGTCATCAAAGGCATCACCGACGTGGAAGGTGATGCAGTGAGAGGGGTGGCAACGATTGCGCGGAAAAGTGGGCTAAGGACGGCTTCTAGGGTAGGGGCAGGGTTCTACATCGCCGCGGTGATGCTCAGCCCGCTTCCATACCTGCTCAAGGTGGTAAACATTCTATATCTACCACTTGTGGCCGCAGCCGACGCAGGCTTCGTCTACAGCAGCATACGCATAATCAAAAACCCCGAACCCGCTGAAGCCAAGAAGCAGAAAAACCTGACACTGCTGTGGATGCTTCTCGCACTCATCTCCTTCGCAGCAGGCGGACTAGCCTAAACCTCCGCCAAAACCGTGCACGGGGCGCTGTCAACCTCGTCCACGAGAAGCGGAGCCACCACAACTCTTTTGAACACACTGGGCTTATCATGCAAGTCCATGTCCTCGATAATCAGGAAACTTCTGCCGACAAGGAGTCTGCGATGAGCCTCACGCCCTTCCTCTCTTCTCATGGGAGAAGATATTGATATCGTGTCGACGCCGAGGGCCCTGAGGGTGCCGAACTGTCTCAAGAAAGAAGCGGCCTCGGCTGACAAGCATGGGCCCCTCCTCATGAAGGCTTCGGGGTCTTTTTCCCGGTAGCGTTGGAAGCTTGTTCTTATGAG